>DASWUV010000122.1:0-46812 GCA_036401495.1 Pseudonocardia sp. | reverse complement strand
TGAGCGCGGCCGGGGGAGGGCAGCCCCCGGGGCGGGTGGGAGCGGTCGACCGCAGGTTCGCGGCCGACGCCGCCGCGCACCGGCGGGACGTGCCGCGGTTCTGCCCGGCGTGCGCAGGGTCGCTGGCGATCGCGACGGAGTGCTGGGAGGCCGCCGACCGGCGCTTCTACTGCTCCTGCACCGGCTGCGGCTGGACGGGCGAGATCACGCCGACGGGCGCGGTCGCGACGGGCCACGAGCCCGCCCACTGAGCCTGCCCCGGCCGTGATCACCGGAGCCAGGGCCGACAGGTGCACCAGCACCGCTCAGTTCCCGCATCCGGCGATCACGGGCCTTCGGCGGCGGCGCGCGCCTGCGCCACGACCTCCTGGGCCCGCTGCCGCACGCCGCGGAGCTCGGTCAGGTAGAGCCAGTAGTCGGGGTGCACGCCGGTGAGCCGGTTCTGGGCGTTCTGCAGGCGGACGGACTGGGCGTCGAGGATCGGGCCGAGGCGCTTGACCAGGCCACGATCGACGACCAGGCGCTGGGCGTCGCGCAGCACGAACCGCGTGTCGGCGGCGAGCTTGGCGGGGTCGGCGCGGACCTCGCGCAGCTCGGCGAGGCGGCCGGTCACGGCGTCGTGGGCCTCCTCGGCCCGAGCAAGCTGGGCGCGGGCGGCCGCGATCGCGTCGGCGGCGTCGTCCCACTCACCAGCGTCGGCGCGGGCGTGGGCCGTGGCGATGGCGGTGTCCGCCGCCGCCAGCGCCTCGTTGAGCTGCGCGTGGGCGCCGGTGAGGTCGCGCGAGCACGGTTCGGAGAACTCCCGCCGAAGCGCCGAGAGCGTCGGCTCGATCCGCTCGCCCTTCGTCTCGGCCGCGGCCCGCCGGGTCGCGATGCTGCTGAACGCCGACCGGACGCCCGCCGCCGCCCGCGGTGCCTCGGACGCGAGCGTGGCTGCCGCCCGCGCCAGCTCGAGCGTCCGCACCGCGATCGCCCGACGCTCGCGGATGCCGGTGCTCGTCGCGTCGAGCTGCGCCGCGGCCCGCTCGGCCTCGCTCAGCCGCTCGGCGGCCCGCCGCGACCGGATGCCGGACGCGTCGGCCGTCTGGACGGCGGAGCGGGCCGCGACGAGCGCGGTCCGCGCCTCCTGCACGGCAACCGGGAGGGCCCGCAGGACGTGCGCCGCCTCGTCGAGCGTGCGGGCGTGCGTGGCCCGGAACCGGCGGATCAACTCACGGGCGGCCTCGATCTCGCGCAGCGCGCGCTCGTCGGCCTGCCGGGCGCCCGCGACCGGGCCGGTGCCGTCGAGCGGGAACTGGGCGATGGTGGACAGATAGGCCTCGGTCGCGCGGTCGCCCGCTTGCGCGACCTGCGCCCACTCCGCGCCGAGAGGAGCACCGCCGCCCAGTTCGTCGGCGGTGCGCACGGCGTCGGCCGCGGCGCGCTGCTCGTCGTCGAGGGCGAGGAAGGCCTGGCTGGCGGCGGCGCGCACGGGAGCGTCGGGAGCCTCGTCACGCCGCTCGGACCGCCGGAACAACCCACCTCCCGTGCTCGCTGCGTTGCCCAAGACCGTACCCGTAGCCCGCCGATCACCGATGCCCTTCGGGACAGATCAGCAGGCGCGAAGTATCCGCAGCACGATCTGCGTACGGTGAGTCTGCGGACGGCGCCGCGTCGACTACTTTGGGTCGTCGTCAGGGGTCGAACAGGCTCCCGGCCTCGATCTCGTGAGGGTGACGCTGAAGATGACCGACGTCCAGCGACGGATTGACGCGCTGCTGCGCGCCCGCGGAACACAGCTGCCTGCGGTACGGGTCGAGTTGGCGCGCTGGAGCAACGTGCAGGCCGAGCTGGACCAGCTGGCGTCCGCGCTCGACGCGTTGCGCAACCACCCGAAGACCCCTGACGACGCCCGCGCCGGGCTGGTGCTGGAGCAGGCCGCCGAGCTGCGGGCGGCCGCCGCGGGACTCGTCGAGGCGTGTCGCGTGGTCGAGACCCGGTTCCTCCGCCCGACCATCAACCTCGGCGTCAGCGGTGTGGCCAGGGTCGGCAAGAGCACCCTGCTCCAGCGGCTCACCGGCTTGGGCGAGGACCAGATCCCGACCGGCTCCGGCATCCCGGTCACCGCCGTGCGCAGCCGCATCTTCCACTCGACGGTCCACCGCCGTGCGGTGATCCGCCTCCACACCGAGCAGTCCTTCCTCGACGAGGTGGTCGGCCCGTTCCACGACCAGCTGGGGCTCACGGCCCGACCCGCGACCGTCGAGGAGTTCCGGAACTGGACCTATACGGAGCCGTCCGCCACGGCCGACCCCAGGCCAGGGGAGGTCGAGCACGCACGGAGGCTGCTTTCCATGCAGCGCTCGCTCGACAGCTACGCGGGCGATCTCGTCGGCGGCGAGCGGGTGATCGACGACCTGACCCGGCTGCGTCCGTGGGTCGCCTACCCGACCAACGAGGAGCTCAACGCGGGGCAGCCTGCCGCCCGCCGGTACCTCGCGGTCAGGGAGGTGCGCATCGACACCGAGTTCCCCCGCACCGCGGTGGCGCAGCTGGGTATCGTCGACCTTCCCGGACTCGGGGAGATCGACCCGAAGGCCGAGGAGCAGCACGTCGCGGGTCTGCGCAACGAGGTCGACGCCGTGCTGGTGGTGAAGCGTCCGATCGAAGGCATGGCCTTCTGGGGCGACAAGGACGTGAAGGCGCTGGGCCTGATCGACCAGGCGCGGGGCCGCATCCGCGACCGTCGTGACTTCGTCGCGCTCGTGGTCAACCGGGCAGCCACGGACCTCCCCGAGCTCGTGGCCAACCTCACCGACGACATCCGGCGCCAGGTCAATGCAGGTGTCGACGGTCGGTTCCTCACTGTCTACAGCGCTGACGCGGCGTCCACGGAGGAGGTCCTCGACGGCCTGCTCGAGCCGTTCCTCGATGCGCTGGCAGGTCGGTTGCCGGTGATGGACCGACAGGTTCTGGACGGCCTCGAGGAGGAGGCGACCGCACTCGCCGCCCGGATCAACGCCGCGCTCGGCGACATCCGGTCCGCGCTGCAGCAGCTCCAGCGCAGCACGGTCGCGCCTGCGGAGAACCTCGACCAGCGCGTCGACCGGCTGCGCAAACACATGGCGTCCGACCTGGGTGCCTACCGCGACGAGCTCACGCGCCTCGTCGAGGGCGAACAGGACGACAAGGACTTCGTCGTCGCCGTCGAGGCGGGCTACCAGGACATCGTCGACTGGGTCGAAGGCGGGTTCGACGAGGGGCACGACGAGTGGTGCCAGGAGGCGGTGCTCTCGATGGCCGACAAGCGCAACGCCGCGCCGTACGCCGTCGACCAGCTCAACCGCATCCGGGTGGAGGTCGGGCGTCGGTTCGGCACCCTCGACGACTTCTTCACCCGCCGCCTGGATGCGGTGTGGGGCAGGCTGGTCGAGATCCTGCGCAAGTCCTCCGGTGACCTGCTCGACGGCCTCGACGGACGGGCGGGCCTGGAGGGTCTCGCCGCATTGCTGGAGGAGGGCAGCGAGCCGTGTCCGGCGCTCTCGCAGGCGGTCGCCGACGTGCTGGACATCCGCCTGGACTACCGCACGCTGCTGTACCCGCGGGTGCGGGGTCGCCTCATCGACCTCCTCAACTTCGAGGTGCGCAATCCCGAGACCGGGGTGCCGAAACCACAGATCACCGTGGCGACCACCGCGCAGGGGGCGGAGATCCTCTACATCTTCGTGACGGGACGCGCACACCAGGCCGCGCACATGATCCGCAACGCGCTCCTGCAGGAGACGGTGACCCCGACGCTGGTCGTGCAGGCGTTCGTCGAGCAGTTCGACGACGCGTTCATCCGCTCACGCGACTCGGAGCGGGACTTTCGACGACTGGCCCGCAGCTACCGCGACCGCATCTGGCCCGGCGTCTACGAGGGGATCGAGCTGGACGACGCCAGGGTCGCCAGGGTCCGCCGCGCGGTGCGGGCGGTCGATGCACGGATCAATGAAGTGGGAACGGCGGAGGGGTCATGAGCGAGCGGGAAGAGCTGCCGTACAAGATCAGCATGCTGGGCCCGACGCGGGTGGGGAAGACCTCGATCGTCGCCAGCATGCTGCACGGTGGCGAGCAGATGCTCATCGGCTCCTCGGTCACGATGAGCGCGGGCGACCCGCGGACCGAGCGGCTGATCGCGCTGACCGTGCAGGGGCTGCAGGGCGCGCTCAAAGCCGGTGCGTTCCAGCCGGAGAGTCTGCGGCAGACGAACGAGCCCCAACACTTCACGCTGTTGCTCGACTCCGGCGTGCCGGGCGCGGCCGTCCGGTTCGACCTGCTCGACTTCCCCGGAGGCTGGCTGAACCCGATCACCCGCCCGGAGGGGCGCGAGCAGGACTGGCAGGAGTGCCTCCGGTTCATCAAGGAGAGCAGCGTCCTCATCGTGCCGGTCGACGCCGGAGTGCTGATGGAGGCGGCGCTGCAGGAGTACAAGCGGGCGTGGCCTGCGATCCTGCGCATAGCGGACGTCGTCAAGGTCGCGGGCGACTGGGCGGCAGGCCGCAAGGTCGCCGGAGAGGACGAGCCCGCGCTGCTCGTGTACTGCCCCGTCAAGTGCGAGTCGTACTTCGACGACAACGGCGGCCGCATCGATCGCTCCGAGGAGCTCTTCCGCCGCTTCCACGACGAGTACGGCGAGGTCATCGACCGCGTCCGGCGGGAGTACGGCGGCGTCGACCAGCTCTACTGCCCCGTCGACACGATCGGATGCGTCGAGCTGCGGTCGGCCGAGTGGATCCCCGCAGGCGTCGACGAGGGGAGCTGGCGGTTCGCGCCGACGTTCCAGCTGCGCCCCGAGGCGCTGAACGGCAACGCCACGTTGGCCCCCAAGGGGGTCGACGACGTGCTCGCCGCGCTGTGCCGCCATCTCATGGAGGCCCGGCAGGCGGCGGAGAAGCTCTCCGCCGAAGGCGCGGACTCCGCGCACGACCAGGCGCGTGAGCTCGCCGACCGCAGCGAGGGGATCTTCCGGGACCTCGTGTTGTGGCTGACCCGCGAGCGGGCCCGACGGCACCAGGCGGAGTGGGAAGCGGGGGCTCGGGCCAAGGAGGTCCGCGGCCGCGTGGACGCCCTGGACAAGGTCGTGAGAGACATCGCCGACCGGCCGCTCGGTCATCGCGCACGGGGTCTGTGACGGCCATGCCCACCTATGTCGAGACCCGCGGGAGCGGGTTGCCCGACGACTACAAGTTCCTCGGGGGAGGGCCTGCGCGGGCGTGGTGGTACCAGGACTACCGCGACCAGACGACGTTCGACCACCCCACCGTGCTCGTCGAGCGCGACGCGCTCGGTTGGCGGCTCTACGTCGGCGCGATCCCCTCGGGGCGCCACGACCCGACGGGCAGCACGAACCGGATCACCGTCGTAGCCGAGGGTGCGCAGGACGGCGACGACGTCGACCGCGAGGCGTTGGTGCGGCTGGTCGAGGTGTGGCTCGCCGACGTCGCCGAGCAGCGCGAGCAGGGACGGGCGCGCCGTGCGCTGGACGAGGTCTTCACCGCCGACGTGGTCGACCGGCTCTACACCGACGATGGGCCCGCCGACGTCGTGCGCGCGCGGCTGCGCGAGGCCTGCGAGCGGCTGGGCGGCCCGGTCCGGCACCCGCAGGCGGCCGACCTGCCCGGCTCCTGGATCGCGCCGGTGCGCGGCAGGTCGGGCCGGACGGCGTTCGTAGCGCGCGTCCGCGCCCTGCTGAACGGCGAGTCGAGCGGATCGGCGATCTTCGTCAACCTGGTCGACCGGGCCGACGTCTTCGCCCGCGAGCCCGACGATCCCCCGCTCGCCGTGCTCGTGACCGATCCCGGCGAGACGCTGGAGCTCGACCCCCTGCCGTTGCCGACCCGCGCCCGGCCGCCAAAAAAAGCGCAAGGGCCGATCACCCCGATGAGCGTTCCTCCGGGACGTCGACGGACACGGACGCTGGTGGCCCTGGTGCTGCTGGCCCTGGTGATCGGCCTGGTCTGGTTGCTGGCACCGGAAGCGCCGGGCACAGGTCTCGCGCCGACGCCACCGGTACCCGCCCGCACGAACTGACGCTGGCGACGGACGCCTGGACCTTCACGGTGACGGTGCAGGTCGAGGCGCGCGACCAGCATCGACGCGTGGACTTCGACGGCGTCGTCACGTGGACGTCGCGGCGTCGTCGTCCGGATTCGCGGATCGCGGGGACGCTGCGGGTGGACCTGGGGTCCGATCCGATCCTCGCTACGGCCGCGGTCGTGAAGTCGAAGGTCGACAACTCCGCCGACTACATCTCACCGGGCTTGGTGTCGAAGGCGCGCGAGTTCGTCCGCGACGTCCCGATCCTCGGCTCGATCGTCGACGG
Organism: Pseudonocardia sp.; assembly: GCA_036401495.1. Classification (GTDB taxonomy): domain Bacteria; phylum Actinomycetota; class Actinomycetes; order Mycobacteriales; family Pseudonocardiaceae; genus Pseudonocardia. Next base: position 40,469 of record DASWUV010000122.1, on the reverse strand, counting down.
CGTCGAGAACGCGATGGGTGTCGCGGTGGTGGTCTCGACAGGAGACCAGCTCCGCACGCTGCGCGGCAGCTTGCGCTTCGAGCGACGGCCCCACCCGGTGGACGAGCCGGTGGCGGTCACGCTCTCGGTCCCCTGACCCGGTCAAAGCTCCCCGCGGGCGTGTGCGCGCAGCCGCTCCGACCACGACAGCGCGACGGGCTTCGTGCCGACATCAGCGAACCAGGCTCCGTCGACCCGGACGACCGGATGCACGGCGAGGTGGTGGCGCGGTGATGTCGCGCATCGTCCGGAGTCGAGGTCGAAGCGGTACCAGTGCCACGGGCACACCAGCGTCCGCCCGTCGATCCGGCCCTCCGCCAGTGGACCCCGGTTGTGGGGGCATTCCGCGTCGGTCACCCGGAATCCGCCGTCGACCGGGAAGACGGCGAAGCGGCGTCCGTCGGCCGACTCGACGACCCGGGGGTCGCCGTCGGGCTCGCCGAGCGCGACGAGCATCAGCGCCTGCCGGAGCCCCGCAGCGCCGTGAGCGACTCGCCGCCGACGAACCAGAGCTCCGGCTCGCACTCGGTGACGACGACGCGCACGTTCTCCCGCGGCGCCCCGATCGACTCGTGGACGGCGGCCGTGACCGCAGCGCCCAGCGCTTCCAACTGCTCGGGCGTGCGGCCCTTGGCCAAGGTGATCTGGACGAGCGGCATGGCTGTCCTCCCTGTTCTTCTAACGGCAGGCGAGCTCGAGGGTGCCCAGACGGTCGACCGAGGCGACGACGACATCGCCCGGCGCCACCGGGACAGCTGCGGTCAGTCCACCCGAGAGCACCACGTCGCCCGCGCGCAGCCCCTCGTCGTCCGCGGCCATCGTGCGGACCATCCACGCCACGGCCGCGGCCGGGTGGCCCAGCGACGCCGCACCGGAGGCCGTCGCGACCAGCTCGCCGTTCTTCTCCAGCACGACGCCGACCAGCCGCAGGTCGATGCCTGCGGGCGGCACGGGGGTACCGACGACGAAGCGGGCTGCCGAGGTGTTGTCGGCGACGACGTCAGCCATGGTGAAGCGGTAGTCCCGGTAGCGGGAGTCGAGCACCTCGATGCCCACCGCCACCCCGGACGACGCCCCGAGCACGTCGGCCGCGGTGACGTGCGGCCCCGCCAGGTCGCGGGCGAGCACGAACACGATCTCGGGCTCGCAGCGGGGCTGGATGAGCGCGGAGGTCGACAGCGGCTCGCCGATGTCCAGGGCGTTCGCGCCCGCGAGGAATCCGTAGATGGGGCTGGCCACCCCGACCTGGGCCTGCTTCGCCCTGCTGGTCACACCCAGCTTCCAGCCGACGAGCGGACCCGCGGCGTCGCGCAGCACGCGTTGGACGGCGTAGCCGGTGGCGAGGTCGGGAACGTCCAGGGCGTCGATGGCGGTGCGGTCGGCGACGGCCTTCTGGAGGCGGTTGCCGTAGTCCGTGACCGTGGCCGGGTTGATCGTGGTCATGTGCCCACCCTCACCGTGATCGGACCGAGCCGGTCGAACTCCGCGCGGAAGACGTCGCCTGCAGTCATCGGCACGGCCGCGTGCAGCGCTCCCGTCATGATCATGTGGCCCGGTTCGAGGGCCACGCCGTCGTCGCCGAGGACGTTGGCCAGCCAGGCGACGACGGCGACGGGGTCGCCCAACGCCGCCGCGCCCGCGCCGGTGTCGATCAGCTCGCCGTTGCGGGTGAGCGTCATGCCGACGAGGCGGGTGTCGATGTCTGCGATGGGGACGACGCGGCTGGACGTGGCCATGGCGCCGTTGGAGGCGAGGTCGGCGACGGTGTCGGCGAGCTTGATCCGCCAATCGGCGATGCGCGAGTCGACGATCTCCATCGCGGCGACGGCCCCGGCGATCGCCGCATGGGCCTGTGTGCCGGTCACGCCGGGGCCCATCAGCCGTTCGCCGAGCACGAACACGATCTCGGCCTCGATCTTGGGCGCGATGAACCGGCTCACCGGGATCGTGTCGCCGTCGCGGTAGACGGTGGAGGCGAGCACCGGGCCGAAGTCAGGCGAGTCGACGCCCACCATCTGTTGCATCGGCTTGCTGGTCAGACCGACCTTGTGACCGATGATCCGGTCGCCGTCGGCGAGCAACAGGTCGATCAGCTCGCGCTGGATGGCGTAGCCGTCGGCCATCCCCAACGCCGGGTCCGCGTCGGTGAACGGGGGGATCGGCACCCGCGTCCGGCGGGCGTCGTAGAGCGCCCGCGCCTTCGCGGGCGCGTCGGTCAGTGGCATGCGGGCTCCTCGGGTGTCGGGGCCCGATTGTGGCGGGGACATGGGCGAAGGTCATCCGGACGGTTCCGCTGGCTGGAACGCGGCCTCGCAAGGTCGGGGTGTCGCTGTCGGTCAGGCATCACGGGAATGCACCCCCGACTCCGGGTTCCAGCCCAGCCGCCTGCTGATCGCCTCGCCTGCCTCGACGAGCGCGCCCGCGTGCCGACGGCGGGGGATCGTGCCGAAGCGGGCCACCGGTGCGCCGATGCTGATCGCCGCGACGACCTCGCCGTGGAGGTCGCGGATCGGGGCGGCGAGGCTCGCCACGCCGATCTCCCGCTCGTCGACCGCCTCGGCCCAGCCACGCGCCCGGACGCCGGCCAGCTCGTCGCGCATCGCGGCGGCCTCGACGATCGTGTGCGGGGTGAGGCGGGGCAGCGGCCCCCGGGCCAGGAACGCCTCTCGTTCGTGTTCGGGGCGGTGAGCCAACAGCACTTTGCCCGAACTGGTGCAGTGCGCGGGCACACGGCGTCCGGTCTCGGTGAACAGGCGCAGCGAGTGGGCCGACTCCAGGCGGTCGACGTAGACGACTTCGACCCCGTCGAGCACTCCGACCTGCGACGATTCGCCCGTGTGCGCACGGAGGTGGGCGAGGACGGGCCCGGCTGCTGCGTGCAGGTCCAGGTGCACCTTGACGGCCTCGCCCAGCTCGAACATGACGATGCCCAGCCGGTAGCCGCCGGTCTGCTGGTCCCGTTCCAGCAGACCCTCGGACACCAGGGTCGCGAGCAGGCGGTGCACGCCCGACTTCCCCAGCCCGAGCCTGCGCGCCAGCTCGGACACCCCGATCGACTCCTCCCGCGACCGGAACTCCTTCAGCAGCCGCGCGGCGTTCCGCACGGTGGCCAAGACAGCGTCACTCAAAGCTCACCCCCCCACCGGTGAGTCGTGCAACGGGGCACGCTGAGTCGGGGGAGTGAGCACGGTGAGTCGTGCACTTCGACACGGCGAGTCGTGCAGTTCGACACGGTGAGTCGTGCACTTCGACACGGTGAGTCGGGGGATCGAGCACGCCGAGTCGCCGATCCACCGCGCACCGACACGCTCCACGACGCCGCTGCCGAGGTGATCGTCGTGAGCCCGACGTGATCGTTGATCGAACAACGCAGTTGTCGGTCTCGGTGCGATCTTCACGACGCACGTTGTCTCCTGCGCGATCCGCACTACTGCCTCCAGGGCGAACGGGCGTCCCCACGAGCTGCGGCCGCGGCGAAGTCCCAACTCGGCGTGCCGATTCGGCCAACTGGCCGTGCTGAAGTGCACGACTCACCGTGTCGAACTGCACGACTCACCGCGCCCAACCCCCACTCGCTGTGCCGAGATGCACAACTCACCTTCATGGGGTGGGCGGGGTCCAGCCGGGGCGGCCGCCGACCGAGGCGAGGAGGGCCTTGCGCACCTCGTCGGGGTCCGGGCTCGCCGACGACGCCAACGCAGCCACGGCGTCGTCGCGCGGCGCGATCGCGTGGGCCAACAGTGCCTGGGCCCGGGGGAGACCGGCGTGCGCGGCGCCCACGAGCTCGTCGACCAGCCCCTCCCGCCCCCTGACGCGCGAGCGGATCGTCTCGAAATCGCGCGCCGCGGCCGTGTGGCCCGCGGCGAGCCCCGACCCCACGTGCCCGGCGTGGTGCGGCGTCAGCCCCGACCCCGGTTGCGCGACGACGTGGTAGACGACGGTCGTGACGCCCAGCGCGTTGCGCACCTCCGCGTAGGCGGGCGCTTCGCGCTCCTCGATCAACCCGAGCGCAGGCGTGACCACCGGGTCGTAGAACCGCAGCGTCCACGCGAGCCCCGGCAGGGCCCCGTCGACCGCGACCTCCTGACCGCGCAGCGGGCCGAGCCCCTCATGGGTCGCGAGCAGGTGCAGGTTGCGCGCCCCCACTGCCGCGACGTGCAGCTGACCCTCCGCGCGCAGCAGCGGCATCCCACCGCGGACCGCGGGCGGGAACGTGTCGGCCTGCGCGAGGTAGGCGGCGTGCAACGCGGTGACGTACTCGGCCACCGCCGTGCGCATCCGCTCCGGATCCATGGTCTCCTCGTTCCGATATGCGGAACTGCTTACCTTTCTTCCGGAACGCTAAGCGGGTTAGCGTTCAGCCGCAAGGTGCGATCAGCTGGGGATCGACCGGGATGCCCGCTCGCCGTCGCGCAACGCGCCTTGGTCGGGAGGAATTGGCCATGGGCATCCTTCGCCTCGCCCACATCGACGTCCGTACGCCGGACCTCGACCTCGCCTCCGCCTACTACACCGACGTGATGGGCCTGCAGAAGGTCCGCCGCGACGACGACCGGGCGTACTTCAAGTGTTGGGACGAGGAGGATCACCACTCACTGCGGATGCGCTACGACCCGCGCACCGGGCTCGACTCGTTCACGTTCCGCGTCGAGCGGGAGGACGACCTCCACGACTTCGAGAAGCGCCTCGCCGACTACGGCGCCCAGGTCACGCGCGTGAGCAAGGGCGAGGCGCTCGGGCAGGGCGAGTCCATCCGCTTCGAGGTGCCCTCGGGCCAGATCATGGAGCTGGTCTGGGACATCGAGAAGACCGGCAACGTGCTCGGCAAGCGCAACCCGGCGCCCGTCCCGCCGCCGGACATGCCGGGCATCGCGCCGCCGCGGATGGACCACATGCTGGTCAACGCCGAGGAGGTCGGCGAGGCGGCCCGGTTCTTCCAGGACGTCCTGGGGATGCGGCTCACCGAACAGGTACTGGACGGCAACGGCCACCAGCTCGGCGTCTGGCTCGCGGGCCGGACGAACTCGCCGCACGACATCGCGATCGTCAACGGCCCGAACGGGGCGCTCCACCACTGGGCCTACTGGCTCGACGACTGGGACCACATCCGCAAGGCCGCAGACACCCTTGCCTACAACGGCGTGCAGATCGACCAAGGCCCCACGCGCCACGGCGTCACCCGCGGCAACACCATCTATTTCTTCGACCCGCTCGGCATCCGCAACGAGGTCTTCACCGGCGGCTACTGGGTCGACCCCGACCAGGAGATCATCACCTGGACCGAGCAGGAGTTCGGCAAGGGCCTCTTCTACTACGAGAACGTCGTCGCGCAGCGGTTCCTGCGGATGCACACCTGACGAGGGGTAGGGACATGTCCGACCGCATTCTCCGGCTGCAGCACGTCGAGATCCGCGTACCCGACCTCGAGCTGTGTACCGCCTACTACACCGAGGTGCTCGGCCTCATCGAGACCGACCGCGACACCAAGGACGGCGTCGACCGGGTCTTCCTCAAGTGCTGGGACGAGCACGAGCACCACTCCGTCGTCCTGCGCCAGGCCCCGACCTACGGCCTGGACCACATGTCGTTCAAGGTCGCCGAGGCGGGCGACCTGGACTACTACACCGACAGGCTGCAGGCCGCAAGCGTGCCGGTGAAGCGCTACGCCGCCCGCGAGCTGGGCCCGGGCTGGGGCGAGGCGATCCGTTTCGAGTCGCCGTCGGGGCACCTCGTCGAGTTGGTCCACGGCATGGAGCGCCTCGGGAACATGCTGCCGATGACCAACCCCCCGCCCCGGCCGGAGAACCTGGTCGGCATCGCGCCGCCGCGGCTGGACCACGTGTTCGTCATGGCCGAGGACGTCGAGGCCTTCACGGCGTTCTTCACCGAGCTGCTGGAGTTCCGCCTCACCGAGCAGATCGTCGCCAACGACGGCCATCAGCTCGCGGCGTTCCTCGAGCGCAGCCACACCCCGCACGACATCGCCGTCATCACCGGGCCGAACGGCGCACTGCACCACTTCGCGTTCTGGGTCGACGAGTGGAACGCGATCCGCGACGCCGCGGACACGCTGGCCTACCACGGGGTGCCGATCGACATCGCGCCTACGCGCCACGGCGTGACCCGTGGCTACACCACCTATTTCTTCGACCCCGTCGGCAACCGCAACGAGCTGTTCACCGGCGGCTACTGGGTGGACCCGGACTTCGAGCCGATCACCTGGACCGAGGAGGAGATGGGCCGGGCGATCTTCTACTACCACCGGCAGGTCAACGAGCGCTTCTTCACGGTGCACTCATGACCGACGGCCAGGACCCCCGCACGATCGACCGCTACGAGGCGCCCAACTACCTTTCGCGCTACCGGCAGCGCCAGGGGGCCAAGACGAGCAAGGCCGCGACGAACGGCGCCGTCGCCGCTCCGCCCGAGCCCGACTCCACACCGCTGTACCTGCGCCGCTTCCGGGAACGCACCGAGACCGCGCCGCGCGCCAAGACCGTCGAGTTCGACGGAGCGACGTTCACCCCCGCGCTCGCCGCGGCCACCCGGGGCAAGGAGATCGCCGCCCCGGTCGAGCGCAGGGCGTCGGAGAGGTTCGTCTGCGAGATCTCGATCATCCGGCACGGCATCACGCAGGGGTACTCCACCGACGCGGGCCTGACGCCGATGGGCGGGTGGCAGGCCCACCAGCGCGGCCACGAGCTCGCCCGCCGCTGGGACGACGGCGACCGGGTGCGGCTCGTCCACGCCGACACCAACCGAGCACGCCAGACGGCCGTCCAGCTCTACAACGGAGCCAAGGACGGCATGGGCATGTGGGGGAAGGAGATCACCCTCACCGAGCCCGAACCGATCCCCGAGCTGCGCAACTTCGGGGTGTGGACGCCCGCCGGGCTGCGCGACGTGACCTCGGCGTTCCGGCAGTACCAGTCGACGATGGAGAAGCTGGAGCGGATGGCGGCGGGCGACCGGCCGCGCTGGCTCGTCGAGATCGACCGCTTCTACCGTGTGCAACTCGGCGGGGCGGACCCGATCCAGATGTGGTTGACCATCCCGCTCATGTACTTCGAACCCCCCGCACTGTGTGTGCGCCGGTTCTGGCGCGGCTTCCACCGGCTCATCGCGGAGCACCCGGAGGACCGCCGGATCCTCGCCGCCACGCACTCCGGCCCGATGCGCGCCTTCGCCACCTGGGCACACGGCTACGACCCCGGCGAGCCCCTGAACACCGAGGAGATCCGGGTGAAGCTGCGGGAGGGCGGCCAGACGGCGCTGGTCTCCTACCGCAACCGGGTCACCGAGGTGAACGTGCCGCCGCCGGACGAGTTTCCGCAGTGGGAGTCATGACGATCGCCGATCTCGACGCCGTGGTCCAGGACAGCGTCGTGGTCCAGGACAGCGCCGTGGTCCAGGAATGCGCCGTGGTCGACGATCGCGACGACGCCCCGCTGCGCTCGGTCTCCATCGCCATGGGCGTGCTGGGCTGCTTCGAGCGCACCGCCGAGCTGGGCGCGACGCGGGTGGCCGCCGAGCTGGGCATCGCCAAGAGCACGGCCTGCCGCATGCTGGCCGCGCTCGCGTCGTCGGGGATGCTGGAGCGGACCTCGTCGGGCCGCTACCGCCTGGGCCTGCGGCTGTTCGAGATCGGCCAGCTCGCGGTCGACCGGCTGATGCTGCGCGAGCTCGCCCTTCCCGTCCTGGGCGAGCTGCGGGACCTGCTGCGCGAGACCGCCCAGCTCGCGGTCCCCGTCGGCGCCGACGTGCTCTACATCGACCGCCTCGAGGGCACCGGCGCGGGGACCATGTTCCACACCGAGCTCTACCGGCGCGGGCCGGGCCACAGCTCCAGCGCGGCGAAGGCGATCGCGGCCTTCAACCCGTCCATGGCGCGGGCGATCCTGGACAGGGGTTTCGAGCGGCGCACCCCGTTCACGATCGTCGACCCCCGCCGGTACGGGCAGGTGCTGCGCCAGGTGCGCATCGACGGCTTCGCCGCCTCCCGCGAGGAGCACACGCTGGGCATCTCGTCCCTCGCGGCGCCGATTGTGCTGCGTCGCGGCGAGCGGACGGTGGCGGTCGCGGCGATCTCGGTGGTGGGCGGGACCTCGCGGGTATTGGGGGCGCGAAAGGTCGCGGTCGTGCAGAGTGTCCGCAGGGCCGCGGCGTCGGTGAGCGCGTCGCTGGAAGCGTGCGGCTGACGCCGCCCGTGCGCGGATAACGTCGCCAGGGCGACGGTTTCCGCGCACGACCGACGAAGGAGGGCCTGGCATGACGCTGGCGGAACGGGCACCGATCGAGTTCGAGCTGTCGGCGCGCTACCGGGCAGGGGCGGGCCCCGTCCTGATGACGGGCGTGCAGGCGATCGCGCGCATGCTCGTCGAGCAGCACGCTGCTGACGCGCGCGAAGGGCGCTCCACCGCCACGTTCGTCTCCGGCTACCAGGGCAGCCCGCTGGGCGGGCTCGACCAGACGCTCGCACGCGCCACCGAGCTGCAGGAGAACGCGGGCCTCACGCTCGTGCCGGGCGTCAACGAGGAGCTGGCCGCGACGGCGGTGTGGGGCAGCCAGGTCGAGGTGCCCGGCCACGGCCGCAGCGTCGACGGGGTGGTCGGCGTCTGGTACGGCAAGGCGCCCGGCGTCGACCGCGCAGGCGATCCGCTGCGCCACGCCAACATGTGCGGCGCGCATCCCCGCGGTGGCGTGCTGGTGCTCGCGGGCGACGACCCGAGCTGCAAGTCCTCGACGATTCCCTGCATCTCCGAACGGACGCTCGCGGGCTACGGCCTCCCGGTGCTCTATCCCGGCACGGCGCAGGAGATCGTGCGGCTGGGCCGCTACGGCGTGGCGCTTTCCCGCGCGTCGGGCATGTGGGTCGGCATGAAGGTCACCGCAGACGTCGCCGACGGCCTGTTCTCGGTGGACGGCTCCTGCGCCGACGTGGACGTCACCGTGCCTGCTCTCGAGTGGGACGGCGCGCCGTGGACGTACCGGCAGTACCCGATGCTCGTCCCGCCCGGCTCACTGGAGGCCGAGGCGCAGATGTACGGCCCGCGCTGGGCCATGGTCAGGGCGTTCCTCGCCGCCAACCCGATCAACGTCGTCGAGGTGGACCCTGCCGCGGCGTGGCTGGGCATCGTCGCAGGCGGGAAGGCGTTCACCGACGTCCGCCAGGCATTGGCGGACCTGGGTCTCGACGACGAGGGACTGCGTCGGGCCGGGATCCGGCTGCTGCGCCTCGGCATGATCCACCCGATCCAGCGCGAGCTCGTGCGGGAGTTCGCCGACGGCGTGTCGACCGTGCTCGTCGTCGAGGAGAAGTCGGCGTTCGTCGAGTCCGCTGTGCGCGACGCCCTCTATGGTCTCGCCGAGGCCCCAGCGGTGATCGGCTCGACGGACGCGGCCGGTGCGCCGCTCGTCCCCGAGGCGGGAGAGCTCACGGCCGCCGCACTGGCAGGCCCGCTGCGCCGGGTGCTGGCAGGCCGGGTGGAGCTCGTCGAGCCGGGGCGCACCCCCGCGGCGTTGCCGCTGCTGGCGATCGGGCGCACCCCGTATTTCTGCTCGGGCTGCCCGCACAACCGCTCGACGGTGGTGCCGGAGGGCGCGGTCGCGGGTGGCGGCATCGGCTGCCACGCGATGGTGGCGCTCACCGGTCGCGAGGAGAGCGTGGTCTCCTCGATCACGCAGATGGGCGGCGAGGGCGCCCAGTGGATCGGCCAGGCGCCCTACACCGAGGCCGGGCACATGTTCCAGAACATGGGCGACGGCACGTTCGCGCACTCCGGCCAGCTCGCTGTCCAGGCCTGCGTGGCCGCCGGGGTGTCGATCACCTACAAGCTGCTGTACAACCGGGCCGTCGCGATGACCGGCGGGCAGGACGCCGCAGGCGGGCTCGAGGTGCCGCAGCTCGCGGCGAAGCTGCTCGCCGAGGGCGTCGCGCGGATCATCGTGTGCGCGGACGAGCCCGAGCGCTTCCGGGCGCTGACGCCGCTGCCTGCCGGAGTCGACCTGTGGCATCGCGACCGCCTTCAGGACGCTGAGAGCATGCTCGCCGCCACGCCGGGCGTCACCGTGCTGATCTATGACCAGCGTTGCGCGGCCGAGTCGCGGCGACTGCGCAAACGCGGCGCGATCCCGGTGCGCAGCACCCGCGTCGTGATCAACGAGGCCGTGTGCGAGGGCTGCGGCGACTGCGGTGTGAAGAGCAACTGCCTGTCCGTGCAGCCGGTCGAGACCGAGCTGGGCCGCAAGACGCGCATCGACCAGACCTCGTGCAACACCGACTACTCCTGCCTCGCGGGGGACTGCCCCTCCTTCGTGACGGTCGAGGTCGATCCCACGGCCACGACGGCGCGCCGAGACCGCCCCGAACCACCGTCGGTGCCCGATGTCGCCCTGCCGAGGTCGGGCGACGTCTTCATGGCGGGCATCGGCGGCACCGGCATCGTCACCGTCAACCAGGTGCTCGGCTCGGCCGCGGTCCGCGACGGGCTCGCCGTGCACGGCGTCGACCAGACCGGGCTGTCGCAGAAGGCCGGGCCGGTCACGTCGCACCTGCGGATCGCGCCCGACGCGCACGCCCTCGGTCCGGCCAACCGGGTCGGGACGGCAGGCTGCTACCTCGCGTTCGACGCGCTCGTCGGGGCCGACGCGCGCAACCTCAACTACGCCGACGCGGCGACGACGACGGCGGTGGTCTCCACCAGCCCGGTGCCGACGGGCGCGATGGTGCGCGACCCTTCGGTGGCCGCCCCCGACCTCCCGACCCTGCTCAGCCGGATCGCAGGCCGCAGCCGTGAGCTTGTCCAGCTCGACGCGCAGGCCGCCGCGAACGCCCTGTTCGGCGACGCGATGCCCGCCAACCTGCTGCTCGTCGGGGCCGCTTACCAGTCGGGCGCGCTGCCCGTCTCGGCCGCTGCGATCGAGTGGGCGATCGAGCTGAACGGCGTGGCCGTGGCCGTCAACACGGCGGCGTTCCGCTGGGGCCGGGCGGCGATCGCCGACCCCGCCGCGTTCGCCGCGGCCACCGCGGGCCCCGCCGTGCCCGTCCCCCGGATGTGGACGGAGCTGGGTGAGCTGGCCGGCGAGACGCGCAGGCTGACGGGTATCAGGGCCGCCCTGCTCGCCGAGTACCAGGACGCGCGTGCCGCCCGAAGGTACGTGGGCGACGTGCTCACCGTGTGGCGGGCCGAGCAGCGGCTGGGCGAGGCTGTGGCGCCATCGGAGGTCGGCGCGTTCTCCGCTGCCGTGGCGCGCGGACTGCACCGGCTCACCGCGTACAAGGACGAGTACGAGGTGGCGCGGCTGCTCACCGACCCGGCCTTCGAGGCCCGCGTGGCCGCCGAGGTCCCCGGCGGCACCGGCCTGCGCTACCGGTTGCATCCGCCCACGCTCAAGGCACTGGGCCGCAGTCGCAAGCTCGCGCTCGGCCCGTGGATGCGCCCCGTCCTGCAGACGCTGGCCCACGGGAAGGTGCTGCGCGGCACCCCGCTCGACCCCTTCGGCCGCACGGGGATGCGGCAGCTGGAGCGCGCGCTCCGCGACGAGTACCGGGCGCTCGTGCTCCGCTTGGCCGCGGAGCTGTCAGCGGAGAACCGCGCCACCGCGGTCGCCGCCGCCGAGGCCGCCGAACTCGTGCGCGGCTACGAGGACGTCAAGCTCGCAAGCGTCCGCCGCTACCGGGCCCGGCTGGCTGAGCTGGGTCTTTCCCAAGCGTGATCACCAAGGGATCGGGCGCCCGTCCCTGGTGAACGTGCTGGTCGGTCCCGAGTCGGGCAGGTCGACGGCCCACAGGACGCTCGCCGCGCCCTCGGCCACCGGGCGACCGCCCGGGCCGCCCATGTCGGTGGCGACCCAGCCGGGGCAGACGGCGTTGACGAGTATGCGGTCGCGGCGCAGGTCGCCCGCGAGTGTGCGCGTCAACGCGTTGAGCGCCGCCTTGGTCACGTGGTAGGCGGGAGCGCCCCCGCCCATCGAGGCCAGGGACCCGCCCTCACTGGACACCATGACGATCCGCGGATGGGCGCTGCGGCGCAGCAGCGGCAGAAACGCGAGCGTCGTCTGCCACGCCCCGAGCACGTTGGTCTCCCACGCTTCGCGGACGACGGCGAGGTCGGGCGCCGCCGCGTCCTGCCAGGTGTCGTAGTGGATCGCGGCGTTGTTGACCAGCACGTCGACTCCGCCCGCCGCCTCCTCGACGGCCGCTGCCGCCGCCGCGAGCCCGTCGGTGTCGGTCACGTCCAAGGTCACCGGCACGACGTGTCCGAGGACGCCTGCGGCCGCACGGCGTCCGTCGTCGAGGTTGCGGCTGCCGAGCACAGCCGTGTCGCCACGGGCGGCGCACTGACGCACGACCTCGAGCCCGATGCCCCGGTTCGCGCCGGTGACGACGACGACGCGGCTCACGTCTTCGCCGAACGGTCTCGCGCGGTGATCACCCTGCTGAGTCTGCCCGGCACGGGCGTCGGATGCAGGCGAGCGGGGCCTGCGCGGCCCGCGCGTTGCCGAACTGGGGATTGACGACTGGAGGCATTGCGGAGCCGATCATGTCTGGGCGACTTTGCGAAGCATGGACGCTACTTCCCTTGCCATGTCGCACTGCGCTGACCGGAGTAAGGACACTCGCCGCGAAGCGGAGGGGAGGGCGGGCAGCGCCAAGTGGCGGTTCCCGACGGCGTGTCGCACCGGACACGCCGTGCTTGCCCGCTCACCGCATCCCGCGTTCCGGTGGCCTCAGGACCGAGCCATCGGAGGCAACGGGACGCTCGGCAGCCGCTAGCGTTGTCCGCGGATCGATCACGACCCGGTCACAGACCGGACACGGACCACGCTCCCCAAGCGGTCCGCCCGACATCCCCAGTCGGGACGTCCGGGCCAGGTCGGGTGGGATCCAGAAGGAATGGTCGTGTCCCGGCACCGCTCCCCCCAGGGCCGGCGCGCACACCACGGACCCCCGCTGTCCGCCGCCCTTGCGGCGGCAGCGGGGTCTGGTGGCGCCCACCGGTCAATCGCACTGCCGCAGGTCATCTCGACGCCTGCCCGCGCCGTCGCTGCGCTGCTCGCAGGCGGAGCGCTGGCCGCCGCGGGTCAGCACGCCCTGACCACGGCGCTTCCCGCCGTCACCGACGGCACCGCCGCGCTGCGCGTGAGCCTCGACCACGCCGTCGGCCTCACCCCGACCGGCTCGACCGCACCCACCGCCGCTGTTGCTCCCGTGGCACCCGGACCCGCCGTCGCCGACGCGTCCTCGCTGATCAAGGCAGCCGAACTGCAGAAGTCCGCCGCCGAGGAGCGCGCGCACACGACAACGGCGAGCGGGGCCGCCATCGTCGCCGCCGCACTCGGCGGATCCGCCGCGGCTTCCGACTCCGGCACCGCTGATTCCGGTGCCGCCGGACCGTTCACCGGCATCCGCATCCTCTCGGGCCCGGTCACGTCGGGCTTCGGCGGCCGCTGGGGCGCCTTCCACGAAGGCCTGGACATCGCGGCGCCGATCGGGACGCCCATCCACGTGCCCGCCGCGGGCACTGTGATCAGCTCGGGGCCGGCCAGCGGGTTCGGCCTGTGGGTCCGGGTTCAGCACGCGGACGGCACGATCACCGTCTACGGCCACATCAACCGCTCGTTCGTCTCCGTCGGGCAGCACGTGGCGGCGGGCGACGTGATCGCCGAGACCGGCAACCGCGGCCAGTCCACCGGCCCGCACCTGCACATCGGCGTCATGGTGAACGGCGTCTACATCAACCCGCGGCCGTGGTTGGACGCGCGCGGCGTGAAGTACTAGTGCCGCGCGGCTTTCTTGGTCCACTGGGCTGAGACCGGGAGGCCGCCCGCGCGACGTGGGACGGATGTTCGCGGGGCCGGGGCGCGCGGAAATCCCGCTCACGTCGACCTCGGCTGCGGCACCGAGCGGGGGAGTTGTCCCCATCGGGGCTCGGCGAGGAAGTTGTCCACCGGTCGTCCACAGCCGATGGAGTGGTCTGCCGCGAGCCCGGCAGATGCGGTCCACCCTCGGCTCTATGGCCTCTTCCGACGGACCGAACCTCGTCTCGTCCGCTGTCACGGTTTCCGACCCTGGTGAGCTGATCGCGGCCACCCCCGTCTTGCTGGGCTTCGCGCCGCGATCCTCGCTCGTCGCGATGGCACTGGGCGGCGCATCGGGCGCCCGGCTCGGCCTCACCCTGCGCATCGACCTGCCGCCGCCGGAACACACCACCGCGGCGGCCGAGTGCGTGGTGAACGGGATCCTCCTCGACGAGCCGCTGGGCGTCGTCATCCTCGTCGTCGGCGCGGGCGGCGACGCCGGGCCGCCTGCTGCCGAGTTGGTCGAGCAGGTGGTCGCGGGTTTCGAGTCGCGGGCCGTCGACGTGCCGCTCACACTCTGGGCGGAGAGCACCCGAAGCGGCAGCCGCTGGGCGTGCTATGACGCGTGCGCCTGCACCGGGATCGTGCCAGGCGCCGACAAGACGCCGCTGGCCGTGGCCGCGCTCGCCGACGGCCGGGTGGTGTACGGCGATCGCACGGACCTCGAACGGCTGGTGGCTCCCGCTGACCCGGACCGGATACGCCGCCGCGAGGCGATGCTCGTCGCGGCGATCGACGCTGCCGTCGACGGACTGGCTGCCGGAGCAGTCGGCGGGGCTAACTCGGGCGATCCCGGCGACGGTGTGGTCGAGGGGATCGCGGCTCTCGACGCGGCTCTCGACGCGGCTCTCGACGCCGGTGCGGCGGCGACCGGGGCGGCCGAGGGCGGCCCGGTGCTCGACGACGAGCAGGTGCTCGCGCTGACGTGGGCGCTCGCAGTGCCGACCGTCCGCGATGTGGCCATCGCGGCCTGCACGGGACCACGCCCGGCGGCCGCCGAGGCACTCTGGACGGCGCTGGTCAGGGAGACCCCCGACCCGGAGGCGGCCGAGCCCGCTGCGCTGCTGGCCCTCTCGGCGCTGCTGCGGGGCGACGGCGCGCTCGCCAACGTGGCCCTCGAAAGGGCGGAGTCGGCGTGGCCGGGCCACGGCCTCACCGCAACTCTCCGCGACCTCGCCCGCGTGGGCACTCGCCCCAGCGAGCTGCGCGCCTGCCTCGCAAGCGGACCAGTCCATGCCCGGAAGGCACCGCGATGAGCGCGGGACGGGGAAGTACATGGATGGGACGGGCGAAGAAACTCTGTGTAATGCTGTGCATACGCAGAGCGAAAGGGTGGTGTGATCGAGGTACGGGTGGGGGCAGCAGCGGCGCTGGTGGCCGCGCCGATCTTGGCTCTGGCCCTCTACTTCGTCTGGTCGGCGACGACCGCGCCCGATCACGCACCGCCGGTGCAGACCGGCGTCGGTGCCCATTCCTCCCAGGCGCCCGAGCCGGGAAGCTGACCGGATCAGGCGTCGCGCCGCTGCTGCACGAAACGCCAGGCGTCGCTGACGATCGTCGTCATGTCGGTGCGGGTCGGGTGCCAGCCCAAGGCGCGGCTCGCCGCCTCACTGGAGGCGACCAACACGGCCGGATCGCCGCTGCGGCGGGGCGCGGTCACCGTCGGGATGGGGTGGCCGGTCACGGTTCGGCAGGTCTCGATCACCTCGAGCACCGAGAAACCGCTGCCCGAGCCGAGGTTGTAGATGGCGTGTGCGCCGGGCTCGGCGTGCGTCAACGCCAGCAGGTGTGCCTCGGCCAGGTCGTCCACGTGGATGTAGTCGCGGATGCACGTGCCGTCCGGGGTGGGCCAGTCGTCGCCGTAGACCTGCATCGACTCGCGGTCGCCCGACGCCACCTGCAGCACGATCGGGATGAGGTGCGTCTCCACCGTGTGCCGTTCGCCGAAGCGGCCGTGCGCCCCCGCGACGTTGAAGTAGCGGAGGCTCACCCCCGCCAGGTTGTGTGCCACGGCGTACGAAGTGATCATGTTGTCGATCGTCAACTTGCTGGCGCCGTACGGGTTGGTCGGGCGAGTTGCCGCGTCCTCCCGGATCGGCACCTCCTCGGGCTCGCCGTAGGTGGCCGCACTGGAGGAGAACACCAGCCGGGGGGTGCCGTGCCTGCGCATGGCCTCCAGCAGCCGCAACGAGGTCACGACGTTGCCCTGCCAATAGATCTCCGGATGCAGCACCGACTCGCCCACGAGCGAGCGGGCCGCGAAGTGGAGCACCCCGTCGAAGCCTTCGGCGAGGACGTCGTCCGCCGCCTCCGCGAGGTCGGCCTTGACGAACTGGGCGCCGTCGGGCACGGCGTCCGCATGGCCGGTCGACAGGTCGTCGAGCACGGTCACCGCGTGGCCCGCGTCCACGAGGTGCGCCGCGCAGACACTGCCGACATACCCCGCGCCGCCGGTGACGAGCAGCTTCACGTCAGTCCTCCTCTTGGGCAGATTCGCCTCACCGTCGCACAGCGGAGTAACCCTGGGCCACGGTGGGGCGCCTACCGGCGGGACCAGCGTCGAGGGCGGGGGCGACTACCGGACGCGCACGAGCACGGCGTGCGCCAGCAGGGGGGCGACGGTGGCGGTGCCCTCCCCGGAGACCACCGGCACGGCGTCGCCGAACCGCGCGATCGACTTGACCTCGACGGCGTTGCCCGGCACCACGCCCGCCGACTTCAAGTCGGCCATCAGATCCGCGTCGACCTGTACGTGCTCGGCGATCCGTCGCACCTCGACCCGGCCCCCGCCGCGGCGAGCGAGCTCGTCGAGGCGCTGCAGGCCGATCTCCAGCGAGGGCGGCATCGAGACGCCCGGCGGGTCCGACGGCGGGTGGGCCAGGTCGTCGAGGCCGGGGATCGGGTTGCCGTACGGGGAGATGGTGGGGTTATCGAGCAGCTGTACGAGCTTGCGCTCCACGGCGTCGCTCATGACGTGCTCCCACCGGCACGCCTCGGCGTGCACGTACTCCCATTCGAGCCCGATCACGTCGCTCAGCAGCCGCTCGGCGAGCCGGTGCTTGCGCATCACGGCCACCGCGCGGCCGCGCCCCGTGTCGGTCAGCTCCAGGTGTCGGTCGCCCGCCACCACGACGAGCCCGTCACGCTCCATCCGCGCAACCGTCTGGCTGACGGTGGGGCCGCTCTGGGCGAGCCGCTCCGCGATGCGCGCCCGCAGCGGGACGACGCCCTCTTCCTCCAGCTCGTAAATCGTACGAAGGTACATCTCAGTGGTGTCGATGAGCTCATTCACGCGCGCAGCCCCTTCGTCAAGACATCAGTCTATCCGGCTGCGGCAGCGCTGAAGGCAAGCCAGTGGGCAGGATAGCCGCGTGAACGTGCCCCTGTCCTCTCCTGCGTCCCCGCTCATCTCCGCGGCTCGGCTCGCCACGCTCCTGCAGGGTCCCGACAGCCCGGTGGTCCTCGACGTGCGGTGGCGGCTGGGCGGTCCCCCTGGTCGCGCCGACCACGACGCGGCCCACATCCCGGGCGCCGTGTTCCTCGACCTCGACAACGAGCTCGCAGGGCCGCCCGGCCGCGCCGGGCGCCATCCGTTGCCGGAGCCGGATCGGCTGCAGACCGCGCTGCGGAAGGCAGGCGTGTCGGCGGGCGCCCCGGTGGTGGCCTACGACGACGGCAACTGTTCGGTCGCCGCACGGGCGTGGTGGCTGCTGCGCTGGGCGGGGCTGCCTGCGGACGAGGTCGCCGTCCTGGACGGCGGCTGGGCGGGCTGGGTGGCGGCCGGGCTGCCGACCTCGGCCAGTCCCTCCCGTCCTGCCGAAGGCGACGTCGTCGTGCGGCCGGGCGGCATGCCGGTCGTGGACGCCGACGGCGCGGCGCAGCTGGCTGCCTCCGGCGCGCTGCTCGACGCGCGGGCCGCACCGCGTTACCGGGGTGATGTCGAGCCGGTCGATCCGCGGGCCGGGCACATCCCCGGCGCGCGCAACCTGCCCGCCACCGACCTCGTCGGGCCCGACGGGCACGTGCGCCCGGCCGCCGACCTCGCGGCGCGGCTCGCGGAGCTGGGCGCGACGGGCGCGGCGGAGGTCGGCGCCTACTGCGGATCGGGGGTGACGGCATCCGCGCTCGTCCTCGCCGCCGAGTACGCCGGGGTCCGGCCGCCGGAGCGGCCGGTCGCGCTCTTCGCCGGGTCGTGGTCGAACTGGTCGGCCGATCCCGGCCGTCCCGTCGCGACGGGGGTCGATCCGTGAGACGGTCGCAGCCATGAGCCCACCAGCGGCGGTGGTGTGGACACCGCAGTTCCTGTCCTACGACCTGGGTGCCGACCACCCCCTCGACCCGGTCCGGCTCGACCTGACGATGCGGCTGGCAGGTGGCCTGGGCGTGCTGGAGGGTGTCGAGCTCATCGAGCCCCGGCCCGCGCCGGACGAGGAGGTGGAACGCATCCATGTGCCGTCCTACCTGACGGCCGTCAAGTCGGCGCCCGAGGCGCCGCTGCGCATCGGGCACGGGCTGGGCACCGACGACAACCCGATCTTCTTCGGGATGCACGAGGCCAGCGCGTTGATCTGCGGTGGTTCGTTGGCGGCGGCGCGCGAGATCGCCGAGGGGCGCGCCGAGCGCGCCGTCAACATCGCGGGCGGCCTGCACCACGCGATGGCCGACCACGCCTCGGGCTTCTGCGTCTACAACGACTGCGCCGTCGCGATCTCCTGGCTGCTCGACCACGGTTTCGACCGCATCGCCTACGTCGATGTCGACGTCCACCACGGCGACGGGGTTCAGGCGGCGTTCTACGACGACCCGCGGGTGCTCACGATCTCGGTGCACCAGCACCCGCGCACGCTCTGGCCGGGCACCGGCTGGCCGGGCGAGTACGGAAACGGGGACGCCGCGGGGTACGCGGTCAACCTGCCGCTGCCGCCCGGCACGGCCGACCCCGGTTGGCTGCGCGCCTTCGACGCCGTCGTACCGTCGCTGCTCACCGCGTTCCGGCCGCAGCTGCTGGTCACCCAGTGCGGCGCCGACACCCACCGGGAGGACCCGCTGGCCGACCTCGGACTCTCGGTCGACGGGCACCGGGAGATCTACCGCAGGCTCCGCGAGCTGGCCACCCACACCGCGGGAGGGCGCTGGCTCGCCACCGGCGGCGGCGGCTACGGGCTCTTCCGGGTGGTACCGCGGTCCTGGACGCACCTGATCGCCACCGTGTTGGACCGGGACGTGCCACTGAACACCCCGCTGCCCGCGGACTGGATCGCGCACACCGCAGGCCTCACCGACCGGCCGCTGCCGACGACGATGACCGAAGGCGCGAGCACGGCCCACACCGCGTGGGGCGACGGCGTCACCGAGCGCGTCGACCTCGCCGTCCTGGAAACCCGTCGAGCCGTCTTCCCCCTGCACGGCCTCGATCCCGACGACCCCCGGGACTGACGTGACCGTCGAGCAGACACCGGCCGCCACACCGACAACTCCCGCTCCGGTCGCGCCGCAGGGTGCCGGACCCGGCTATCCGGCGCACTGGGAGGCCGATGTCGTCGCGTCGGACGGCGGCATCGTGCATCTTCGCCCGATCGTGGCGACCGACGCCGACGCGCTGCTGCGGTTCCACGCCAGCCTCTCCGAGCGCACCCGCTACCTGCGGTTCTTCGGGCCCTACCCGCGCATCTCGGAGCGGGACCTCATACGGTTCACGGTCGTCGACCACCACGAGCGGGTGGCGTTCATCTGCCTGCTCGGCGGCGAGATCATCGCCGTCGGCCGCTACGAGGGGCTGCCCGGCCCCGGAGGCAAGGTCACAGCCGCCGAGGTGGCGTTCGTCGTCCGCGACACCCACCAGGGCCGCGGACTCGGGTCCATCCTGCTGGAGCACCTCGCCGCCGCGGCAAGGGAGAACGGGCTGCGCCGCTTCGAAGCCGAGGTGCTGATGGAGAACCGCGCGATGGTGCGGGTGTTCCGCGAGGCGGGCTACCAGGTCAGCCGCGCGTTCGCCGACGGCGTGGTGCACCTGGAGTTCGACGTCGACCCCACCGAGCGGTCGCTCGCCGTCCGCGACGCCCGCGAGCAACGTGCCGAGGCGCGCAGCGTGCACAACGCGCTCCACCCGTCCTCGGTGGCGGTGATCGGCGCGTCCACCGATCCGTCCAAGATCGGCCACGCGATCCTGTTGCACCTGCTGCGCAGCAGCTTCGCCGGACCGGTCTTCCCGGTCAACGCCGAGGCCCGCTCCGTCCGCGGCGTCCGGGCCTACCCCTCGGTCACCGACATACCCGACGAGGTCGACCTCGCGGTCGTCGCCGTGCCCGCGGCGGGCATCGACGACGTCATGGACTCCTGCCTGGCCAAGGGCGTCACCACCCTCGTCGTGGTCAGCGCGGGGTTCGCCGACGCCGGGGCGGGCGGCCTCGTCGCGGAACGCAGGCTCGTCGCGGAGGCCAGGGCGCACGGGATGCGCGTCATCGGACCCAACGCGCTCGGGGTGGCGAACACCGCGCCCGACGTCCGGCTCAACGCGACGCTGGCGCCCGAGCTGCCGGGCCGCGGCCGGGTCGGGTTCTTCGCGCAGTCCGGAGCGCTGGGCATCGCCATCCTCGCCGCGGCGCGCCGACGTGGCCTCGGGCTGTCCACGTTCGTCTCGGCAGGCAACCGCGCTGATCTGTCGGGCAACGACATGCTGCAGTACTGGCAGACCGACCCCGCCACCGACGTCGTCCTGCTCTACCTGGAGACCTTCGGCAACCCGCGCAAGTTCGCCCGCGTCGCCCGCAGGCTCGCCCGCACGAAGCCGATCGTCGCGGTCAAGAGCGGGCGGCACACGGGGCCGATCGCCGCGCTCGCCGACCACAGCGAGCCGATCGACGACGCCAGTGTGCGCGCGCTGTTCGAGCAGGCGGGGGTGATCAGGGTCGAGACGCTGTCGGAGCTGTTCGACACCGCGCTGCTGCTGGCCTACCAGCCGCTGCCCGACGGTCCGCGCGTCGCGGTGGTGGGCAACTCCAGCGCGTTGGGGGTGCTGGTCACCGACGCCTTGCTGGGAGAGGGGCTGCGGCCTGCCGGAGACCCGGTGGATGTCGGCGTCACGGCAACACCCGCGGAGTTCGCCGCCGCGGTCGACGCCGCGCTCACCCCGCATGGCGACGCCGACGCGCTCGTCGCCGTCTTCGTGCCGCCGATCGCCACGCCGGGCGACGTCTATGCGCGGGCGCTGCGGGAGGCGGTGGCGGGCGTGGACAAGCCGGTGGTCGCCGTGTTCTTCGCCGCAGAGGGGGTGCCCAGGGAGTTGGCGGTGCCGGGCGAGGACGGCACGCCGGTCCGGGGGTCGGTGCCGAGCTACGCCAGCCCCGAACGCGCTGCGGCGGCGCTGGCGCGGGTGAGCCGCTATGCGCGGTGGCGCGCCGAGCCGGTCGGGGACTTCACGCCGCCGTCCGGGATCGACGGCGAGGCCGCCCGCGCCTTCGTCGCGGGGTTGGCCGCCGGTGGCGGGGGACGGGCGCTCACCGACGAGGAGACCGCCCGGCTGCTCTCCTGCTACGGCATCTCACTGGTCGAGTTCCGACGCGTCATTGGGGCAGACGCCACGGTGGCCGCCGCCGAGGAGCTCGGCTACCCCGTCGCGGTCAAGGCCGTCGGTGAGCGCTGGCACCACCGGCCCGACCTGGTCGGCATCCGGCTCGACGTCGGCACGCCTGCCGGGGCCCGCCGCGCGCACGCCGAACTGGCCGCGCTGTCCGGACAGGAGGAGATGTACGTCCAGCGGATGGCGCCCAAGGGGGTGTCGTGCGTGGTGGAGATCGCCCCGGACCCCTCGTTCGGCTCGCTGATCTCGTTCGGCCTGGCGGGCACCGCCACCGAGCTACTGGGTGACCGCGCGTTCCGCGTCGTGCCGGTCTCCGACCACGACGCCGCGGCGCTCGTGCGGGCACCGCGGGCCGCCCCCTTGCTCGACGGCTACCGCGGCGCCGAGCCGACCGACCTCGCGGCCATGGAGGATCTGGTCCGGCGCATCGGCAGGCTGGCCGAGGATCTGCCCGAGCTGCACTCGCTGGCACTGGACCCCGTGCTCGCCACCCCCGCGGGGGTCGACGTCATCGGCGCGCGGGCGGTGCTGGGACCCCCGCCTAACCGCGACGACAACGGCCCCCGCAGATTGGGCTGAGCCCGCGAACCGGCCTACTCCACCACAGAAGCGAGGTGGTCCAACGAGCTTTCGAGCTGCTCATGGGAGATGAGCGGGAAAAGCTTCTCGAACGTCGGGTCCTTCACGCCGGTCCAGTCGTAGGTCTCGGTGACCGTGGTCCGGCCGTCGGACTCGCTGAGATCGTAGGTGAAGGTGTGGCCCGTGACCGCGACCCCGGTGAACTGCTCGGCTGCGTCGCACGTCGGGTCCAGCGTGGGGCCCCAGCCGATACGGGCGCCGGGCACGTAGGCCGTCACCGTGTTGACCATGCGGTAGTCGCCGATGCCGTCCTGGTGCATGTTCATGGTGAAGACCTGGCCGATCCCGCCGATCGGCGGAGCAGCGCCCTCGGGGCCCTTCACGAACCCCGCCCCGTCCAGCTCGGCGTGCTTGTCGGGGTCCGCGAGCAGCTCGAAGATCTTGTCGGCGGGCGCGTCGATGACCTTGGTGGCCGAAAGCTTCCGGCTCGTGTCCACGGCTCTCCCTTTCCTTGGAGGCATGTGGAGTAACCGAGATCACCGTTTGGCAAACTTCCACACCGGTCGGTCCTGCCATTTCCGACGATCACATGGCTTCAGCGGCGGAAGCCCACCTGCAGGGTGGGCCTGCTGACCTCGGCGAAGAAGTCGTTGCCCTTGTCGTCGACCACCACGAACGCGGGGAAGTCCGCCACCTCGATCCGCCAGATCGCCTCCATGCCGAGCTCGGGATACTCCAGCACGTCGACCTTGCGGATGCAGTCCTGGGCGAGCCGGGCAGCGGGGCCGCCGATGGAGCCGAGGTAGAACCCGCCGTGCGCCGCGCACGACGTGGTCACCTGGTTGCTCCGGTTGCCCTTGGCCAGCATCACCAGCGAGCCGCCCGCGGCCTGGAACTGCTCGACGTAGGAGTCCATGCGGCCCGCGGTCGTCGGCCCGAACGACCCCGACGCGTAGCCTGCCGGGGTCTTGGCGGGTCCGGCGTAATAGACGGGGTGATCGCGCAGGTAGGCGGGCATCGACTCGCCTGCCTCCAGCCGTTCGGCGATCTTCGCGTGGGCGATGTCGCGGGCCACGACCAGCGGCCCGGACAGCGACACCCGCGTCCGTACGGGCAGCGTCGAGAGCTGTGCCCGGATCTGGGCCATCGGCCGGTTGAGGTCGACGTGCACCACCTCGTCCGGCAGCTCCTCGGTGGAGATCTCGGGAAGGAAGCGTGCCGGGTCGGTCTCCAGCTGCTCGAGGAAGACGCCGTCCGCGGTGATCTTGGCCTTGGCCTGGCGGTCGGCCGAGCACGACACCGCGATGCCGACGGGAAGCGAGGCGCCGTGCCGCGGCAGCCGGATCACGCGCACGTCGTGGCAGAAGTACTTCCCGCCGAACTGGGCGCCGATGCCGAACTGCCGGGTCAGCTCCAGCACCTGCTGTTCGAGGTCGGTGTCGCGGAACGCGTGGCCCAGCTCGGAGCCGGAGGTGGGCAGGGTGTCCAGGTAGCGCGCCGACGCCAGCTTCGCGATCTTGAGCGTGTGCTCGGCGGACATCCCGCCGACGACGACGGCCAGGTGGTAGGGCGGACAGGCCGCGGTGCCCAGCGCGCGCAGCTTCTCATCAAGGAAGGTCGCGAGCCGCCTCGGGTTCAGCAGCGCCTTCGTCTCCTGGTAGAGGAAGGTCTTGTTGGCCGAGCCGCCGCCCTTGGCCAGCACCAGGAACTCGTACTTCGGCTCGCGGCCCGGCACGCTGTACAGCTCGACCTGCGCGGGCAGGTTGGTGCCGGTGTTGCGCTCGTCCCAGAACGACGTCGGCGCCATCTGCGAGTAGCGCAGGTTGAGCTGGTCGTAGGCCTCGAAGATGCCCCTCGAGATGGCGGCTTCGTCGTCGCCGCCGGTCAGCACCGTCTCCGTGCGCTTGCCGACCACGATGGCCGTGCCGGTGTCCTGGCACATCGGCAGCACGCCGCCCGCGGAGACGCAGGCGTTGCGCAGCAGGTCGGTGGCCACGAACCGGTCGTTGGCCGACGCCTCCGGGTCGTCGATGATCGCCCTGAGCTGCGCGAGGTGCGCGGGCCGCAGCAGGTGCTGAATGTCGTGCACGGCCTCCCGCACGAGCGCGGTGATGGTGGTGGGCTCGACCTCGAGGAACGTGCGGCCCGCCGCCTGCACCAGCGTTCCGGGTGGCAGCGACAGCCGTCGGTAGGCCGTGTCGTCCGGGCCGAGTGGGAGCAGGTCGACGTGGTGGAAGCCGGGCACGGGAGAAATCTACAGCCGGCCGCACGGCCTGCTCGGCCGCGACCGAGCGGATCACAATGTCGGTCCGCGGACGTAGGGTTCCTTCTATGCCTGGATCGATCCTCGGAACGTCCGTCCGCCGAGTCGAAGACCGTGAACTGATCACCGGCGAGAGCACGTACATCGCCAACCTGGTCCTGCCGGGTCTGTTGCATCTTGCGTTCGTGCGCTCCCCGCTCGCCCACGGCACGATCACCGGGATCGACACCGCGCAGGCGGCCGCGGCCCCCGGCGTGGTCGCCGTCTTCACCGCCGCCGACCTGGAGCTGCCCGCCCACCACGGCCTGATGGTCGTCAACCCGGACCTGCCGCGGCCGCCGCTGGCCACCGACCGGGTGCGGTTCGTCGGCGAGGCCGTGGCCGTCGTCGTGGGGGAGAGCAAGGCCGCCGCCGTCGACGCCGTCGAGCTGGTCGAGGTGGACTACGACCCGCTTCCCCCGGCGATCGACCCCGAGGCGGCGCTCGAGCCGGGCGCGCCCGCCCAGTTCGAGGGGCGCGACAACCTCGCCGCGGGGATGCGGGCCGATCCCGCCGACGCCGAAGCCGCGCTGGCCGACGCCGAGGTGGTCGTGCGCGCCCGCATGGTCAACCAGCGGCTGGCCGTCATGCCGCTGGAGGGCAACGCGATCGCGGTGCTGCCCGGGGGGTACGAAGGCCGCGACGACGCGCTCACGATCTGGGCGTCGACGCAGATGCCGCACGCCTTCCGGGCGCAGGCGGCCACGCTGTTCGGGCTCGAACCCGGGAGCGTGCGCGTGATCGCCCCCCACGTCGGCGGCGGCTTCGGCGGCAAGGCCGGGATGCTGGCCGAGCACACCGTCGCGGTCGGGGTGGCGCGGACGCTCGGGCGCCCCGTCAGCTGGGTCGAGACGCGGTCGGAGAACCTCGTCTCGATGCCGCACGGGCGCGGCCAGGTCGCCTACTACGAGCTGGGGCTCACCCGTGCGGGCCGGATCACGGGGCTGCGGGCGCGGGTGGTCGGCGACTCGGGCGCCTACGCAGGCTTCGGCGGCGCCCTCACCCTCGGCCCGACCTACCTCATGAGCCAGGGTGTCTACGCCATCCCGAAGCTCGCCTTCGACGGCGCAGTGGCCCTCACCAACACCACCCCGATGGGCGCATTCCGCGGCGCCGGGCGCCCGGAGGCCACCGCCCACCTGGAACGCATGATGGATCTGGCCGCCGACGAGCTGGGGCTGGACCCCGCCGAGATCCGGCGACGCAACTTCCTCGACCCTGCGTCCTTCCCGGTCACGACGCTGCCCGGGGCCCGCTACGACGTCGGCGACTACGACCTGCCGCTGCGCGAGGCGCTGCGCCTCGCCGATTACGACAAGCTCCGCGAGGAGCAGCGCACCCGGCGCGAGGCGGGCGACCCCGTCGCGCTGGGCATCGGGCTCTGCGTGTACGTCGAGATCACCGCCGGCGGCGGCGGCAGTGAGTTCGGCTCGGTCAACGTGCACGCCGACGGCTCGGCGACGATCTCCGCGGGCACGTCGGCCCATGGGCAGGGGCACGCCACCGCGTTCGCCATGCTCGCGAGCGACCGGCTCGGCATCCCGTTCGACAAGATCCGGTTCGTCCAGTCCGACACGGCGCTCGTCCCGCGCGGGTCGGGCACCGGCGGGTCGCGGTCACTGCAGATGGGCGGCAACGCCGTGCTGGTCGCGGCCGACGACGTGCTGGAGCAGGCCCGCCGCCGCGCCGCGGACCTCTTGGAGGCCGCCGTGGACGATGTGGAGCTCACCGAGGACGGCGAGTTCGGCGTTGCGGGCGTGCCGAGCGTGACGGTGACCTGGGCGCAGGTCGCGAGCCACGGCGAGGAGCTGTCCGCGGGCCTGGACTTCCACCAGGACGGCGCAACGTTCCCGTTCGGGGCGCATGTGTCCGTGGTGGAGGTCGACACCGAGACCGGCCGGGTCACGCCGCGCCGCCACATCGCCGTCGACGACTGCGGGCGGGTGCTCAACCCGTTGCTCGTCACCGGCCAACAGCACGGCGGCCTGGCCCAGGGCGTCGCACAGGCGCTGTACGAGGAGGTCCTCTACGACGAGGACGGTCAGCCCCTCACGGCGACGCTCGCCGACTACCGGATGCCCACTGCGGCCGACCTGTTCTGGTTCGAGACCCACACGACCGAGACCCCGACGCCGATGAACCCCCTCGGCGCGAAGGGGATCG
The DNA here is from genome assembly GCA_036401495.1 of Pseudonocardia sp. Lineage (GTDB taxonomy): Bacteria > Actinomycetota > Actinomycetes > Mycobacteriales > Pseudonocardiaceae > Pseudonocardia. The sequence continues at coordinate 13,947 of DASWUV010000122.1, read as the reverse complement.
GCGAGTCGGCCACGGTCGGCTCCACCCCCGCGGTGCAGAACGCGGTGGTCGACGCGCTGCGTCCGTTCGGGGTGCGGCACGTCGACCTGCCCTGCACGCCCGAGCGGGTGTGGCGGGCCGTGCACGGCGGTGGCCCGACCGACCTGTGGCGGGAGCCGCCCGCGATCTTCTCGACGCTGCCCGTGCGGCCCTCGGGAGCGGCCGCCGAGGGAGGCGGGGAAATCTGACCCCTGAGGTCCCGGCAACGCCGGGATGGCGGACCCACGTCCGTCACGCCAGACTGCGCGCGTGACCGTACGTGAGGAGATCCGATGAGGGTGGCGACGATCCGCACCGCGAACGGCAACCGAGCCGTCCGCGTGGACGACGAGTCCGCGGTGGAGACCGGTGACGCAGACGTCCGCGCGCTGCTCTCGGACCCCGGATGGCGGGCCAGGGCCGAGGCGGCGACCGGCCCGTCGCACCCGCTCGACGCTCTGGACTACGCGCCGCTCGTCCCGTCCCCGGAGAAGATCATCTGCGTGGGGCTGAACTACCGCGACCACGTGCTGGAGATGGGCAACGAGCTGCCCGAGTACCCGACGGTCTTCGCGAAGTACGCGCCCGCGTTGATCGGCGCGCACGACGACATCGTGCTGCCCTCGGTCTCGGACAAGGTCGATTGGGAGGCCGAGCTCACGGTCGTCATCGGCACCCCCGTGCGGCACGCCGACGACGCCGCCGCGCGCGCCGCGATCGCGGGCTACACCGTCATGAACGACATCAGCGTGCGTGACTTCCAGAACCGCACGAAGCAGTTCCTGCAGGGCAAGACGTTCGAGCACTCGACACCGCTCGGGCCGCACCTGGTCACCCCCGACGAACTGCCGGACGGCGGGTGGGCGATCAGCACCACGCTCGACGGCGAGACGGTGCAGAGCTCCTCGACGGAGCAGCTGGTGTTCGGGCCGGTCGAACTGATCGTCTACCTGTCGCAGATCCTCACGCTCAACCCCGGCGACGTGATCGCCACCGGCACACCGGGCGGCGTCGGCCACGCGCGGAAGCCGCCGCGCTACCTGACCCCCGCCACGGTGGTCGTGACGACGGTCGAGGGTGTCGGCGAGCTGCGCAACACCTGCCGCGCGGAGAAACGGTGATCTTGCCTGCCGCACCCGCCGTCACTACGTCGCTGGCCTGGGCCGCGGACGGCGCGGCGCACCTGCGCGGGCTGATGACCCGGCTCGGCGACGACGCCTTCCGCGCACCGTCGCTACTGCCGAACTGGACGCGCGCGCACGTGCTCACCCACATCGCGCGCAACGCCGACGCCATGATCAATCTGTTGACGTGGGCGCGCACCGGCGTCGTCACGCCTGCGTACGCGAGCGCCGAGGCGCGCGCCGCGGACATCGAGAAGGGCGCCGTCCGGACGCCGGGGGAGATCCGCGACGACCTCATCGCGTCGTCCGACCGGCTGGCCCAGGCCGTGCGGGAGCTGCCCGACGCCGCGTGGGCCGCGCTGGTCACCAACGTCCAAGGGCACGTGATGCGCGCCTCGGCGATCCCGTGGAGCCGCGCGAAAGAGATGTGGATCCACTCGGTCGACCTCGACGCGGGCGCGTCGTTCGCCGACATGCCGACGCCGATGATGAACGCGCTGCTGGCCGACGCGGTCGACGCGATGAGTCGCAAGCCGGACTGCCCGCCGCTGGAGCTCGTCGACGGGAACCACCGCTGGGACGTCGGCGAGTCGGACACCCGGATCGTCGTGACCGGGCCCGCCGCCGAGCTGGCCGCCTGGCTGTTGGGCCGCTCGAAGGGCAAGCTGCTGCGCGCCGACGGCGCCCGCAAGCTCCCGGCGCTGCCCCGATGGCTGTGAGGCCACGTTGCCCGTGATGATCCCGTGACGCTGGACGGCGCAAGGGCGGTGACGGCGCCCGACTTCGCCGCGGTGCGCGCCGAGTTCGCGCTCCCTGCCGCGTTCCCACCCGCCGTGCTGGCCGAGGCAGCCAGGGCGGCCGCGGCCCGACCGGACGGTGACCGGGTCGACGCCACCGACATCGAGCTGGTCACCATCGACCCGCCCGGCTCGAAGGATCTCGACCAGGCGCTCGGCGTCACCCGTCGGGAAGACGGGTTCCGGGTGCACTACGCGATCGCCGATCTCGGTGCGGTCGTCGTCCCCGGCGGCGTGCTGGACGACGAGGCCCGTCACCGCGGCCAGACCGTCTACCTGCCCGACGGCTCGGTACCGCTGCATCCGCCCGTGCTCTCGGAGGGCGCTTCCAGCCTGCTGCCCGACCGGCTGCGGCGGGCGGTGCTGTGGACGATCGACCTGGACGCCGCGGGGGAGCGCACCGCCGTCGAGGTCCGCAGGGCGACCGTGGCCTCACGGGCCCGCCTGGACTACGCGGGTGTGCAGGCCGACGTCGACGCGGGCCGCCTGCACCCGGCCATCGCCGCGCTGCCCGAGCTGGGCAGGCTCCGCCGCGCGCTGGCGGTCGCCCGTGGGGCGATCGAGCTGGAGCTGCCCGAGCAGGAGGTCGTCCCCGACGGCGCGGGCGGTTGGACCACCCGGCTTCGGCAGCGGCGCGACGTCGAGGCGTGGAACGCGGAGATGTCCCTGCTCACCGGCATCGCCGCCGCCTCGATCATGTTGACCGCGGGCGTGGGACTGCTGCGCACGCTTCCCGCGCCCGAGCCCTCGGCCGTGGCCCAGCTGCGCCGCACCGCGGCGAAGCTCGGGTTCGCCTGGCCGCAAGCGGCCACGACCGCCCAGGTGCTGTCGAGTCTCCCTGTCGCCACGGCACCCGCGCTCGCGCTCCGCCGCGCAGCAAGCACCCTCCTGCGGGGAGCGGGCTACGCGGCCTTCGACCGGTCAGCGGGAACCGCGGCCCCCGCCGATCCCGGCCACGGTGGGATCGGCGCGCCCTACGCCCACGTCACCGCGCCGCTGCGGCGCCTGGCGGACCGGTTCGGCACCGAGGTCTGCCTCGCCGTCACCAGCGGCGCCGTCCTGCCGGAGTGGTTGGCCGCCGCGCTGCCCACCCTGCCGTCGATCATGGCGGACTCGGACGCGCTGGCCGGGAAGGTGGCCAGGGCGTGCGTCGACCGGACCGAGGCCGCGCTCCTGGCGACCCGGATCGGAGCCGAGTTCGACGCCGTGGTCCTGCGCGGGGGCGGGCACGACGAGCACGGTGAGGTGTTCGTCGCGGAGCCACCGGTGCTCGCGCGGTGCAGCGGGGTGCCGCAGGCCGGCGAAGTCGTGCGGGTGCGGCTGGTCGAGGCGGACCCCACGACCGGCCGCATCGCGTTCACCGCTCACCACACCGGGTTCTAAAGACCGGCAGGCCGAGGTGACCGCCGCGAGCCACACCCCGACGGCGGTGAGCGCCCTCCGTGCGGCTCGCGACGATCCACTTCTCAGGTGTAGGAGTGCTCCGCGTCCGGGTAGCTGCCCCCACGCACGTCGTCGGCGTAGGCGCGGGCTGCGCCCAGCAGGAGCTGCCCCAGGTCGGCGTACTGCTTGACGAAGCGCGGCTTGTGGCCGCGGTTCATGCCCGCCATGTCCGACCACACCAGCACCTGGGCGTCGGTGTCCGGGCCTGCGCCGATGCCGATCGTCGGGATCACCAGCTCGGCCGTCACGCGCTTGGCGACGTCGGCCGGGACCATCTCCAACACCACCGAGAACGCCCCGGCGGCCTGCAGCGCGAGCGCGTCCTCCACGAGGCGCTCGCCTGCGTCGCCGCGGCCCTGGATGCGGAACCCGCCCAGCGCGTGCTCGCTCTGGGGGGTGAAGCCGAGGTGGGCCATGACCGGGATGCCGGACTGCGCCATCGCTTCGACGTGCGGCGCGAACCGGACACCGCCCTCCAGCTTGACGGCGTGGGCGCCGCCTTCCTTCATGAACCGGATGGCGGTCCTCAGCGCCTGCTCGGGGCTCACCTGATAGCTCCCGAACGGCAGATCGGCCACGACGAGCGCCTTCGCTGCCCCGCCCACCACGGCCTTGACCAGTGGCATCAGCTCGTCGACCGTCACCGGGATGGTGTTGTCGTAGCCGTAGACGTTGTTGCCCGCCGAGTCGCCGACGAGCAACACGGGGATGCCCGCCTCGTCGAAGATCTCCGCGGAGTACCGGTCGTAGGCGGTGAGCATCGGCCACCGCTCCCCGCGCTCCTTCATCTCCCGAAGATGATGGATCCGGGTCCGCTTGGGCGCCGCGCTCGTGCGGTAGGGCGCCTGGACCTCAGCCGAGGCTGCGGTCCTCTCGGACAGTGCGGCTGTTTCAGACATCGTTGTCCGTCCTCCCTCGAGGCCCGCGCACGGGTCCCCGGGTCGTCAGGGGTTGACCGGCACAGCGTCTCACCTGCGATGTCGCTCCGCAGCGGCCTGGGACGAGGTTCACAGCGGGGCCTTGCGTAGGCTGCCTGCGTGCAGCGCTGGCGGGGGCTTGAGGCCGTACCGACGGGGTGGGGTCGCAGCGTCGTGACGGTCGGTGTGTTCGACGGTGTACACCGCGGGCACCAACAGCTGATCAACCGGACGGTCGAGCGAGGCCGGGCGCGCGGGCTGCCCGCTGTGCTCGTCACGTTCGACCCGCACCCCGCCGAGCTCATCCGGCCCGGCAGCCATCCGGCGCGGCTGACGAGCCTTCGCCGCCGCGCCGACCTGGTGGCCGAGCTGGGGATCGACGCGTTTTGCGTGCTCCCGTTCACCCCGGAGCTGCAACGGATGGAGCCCGCCGCGTTCGCCCACGAGGTGCTCGTGGACGGGCTGCACGCCGCGGAGGTGGTCGTCGGCAACAACTTCACGTTCGGCCACCACGCCGCGGGCGACGTGCCGATGCTGGGGGCGCTCGGCACGCGATTCGGGTTCGCCGTGCAGGGCCTCGACCTCATCAGCGACGACGGGGTGACGTTCTCCTCCACCTACATCCGCGCCTGCATCGACGCAGGCGACGTAGCGGCGGCCGCCGCGGCCCTCGGCCGCCCGCACCGCATCGAAGGGGTCGTGGTGCACGGCGACCACCGGGGTCGCGAGCTCGGCTTCCCGACCGCGAACGTCGCGACGGCCGCGTGGACCGCGCTGCCAGCGGACGGTGTCTACGCCGGGCACTTCGCGCTGGGCAAGCGCTCGCTGCCCTCGGCGATCTCCGTCGGCACCAACCCGACGTTCTCCGGGCGGGAGCGCACCGTCGAGGCTTACGTCCTCGACGTGACCGAGGACTTCTACGGCTTCGACGTCGGCCTCGATCTCGAGCACTGGTTGCGGGGGCAGGAGCGCTACGACGACATCGACGAGCTGCTGGCGCAGATAGGCCGCGACGTAGAGCGGACCAGGGCGCTGGTGGCGCCCGACTTTTCCCAATAGCCCACGGAATCCGGCGCGGAATGTCAGCATCGGTGCATGGTGGAGGCGGTCGCGGCGAACCGCGCACGGCAGCGCGAGCTCTACGGCGCGCCGCTCGGTGACCGCGTGCGTCGGCTCACCACCCGCTTGGGCATCTCCCAGGCCCGACTGGCCAAGACGCTGGGCATCAGCCCCGCGATGCTGAGCCAGTTGGTCAGCGCCCGGCGGGTCAAGATCGGCGATCCGGCGGTGCTCGCGCGGCTGCGGACGCTGGACCGCCGGTGCACCACCCCGTTTCCGGTGGGCGACCGGCGGGAGGTCGACAAGCTGCTGAACGCCGTGGCCCGGATGGAATGGGACTGGACGGGGGGCCGCGGCGCCGAGCCGCCCCTCAACGCGGCTCAGGCGCTGCGCAGAGTCGCGGAGCCTGGACGGCTGGCGGCCGCCGCGGCGGCGTTGGGCGGAGCGTTCCCCGAGGTGGCGGAAGTGTTGCGACAAGCGTCGCGGGCAGACGGCCCGGCCCCCGCGGCCTGAGCGATGCGGCTCGTCACGGCGCCGTGGCCGCCCGCCGAGGCGGTCGCGGCGTTGGCGGCCGTGGTGCCCCGACGATCCGGTCGACGGCCTGCGGCGCGTCGACCCGGCCACCTGGCCCACTTTCCCAGCCCCGGTCGCGTGTCGAGCCCGCGCCCTTGATGCCGTGGGCCGGGCGGGGTGCATCCGGGTGCTTGCCTGTAGGTGAGCAAACCCTGTACGACATGGGTGTTGATCTCTCCTGGCGGAGACGGTGCACGGGGGTGCCGTTGCCGCAGACTCGTGCCCGTCACCAACGTGTTCCCCCCGGAGGCCTCGATGTCCCGCCGCACCCACACCCTCGTCCTCGCAGGCGTCGCCACATGCGCGGCCCTGAGCCTCACGGCATGCGGCAGCTCCGTCGACGGTTCGGCGCACGCGCTCGCCCAGGCGGCGTCGACCGCTTCGGCGACCGCGTCGGCCTCGGCCACGCCGTCCGCGACACCTGCTCCGGTTGCCGCGGCTCCCGTCGGCCCAGCTCCGGTCGGCCCGGCTCCCGTCGCCCCGGCCAGGGTCGTGCCTGCCGCAGGTGGTCCGGCAGCAGGTCCCGGCGGCGGTGCCCCGCCCGCCCCGGCTCCCGCGGGCGGGGGCGGTGGCAACCCGGCGCCCGCTCCGAAGATCACCAAGTTCGTGATCTCCAAGCAGCCGAGCTGCCCGGTGCACGGCACGACGGACGCCCCCTTCTCCGCACCCGGCAACGACGTCGAGATCTCGTGGACCGTGACCGGCGCAAGCGGCGCTGCGATCGCGGTCGACGACCCCGGCACCTACGCCGCCTACGGCACCTACGGCACCAGCGGCTCGCTCACGCTCCCGTTCGGCTGCACCGACGGCAAGACCACCACCCACTCCTACACGGTGTGGCCTGCAGGCGCGAAGAACGTCTCGAAGACGATCTCGGCCTCGGCCCACTCCGACAACTGACCCGCACCGCGTCGGCGACGTAGGAGGTAGGACGCTGCCAGGCCCAGGTGGGTCGGGGTGCGTCCGTCGTGGCTGGTAACGTAGAGCTTCGGGTCCGGCTGCAGTCCGTGGCGGCCGTGACCGTCTCCCCTCGTCGCCTCGTCCGCCAGGACCAAGCGGTGGGGGCCGCACGGCACAGCAGACGAAAGAGGAGCACGTGGCACTCGAGGCCGCACAGAAGAAGACCATCCTGGACGAGTACGGCACCCACGAGGGTGACACCGGCTCTCCGGAAGCCCAGATCGCGCTGCTCACCAAGCGCATCTCTGACCTCACCGAGCACTTGAAGATGCACAAGCACGACCACCACAGCCGTCGTGGCCTGCTGCTGCTCGTCGGGCGGCGCCGCCGTCTGCTGAAGTACCTGCGCCAGGTCGACGTCGCCCGCTACCGCTCCCTGATCGAGCGGCTCGGTATCCGCCGCTGACCCCGCAGGCCCGGTCCGCAGAGCCAACTCGCACCGCGAGCTGGTGCGGGCCGGGCCCGCACCACAACTGGAGAAGCCGCCGCGGCCAGGCGAACGCGATGCGCCGGTCCTCGGTAGTGGCCCCCGGGCAGTGCCCACGACATCCGTCAACGGACGGAAGGACACCCGAGGGCTTCGATCGAAGACCGGCTCGCAGGCAGGACGCGGTGGCCCCTGACGAGAAGGACACATGACAAATCCAGAAGAGAACGTGCACGAAACGACCGCTGTGATCGACAACGGCACCTTCGGCACGCGCACGATCCGGTTCGAGACCGGGCGCCTCGCGCGCCAGGCGGCCGGATCCGTCGTCGCCTACCTCGACGACGAGACCATGCTGCTGTCCGCCACCACGGCGTCCAAGCAGCCCAAGGAGCACTTCGACTTCTTCCCGCTCACGGTGGACGTCGAGGAGCGGATGTACGCGATCGGCAAGATTCCCGGCTCGTTCTTCCGCCGGGAGGGCCGCCCGGGCACGGACGCGATCCTGACGTGCAGGCTGATCGACCGTCCGCTGCGCCCCTCGTTCGTCGACGGACTACGCAACGAGATCCAGATCGTCGTCACCGTGATGTCGCTCGACCCGCAGGACCCCTACGACGCACTGGCGATCAACGCGGCCTCCGCCTCGACCCAGCTCGCGGGCCTGCCGTTCAGCGGGCCCATCGGCGGCGTCCGCGTCGCGCTCATCGAGGGCCAGTGGGTCGCGTTCCCCCAGTACGAAGACCTGAAGCGCGCTGTGTTCGACATGGTCGTCGCGGGCCGCGTGGTCGGCTCGGGCGACAACGCCGACGTCGCGATCATGATGGTCGAGGCCGAGGCGACGACGGAGACGATCGAGCTGGTCGCGGGGGGCGCGCAGGCGCCGACCGAGGCCGTCGTGGCGCAGGGCCTGGAGGCGGCGAAGCCGTTCATCCGCACCCTGTGCGTGGCGCAGCAGCAGCTGGCCGACGTGGCCGCGAAGCCGACGGGCGAGTTCCCCGTCTACCCCGCCTACCAGTCCGACGTGCTCGAAGCGGTCACCGCTCAGGCGTCCGACGACCTGGCGCAGGCGCTGGCGATCGCGGGCAAGCAGGAGCGCGAGGCCCGCATCGACGAGGTCAAGGCCGCGGTGCTGGAGAAGGTCGCCCCGCAGTTCGAGGGCCGCGAAAAGGAGATCGGCGCGGCGTTCCGCTCGCTGAACAAGAAGCTGGTCCGCCGTCGCATCCTCACCGACCAGGTGCGCATCGACGGCCGCGGCATCACCGACATCCGGCCGCTCTCGGCCGAGGTCGAGGTCGTTCCCCGGGCGCACGGCTCGGCGTTGTTCGAGCGCGGCGAGACCCAGATCATGGGCGTCACGACGCTGAACATGCTCCGCATGGAGCAGCAGATCGACTCGCTCGGGCCGGAGACGCACAAGCGCTACCTGCACCACTACAACTTCCCGCCGTACTCGACCGGTGAGACCGGCCGCGTGGGCTCGCCCAAGCGCCGCGAGATCGGTCACGGCGCGCTGGCCGAGCGGGCGCTGCTGCCCGTGCTGCCCACCCGCGAGGAGTTCCCGTACGCGATCCGGCAGGTGTCGGAGGCGCTGAGCTCGAACGGCTCGACGTCGATGGGCTCGGTCTGCGCGTCGACGATGTCGCTGTTCAACGCCGGTGTGCCGCTCAAGGCGCCGGTTGCGGGCATCGCGATGGGCCTGGTGTCCGACGAGGTGGAAGGGTCCACCCGCTACGTCGCCCTCACCGACATCCTCGGTGCCGAGGACGCGTTCGGCGACATGGACTTCAAGGTCGCGGGCACGGCCGAGTTCGTCACGGCCCTGCAGCTGGACACGAAGCTGGATGGCATCCCGTCCGAGATTCTGGCGGCCGCGCTCAACCAGGCCAAGGATGCGCGCCTGACCATCCTCGAGGTCATCGGCGAGGCCATCGACCGGCCCGACGAGATGAGCCGCTACGCCCCGCGCGTGGTCGCCATCAAGGTGCCGATCGACAAGATCGGCGAGGTGATCGGCCCGAAGGGCAAGATGATCAATTCGATCACCGAGCAGACCGGCGCCGACATCTCGATCGAGGACGACGGCACGATCTACGTCGGCGCCTCGGACGGCGACTCGGCCGAAGCCGCGATCGGCATGATCAACGCGATCGCGAACCCGCAGCTGCCGAAGGTGGGCGAGCGGTTCCTCGGCACGGTGGTCAAGACCGCCGCGTTCGGTGCGTTCGTCTCGCTCGTGCCGGGCAAGGACGGGCTGGTGCACATCTCGAAGCTGGGCAGCGGCAAGCGCATCGGCAAGGTCGAGGACGTCGTGAAGGTCGGCGACAAGCTGCGCGTCGAGGTCACCGACATCGACAACCGCGGCAAGATCAGCCTGGTCCCCGTCGTCGACGAGACGGCCAACGGCGCAGGCCCGGAGGCCGCACCCGAAACCGTTCCTGCCGAGTCTGCCGAGCCCGCCGAGGTCTCGGCGAATTGATCCGTTCGGCGAACGGGCACACGGCATGACGAACGTGATCACACCGGGGGCGGGGGCTGCGGCCTCCGCCCCCGGCGGTTCCCCGGGCCCCGGCGGTGTTCAGGGCGCAGGCGGTGTTCCGGGCGCAGGCGATGTCCAGGGCACCGTGCGCCGCTCGGAGCTGCCCGGCGGCCTGCGCGTCCTCACCGAGGCCGTGCCGGGCGTCCGGTCCGTCTCGCTCGGGATCTGGATCGCCATCGGCTCCCGCGACGAGGCGCCCGAGCAGGCAGGCGCCGCGCACTACCTGGAACACCTGCTGTTCAAGGGCACGCGACGGCGCAGCGCCGCGGAGATCGCCGAGGAGTTCGACGCCGTCGGCGGCGACCTCAACGCGTTCACCGCGAAGGAGCACACCTGCTACTACGCCCACGTGCTCGACACCGACCTCCCACTCGCGGTCGACGTGCTCGCCGACGTCGTCACGGACGCGACGATGCGACCCGCGGACGTCGAGATCGAGCGCAGCGTCGTGCTCGAAGAGATCGCGATGCGCGACGACGATCCGGAGGACCTGCTGGGCGAGCTGGCCGACGAGGCGTTGTTCGGCGCGCATCCCCTGGGCAGGCCCGTGATCGGCTCGGAGGAGTCGATCAAGGGGATGCGGCGCGCGACGCTGCACGCGTTCTGGCGCGGGGAGTACACGACGCCACGGATGATCGTCGCGGCGGCGGGAAACCTCGTTCACGAGGACGTCGTCGAGCTCGTGGGCGAAGCGCTGGCCGCGGCGGGGGCGCGCGCCAACGGGTCGGCGCCCGCAGGCCCACGTCGTCCCGCGCCCGCCGAGCTCGTCCCTGGCCCGCGGCTCGTGCTGCTTTCTGAGGACATCGAGCAGGCGCACGTACTGCTCAGCGTGCCGGGCGTGTCCCGACACGACCCGCGCCGCACAGCGCTCTCGGTGCTCAACACCGCGCTCGGGGGTGGCCCGAGCTCACGGCTGTTTCAGCAGGTCAGGGAGCAGCGGGGGTTGGCGTACTCCGTGTACTCGTCGTCGGTGTCCTACGCCGACGCCGGCGCGCTCAGCGTCTACGCCGGGTGTGCGCCCGAACGGCTGGACGAGGCCGTCACCGTGATCCGCTCGGTGCTGCGCGAGGTGGCGGCGGACGGGCTCACGCCGGTGGAGGTGGCGAGGGCGCAGGGCAACCTGCGCGGCGGGCTGGTGCTGGGACTGGAGGACACGCCGTCGCGGATGAACCGGATCGGCCGCTCCGAGCTCGACTACGGCCGCCTGCGCACGATCACGGAGAGCCTGGACCGGATCGCCGCGGTCACGCCCGAGCAGGTCGCCGCCGTTGCGCGCGAGCTGCTGGCTCAGCCGCTCACCACCGCCGTGGTCGGCCCCTTCGACGACGAGAACGCCCTGCCACCGTCCCTGCGCTGACCCCGCGCCCCCACGCCCGGTGAGTCCGGCAATAGCCCAGGGTGAGTCGTGCGTCTGGGCCCGGTGAGTCCGGCATCTGGGCACGGCAAGTCCGGCATCTGGGCACGGCGAGGTGGCTGGCGGCCTGCCTCCGCAGCAGGCCTTGACGCCGTCATAAACCCGGCGCATCTTCGTGCCGGAGCGCCAGCGGGCATGATGCTCAGATGAGCGCAACGATCGTCGCTGCGGCCGTGCTCGTCGTCGTCGGGCTGGTCGGCATCGTGGTGCCGGTGCTGCCAGGGCTGGTGCTGGTGGCGGTGGGCATCGCGGTGTGGGCCGTTCCGCGCGGCGACGTGCTGAGCTGGAGCGTGCTGAGCATCGCCGTCGCGATCATCATCCTCGGCACGATCGCGAAGTACCTGCTGCCCGGGCGGAGGTTGCGCGAGGCGGGGGTGCCGGGCCGGACCCTCTTCTTCGGCGCCGTTCTCGGCGTCGTCGGGTTCTTCGTGGTGCCCATCATCGGGCTGCTGCTCGGGTTCGTGCTGGGCGTCTACCTCGGCGAGCTCGCCAGGCTGTCGGACGGCAGGCAGGCGTGGGCGTCGACGCGCAGGGCACTGGCCGCGGTCGGCTGGAGCATCTCCATCGAGCTGCTGGCAGGCGTGCTGGCGGCGGGCGTGTGGGTCGCGGCGCTCGTGCTCGGCTGAGGGGAGCGGCGCTGCCCTACGCTGCCCCGGTGACGCGGATCAAGGTGGGGGTGCTCGGCGCGAAGGGGCGCATGGGCGGCGAGGTGTGCCGGGCCGTGGAGGGCGCCGAGGATCTCGACCTGGTGGCCGCGCTCGACGACGGGGACGCGCTGCGGGGGCTGGTCGACGCGGGCGCGCAGGTGGTCGTGGACTTCACCCATCCCGGCGCGGTGCTGGACAACGTCCGCTTCCTCATCGACGAGGGCATCGCGGCGGTCGTGGGCACCAGCGGGTTCGACGACAGCCGCTTCGCGACGCTGCGCGACTGGTTGACCGACACGCCGGGGAAGGTGCTCGTCGCGCCCAACTTCGGCGTCGGCGCGGTGCTGATGATGCAGTTCGCCCGCCAGGCCGCACGGTTCTTCGACGCGGTCGAGGTGATCGAGCTCCACCACGCGGGCAAGGTCGACGCGCCGTCGGGCACGGCCGCGCGCACGGCCTCGCTCATCGCGGCGGAACGTGCGGCGGCCGGGCTGGGCGCGGTCCCCGACGCGACGACCAGCGCGCTTGACGGAGCGCGCGGCGCGGTCGTCGACGGCATCCACGTGCACTCGGTGCGACTGCCCGGCCTCGTGGCCCACCAGGAGGTGGTGCTCGGCGCGCCCGGCGAGGCGTTGACGATCCGCCACGACTCGTTCGACCGTGCCTCGTTCATGCCGGGGGTGCTGCTGGCGATCAGGGCGGTACCGGACCGTCCCGGCCTGACGGTGGGCCTCGAGCCCCTGCTCGGCATCCCCGGCTGACGGAGAGGGGGTCAGGACGTGAGCTCCAGGTCGAGCGAGCCCGTGAAGCGCACCTCCCGCAGCACGCCGTCGCCGGTGTCCAGCGCCCGCACGGTGCCGTCGAGCTCCCATCCCGCGCGGGTGTAGAACCGCCGCGAGGCGTCGTCCTTCTCGGGCACCCACGCCAGGCCGTAGCGCGCGCCGCGATCGCGCAGCGCGCCCGCTGCCGCGGCCAGCAGGCGGCCGCCGTGGCCCCTGCGTCCCCACCGGGGCTCGACGAGCAGTGTGCCGATCTCGCCCCAGGCCGCCGGGCCGAGCGGGCTGTCGGCGGGGACGTCGGCCGGGCCCGCGGCGACGAGGCCGACCGTCCATTCGCCCTCGGTCGCGACGAACACCACCCCTTCGCTGACCGCAGCCGTCCAGGCCGATGCCGCTTCGGCGCCCTGCAGTGCTGCGATGGCGCCTTCAGGCACGAGATCGGCGTAGGCGGCAACCCACGTCACGGCCTGGATCCGGGTGATCTCGGGGACGTCGGCGGGGTCGGCGGCACGGACCGCGGCGATGGCCATGCCGCATGGATACCGCATCTCGGGCGACACCGTTCGGTGGCCGTGGCAACGTGGGGTCGTGCCCTCCCCGTCGCGCCTGCCGTGGATCGCTCTCAGCGTCGTCTACGTCCTGTGGGGATCGACCTACCTGGCCAACCGCATTCTGCTCACCTCGATCCCGCCGCTGCTCGCGAGCGCGCTGCGCTTCCTGGTCGGTGGGGCGCTGCTGACCGTGGTCGTCCTCGCCGTCGCGGGCCGCGCCGCGTTCCGCATGACGTGGGCGCAGTTCGGCACGACCGCGCTGTCGGGCCTGCTCCTGCCCGCCTGGGGCAACGGGCTCGTGGTGATCGGCCAGCAGGCCGTGTCCTCGGGACTGGCGGCGCTGCTGATCGCGGCGGTGCCGCTGTGGATCGTGCTGCTGCGGGCGTTGACCGGCGATCGGCCCAGCCCGGCGACGGTCGGCGGCGTAGCGGTCGGCGTCGCCGGGCTCGCCGTGCTCGTACTGGCCGGGCCTGCCTCCGGCGGGGTGCACGGCGCCGCGTGGTGGGGGCCGTGGGTCGTGCTGCTGGCGAGCATCGGCTGGGCGACAGGAACGTTCGCGACCACCCGCCTGCCCGTGCCGCCGAACCCGTTTGCGCTGGCCGCGGTCCAGATGCTCACCGGCGGGGTGATCATGTCAGTGGCCGCGGCCCTCACGGGGGAACGGCTCGATGTCGGGGCCGTCAGCACGGCCTCGTGGGT
>DASWUV010000121.1:0-4023 GCA_036401495.1 Pseudonocardia sp. | reverse complement strand
CGAGCTCGCCCACGACACACAGCTCACGTGGCGCGCGAACGAGTGGGCAGAGCGCAACCGGTCCGCGTTCTGCGAGGGGTACGCGCTGCGCACCGGCGCCGACCCGCGCGACCAGCGCGCCCTGCTGGAGGCGTTCGAGCTGGACAAGGCGGTCTACGAGCTGCTGTACGAGACCCGCAGCCGTCCGGCGTGGGCGCCGATCCCCCTGGCCTCGATCGCCCGCCTCACCCGTGGGAAGGGCGCCGGGGTCAGCTGATCTGCGCGACCGACCCTGAGAGGGCGCTCTAAGCTCTGCCAGATGACGCCCCCCGAGCTCGCTCGACTTCTGGCCGATCTGCCGTCGGCCGCGAGCGTGACGTTGGCGGTGTTGCACGGCTCACGAGCCCGCCGGGATGCCCGGCAGGACTCCGACTGGGACATCGGCGTGCTGGCGGGCGACCGGCCGGACCTCCCGACGCTCACCACCGACATTGCCTCGATCCTCGGGACGGACGCGGTCGACGTCGTCGATCTGCAGACCGCCAGCGCCGTTCTCCGCTTCCGGGCGGCCAGGGACGGCATCGCGCTGCTCGAACGACCCCCGGGTGCGTTCGAGACGTTCCAACTCGAGGCGGTGCAGTTCTGGTGCGACGCCGAGCCGGTGATCCGGGCGGCGCAGGAGGCCGTCCTGGCGGCGCTGGGATGACCGGAGTCGACCGGGAGCTGCTCGCCGAGCGCAGCGGCGCAGTCCTGCGCCACCTCGACCGGGTGGCGGCCAACCTCCCTGCCGACCCGGCAGGCCTGACCCCGCTGAGCGCTGCTACCGACACCGTCGTGCTGCACCTGTGGCAGGCCGTGCAGGTGGTGATCGACTTGGCCGTGTCCAGCTGCGTCCGGCTCGGGCTGGGAAGTCCGCCGACCTACGGAGACGCGTTCCGTAAGCTGGCGGCAGCCGAAGTGCTCGATGCCGCACTGGCCGCCCGGCTCGGAGCCGCGGCCGGGTTCCGCAACCTTGTCGTTCACGCCTACGCGGATCTCGACCTGCGCCGCGTGCACGCCATCGCCACCTCGGGGCCCGCGGACCTTCGGGCGTTCCTGGCGGCGCTGCGCGATCAGGCCACCTGAGCCCGCGCCTTCGTCGTCGCCGCCGACGAGCCGGCGCCCGCGGGGGTCGGGGATGCGACCGGGGGGATGGGCGGGGGCGGGGGCACCGGATCGCACCTCTTGTCCGATCGGTTGCCCGCCACACGCGTGGGCAGCGCGCCCGTGGCGAGGTAGGCCGCGATCGTGTTGTCGGTGCAGGCCACCCCGGACAGCGAGCCCGCGTGGGTCGTCCCGCCGACGCCCTCGATCAGCACCGACCCCGGGAACACCCGGCGGGTCTCCAGCGCGCCGCTGTAGGGCGTGGCAGCGTCGAACGTCTCGTTGACCATCAGGATCGGCGGCACGCCCCGCCCGCTGACCTGCACCGGCACGGCGGCCGGGGCCTTCCAGTACGAGCACGGCGCGTTGTACCAGGCGTTGCCCCAGGTCTCGAACGGCGCCGTGCGTGCGACGCGGGTGTTGTCGGCGAGGATGCCGGGGACGCTCCTGGGCCACTGCGTGTCGGTGCACTGGACGGACAGGTAGATCGCGTATCCGTTGTCGTCGGACACGGAACCCGCGTGCTCGAAGGCGGCCTTCAGCTCGGCGAGGTTCTGGTGGTGCACCCAGTCGGAGAACATCGCGGTGGTGTCGGCCCAGCCGAACACGTAGTAGCCCGCCTGCAGGAAGATGTCGGTCCACTCGGAGGGGCCGATCTGCCCGCCTGCCGGGTGGGCGCGCAGCTTGTCCTGCTCGGAGTAGTACAGCTTCTCGACGGCCTGGCCGGTGTTGCCCAGGTGGTAGGTCGCGTCGTGCTTGGCCACCCAGTCGAAGTAGATCTCGATCGTCTTCTGGAACGCGACGTCCTGGCCGAGGTTGTCCTGGTACCAGACGCCGCGGGGGTCGACCACGCCGTCGAACACGACGCGCCGCAGGTTCTGCGGGAACAGCGTGGCGTACACCTGGCCGAGGTAGGTGCCATAGGAGAAGCCGTAGTAGTTGATCTGCTTGGCGCCGAGCGCCTTGCGGATGCTGTCCATGTCCTTGGCCGCGTCCGCCGTGGTCAGGTGGTTGAGCAGGTTGCCGCCCCTGGTCGCGCACGCCGCCGCGTACTTCGACGCCTTCGCGAGCCACGTCGCCGCGACGTTCGGCGCCTTGGCCGGGTCGTACTCCGGGCGGTCGAAGCCGCCGTACGTGGGGATGCAGGACAGTGCGGGCCTGCTGGAGCCGACGCCGCGGGGGTCGAAGCCGATCCAGTCGTAGGCGTCGCCCGCGTGGTTGGGCACGGCCTGCCCGAGCGCCGCGAGCGCGAGACCCGAGCCGCCGGGACCGCCCGGGTTGACCAACATCGGCCCCTGGGCCTTGGCGTCGGGCACCTTGTGCTTGATCCGCGACACGGCAATCTTGATCTTCTCGCCGCCCGGGTTCGCGTAGTCCAGCGGAACCGTGACGAAACCGCACTGGGCGCCCGCGCCCGCCAGGCTCGCGCCTGCGCACTTGCCCCAGACGACGGCGGGTGGCTGGTAGCCGGGCGCAGGCGCGGCCTGGGCCGCGGGGGCGCCGAGCAACGCGGCACCCACCGCTGCGGCCGCCGCGAGCGCGGTCATGACGGATCTGCGCACGTGTCCCCCTCCACTCCCCCTGGTCGGCGAGGCAGCGCGCGTGATCACGAAGCGGCCCGACCGGCTGAGCGTGCCATTCGGACCAGGACGTGACAACCATCCGCGACAGCACGTCGCCGACCCGGCGTTATAGAAGGTTCCCACGGGCTCAGCGCACGCGGCGCGCCCGGGGAGGCGCGTGGACGGGGGACTGCGCGAGGACCGCCACCCCGGCCACGGCCACCAGCAGTCCGATCACCATCGGCGCCCACCACCCTGCGCGCACCGCGTCGCCGAGGAGCGCGAGCCCGGCCAGCCCCGGGACGACCACCTCCGTCACCAGGAACACGGCGGTGACGCGGGACAGGACACCCACCGCGAGCGCACGGGAGTAGCTGATCAACCCGACCACCCAGAACACCGCCACGAGGTAGGGGGCCGGGTGCGCGAGGAGGGCGGGCATCAGTGGCTGCCCGGCTGAGGGGGTGGCGAAGGCCCGCACGGCGAGCGACGTGCCACCGAACCCCAGGCCTGCGACCACCGCGAGCGGCCAGGCGCGTCCGCGACCCCACAGGAGGACGGTCGCCCCGGCCAGCGTCGCCGCCGCGATCGAGAGCACGACGAGGGCCGCCACCGAAACGGGCGCGGGACTGTCCCCGGCCGCACTCGCCGCCACGAGCACGAGCCCGGCCAGACAGGCGCCGATCGCGAGGCGGTCCCGCGGGCGCAATGTCGACCCGTAGAGCTGCCGGGCGGCGAGCGCCGTAACCGCGATCGAGCCCGCGAGGACGGCCTGCACCGCGAAGACCGGCAGGAACCGGAGCGCGGCTGCGGTGCAGACCCAGCCGAGCAGATCGACCAGCAGCCCGCCCTGGTAGCGGGGCTGCACGACCAGCGGCCGGTGTCTGCGGACCCGGCGCGTCGCGTCGGACTGCAGCAGCCCGGCGACGCTGTTGAGCACCATGGCGGCGAGCGCAAACAGCAGCCCGAACACCACATTGCGGCACGCTACGCCTGCCGGCGAATTGGATGATCAACATCTCGTGCTCTGCGCGAGCCGGCATGGTCCGACCGCGCACGCGCCGGTCTGGCATCTGCGACCGCGCCACCCGGAGCCGCCGCACCGCCGACCGCCTGCGGTTGTCGCGGTAGCGTCGTCAGGGTGATCGACGACGGGGCGAGCGAACTCGCGCGGGTGGAGCGCGGCCGGGTGGTGGAGGCGATCCACGCAGGACACGCGATCGCGATCGCCGCCGACGGGGCGGATCGGGCGCGCGCGGGCGATCCGGACGTCGCGTACCTCCCTCGTTCGTCGCTGAAGCCCTTGCAGGCTATCGCGATGGTGCGGGCCGGGTTGGGC
>DASWUV010000120.1:0-38961 GCA_036401495.1 Pseudonocardia sp. | reverse complement strand
AACGATCTCGTTGGATACCGAACCGGGTTTGATCTTGCCCGGCCACCGGATGATCTCGGGAATCCGGTAGGCGCCCTCCCAATTCGAGTTCTTCTCGTTGCGGAACGGCGTCATCGCCGCATCCGGCCAGGAGTTCATGTGCGGGCCGTTGTCGGTGCTGTAGAACACGATCGTGTCCTCGGCCAGGCCCAGCTCGTCGATCGCGTCCAGCAACTGCCCGACGGCCTTGTCGTGGTCGATCATCGTGTCGTGATAGGGCGACTGCCACCGTCCGGCTTGCCCACGGCTTTCCGGCTTGCAGTGTGTTCGGAAATGCATATGGGTGGTGTTGAACCACACAAAAAATGGCGTCGCCGACGCCTGCGCGTCGCGAATGAACCGCACGGCCTCGACCGTCACCTCATCGTCGATAGTCTCCATTCGCTTCCTCGTGAGTGAGCCGGTGTCCTCGATCTTGCCGCCCGCCCAGCTGTGCAGCACGCCGCGCGGTCCGAACCGCTCACGAAACTGCGGAAAGTCTTCCTCGGATGGATAGTCGAATTCTTCCGGCTCCTCCTCCGCGTTGAGGTGATACAAGTTGCCGAAGAACTCGTCGAATCCGTGGTTGGTAGGGAGGAACTCGTCCCGGTCGCCCAGGTGGTTCTTGCCGAACTGGCCCGTAGCATAACCCTGTCCCTTAAGCGCGGTCGCGATCGTCGGGTCAGTGTCGCGCAACCCCAGGTTCGCGCCCGGCATGCCGACCTTCGTCAGCCCGGTCCGGTACGGGTTCTGACCGCAGATGAACGCGGCCCGACCCGCCGTGCAGCTCTGCTCACCGTAATAATCGGTGAACCGCACACCCTCCGCCGCGATGCGATCAATGTTGGGCGTGCGGTAGCCCATCAGCCCTTCGCTGTAG
Source organism: Pseudonocardia sp. (assembly GCA_036401495.1). Taxonomy (GTDB): domain Bacteria; phylum Actinomycetota; class Actinomycetes; order Mycobacteriales; family Pseudonocardiaceae; genus Pseudonocardia. The sequence continues at coordinate 38,063 of DASWUV010000120.1, read as the reverse complement.
CAGCTGATATTCGATATCCCGATGTCATCGCCCCAAATAACCAAAATGTTCGGCTTGTCGCTCGGCATTGGTCTCATCCTCTCAGGAACGCACCTCGGTCAGCAGTTCCCGCCCGGCAGATCGGCCTGCCCTCCGAATCCAGCAAAACGGCCGTTGCACCACAACGGTCTCTCTGCGGTCCGTCCACAGTCACAGTCGACGCGATGCTCTCGGATTTTCAGAAGCGCGGTCCCGCGCGCGTCCTCGAAGATCAGCGCCTTCCGGATGCGCAGCGCCTTGCCGTCCACCTTGAACACGCGCCGCCCCTCATCGTCCGGTCAATCCTCGGACCGCCTGAGGTGACCCTGCCAGGGTCCGGACCACACGACCTCACCCCGACCGGATGAGGCGAGCACGGCCTGGCAAGAGCCTTGACTGAGGACTTCGGACCAGGCCGTTTCGCGCGCGCCGGCCGCATGATCGCCGAATGGGGGACATGAGCTGCGCTGACCCATCTCAGGTCCCGGAAACGGCGATCACCGCGGGCGGGAGTGCCGCGCTGCCGACGCTGACACCGAGATCCTCTGCGAAGGCCGCCGCGTTTCGTGCGAGCTAATGCGGGATCAGCGCCGTCCGCCGAACTGCCAGCTGTGCACCTCGACGTCGGCGTACCGGTTCGGGGCAAGGACTGCACGCGCCCCGCTCGGCGCCGACGCCTGGACCAGCGCTGCCGTGCCGAGCCAGGTGCTGCCGTCGTCGGACAGCAACGGCCCGTACGCGATCAACCCCTCTCGGTCAGGCGCATCGGCGACCTCGGCAGCCTCTCCGGTGCCGAGGCCGAGCACCAGGTACCGGTCGTCACCGGTCGGGCCGCCGGAGAACTCCCACATCGTGCGCCCCAGGACGTTGCGCCACCGCCTCAGCAGGACGTCGCGGTACACACCGGCCTGGTAGTTCGGCTCGTCCAAGGCGAACGCGCGTGCGGCGGCGGGATCGGGCAGGTCGACGATGTGCACACTGCCGGTGGGCGTCTGGCCGTCGCTGTCGAGCGTCGGGCCGCGCGCGATCATCCCTGCTGCGAACCGGTCCATGTACGCCCAGTGCTCTTCTGCCAGGTCGTCGCGGAGCGCCAGGGAGCCGCGCCTGTCGCGTTGGTAGCAGAAGAACTCCACACCCCGCAGCCTCCACCACCACTTCGAGCGAGGCGAGCGCGGTACCTCATGGCACACTGCAGAGAAGTGGACATCCTGCTGCTGAAGCTGTTGCTCGCGCCACTGTTGGTCGTCACGTCCACACTGGCAGGCCGCCGGTGGGGACCCGCCGCCACCGGGATGTTGATCGCCCTTCCGATTGTGGCCGGGCCGATCTTGTACATCGTTTATGAAGAGCATGGTAGCGAATTTGCCGGCGAGGCCGCCGGTGCCGCATTGCTCGGCCTCGTGTCATTAGCGGTGTTCGCGGTGGTGTTCACCCGCGTCGCTCGTCGATTCGGCGGTCTAGCCACTCTCGCCGCGAGCTGGGCCGCTGTATTGGCCGTGGATGTCGCGTTGTCTTTTTACCGTGTCCCCGACCCGGTCGCCCTGGCGACGACGTTGGCAGCAACTGCGGTCGCAACATTGTTCATGCCGAGGACGGACCGGGATCGCGACGTCGAACCGCCGCCACCACCGATATGGGACCTGCCGGGCCGGGCTGTTGCCACGGTAATCCTCGTAGTCTCGATCACGACAGCATCGGGTTTGCTGGGGCCGCAGTGGACAGGAATTCTTGCGCCCTTCCCCATTGCGACGAGCGTTGTCGCAGCGTTTGTCCTCGCCCAGGACGGAGCCGCAGCGGCCGCTCGGCTGCTGAGCGGAGTGCTCATCGGCCTGTTCGGCTTCGCGACGTTCTGCTTTTCGGTGGCCGTTCTGGTACGTCCCTTCGGCGCCATCGCGTTCATCTTGGGCAGCGCGACGGCGGTGGCGACGCAAATCGTGGTCGTACGACTGCGCAGGCGGCGCAGGCCCGCGCCGCGGGACACGGCTTGATCATGACGGCAGGTCTCATCACCGGCGGGGGAGGTGGGGCGCGCACGCGTCGTTCAGGATGCCGGGGCCGGGTGAGTGCGGCGGGGGAGGAGCGTCATGTGTCGTTGGGTGGGGTACATCGGTAGTCCGATCGAGCCGCGTGAGCTGTTGTACGACGCCGAGCGCTCCCTCATCGAGCAGAGCAGGAGCCACTCGCCACACGCCCCGGTGCCCAACGGCGACGGCGTCGGTTTGGGCTGGTACGGGCGTCGGGACGTCCCCGCCCTCTTCCACTCCGCGGCCCCGGCCTGGGGCGACGCCAACCTCCATGAGCTCTCCGCCGAGATCTCGTCTCCGCTGTTCCTCGCCCACGTCCGGGCGGCGACCGACACGCCGGTCCAGGAGACGAACTGCCACCCGTTCCGCCATGGGCGTTGGATGTTCGTGCACAACGGGTTCGTCGACGGTTACGACCGGCTGCGGCGGCCGATGATGCTCGCCCTGCGGCCGGACCTGTTCAGCGCGGTGCGCGGGTCGACCGACTCCGAGGTGATGTTCTACCTGGCGCTGACGTTCGGGCTGCAGGACGACCCGATCGCGGGGCTCGAGCGGATGGCGGGTTTCGTCGAGTCGGCCGGGGCCGAGGCCGGGATCGCCGAGCCCATGCAGATGACGGTCGGCGTCACCGACGGGGAGCGGCTCTACGCGGCGCGGTACGCCAGCGGCGCGGAGGCGAACACGCTGCACTACAGCGCCGACGTCGACGCCCTGCGGCTGCTCTATCCCGCCAACGAGCGGCTCGGTCACTTCTCCGCCGAGTCACGGGCCGTGGTGTCCGAGCCGTTGGTGGCGTTGCCGGGGCTGTGGCACGAAGTGGAGGCGGGGTCGGCCTTGAAGGTGGAAAAGGGCAAGGTCGACCAGGTCCCGTTCGTGCCGAGGACTCCCGACGCTTGATCACCGGTCGCGGGCGGAGTCGGTGCCCGCCTTGCTCAATGTCGAGTGTCTCCCGAACTTCACTCAGGCCCCGGAGCTCTTCCTGGACGCGGTAGGGGTCGCATGAAGGTCCGGTCGTACCGCAGGACGCACCCACTCTCGTCCCGAATGCGGTCGGCCTCGACGAACTCGGGATCGACGCCGAACCGGGAGCGGTATGTCTCGTACTCGGCGAGGCTCGCGAAACTGAACAGCGCGAGCGCTGCGTCACTCGCCCCCTCGCTCGGCAGGAAGTAGCCATGGTGGACACCCCCATGGCGCTCCACCAGATCCATCCAGCGCGCGCCGAACCGCTCGAAGTCGGCGATCTTCTCTGGGTCGATGACGTAGTGCACGACGCATGTGATCACCGATCAGCAATAGCACGGGGCGAGCAGCTCAGCTGAGCCCCCGCATCCAGGCCTTCAAGGTGTCTGGATGCGGTCGCCGCCACGCCCAGGCAGGCGGCCGTGAGCTGCCTACGCGGGCACCAGCGCCGGGGCGAGGGCCTGCAGCGCGGCGTCGTGCAGGCCGGGATGCGCGCCTTTGCGCACCCTCAGGTAGAGCGGCTCGGGCGGCACCGGCGGGAGGTCGGAACGGGGCTCCAGTCCCTCGGGAGTCGCGCCTGCGCCCGCCAGCAGGGCCACGCCGAGCCCGCCTCGCGCCGCGTTGAGGACGCCCGCGAGGTAGGCGGCCTCACCCACGACGACGGCCTCGACTGCGTGGTCGGCCAACGTCTGCAGGGCGCGGCGGCGGATCGTGCACGGGCTGTCGATCACGACGAGCGGGATGGGGCCGCCCGCGGAAGGGCGTTGCCAACCGGGGGCGGCGTACCAGCGCAGCGGTAGTGCGCCGACGGTCGTCGCGGCGGGGTCGTCGCCGCGGTCGCCCAGGTACATCGCCAAATCGAGGGTGCCACGGTCGATCGCGTCGTTGAGCCTGCTCGAGCGGTCCAGCCGGAACCGCACGGCACACTCGGGCGCGACGAGCTGCAATGCCGCCATCACGCGGGGAAGCAGTTCGTCTGCGGCATGCTCGGTGGAACCGAGCACGATGGATTCGCGGCTGTCGCCGACGCCCAGCCGCTCCAGTGCGGCATCGTGCGCGGCGAGGATGCGCCGCGCCTCGCCGACGAGCGCCTCGCCCTCCGGGGTGAAACGGCTGCTCCGGCCGTCGCGGCGGACCAGCGGGCGGCCCGCGGTGCGCTCCAGCTTGCGGACGTGTTGGCTCACAGCGGACTGGGAGACCACCAGCGTCTCCGCGGCTCGGTGGAAGCCTCCGCAGTCCGCGACGGCCACGAGGCTGCGCAGCGCGACGATGTCGAGGACGGCGGCCACGACGCGACGCTAACACCGATCGATCGTGTTCTCTGATCGATTGTGATGCGCAATCCGCGTTGGACAGGACGGGGGGTAGTCGGCCTACTGTCGTGGACGTGCCTCGAACGACGCCCTCGACCGGTCCCGGACACCGTCCGTTGCCGTCGACGGCACCGCGCGGCCCCCGCTGCCCGGCCTTCGGGCACCTGACGCAGCGCCGGGTCATCGACCACGGCACCGTCCACTCCGCGAGCTGTCGCACTCGCTGACCGGTCCGCTGACCTGCGGCTGCTGTCGCACGTCGTTCGTCTCGACGTGCAGGACGCCGCCCGCGGCGGCGCGCTGACGCGTGCCCGGAGCGGTCTTGCCCGACGCCGCCGGCCCGGTCCGCCCCGGCCCGGTCCGCCCCGGCCCGATCCCCGCAGCCCGATCCCGCAGCCCGATCCCCAGCACCACCCGCCCGGCGGACAGGTATGCCGCGTGCCCGTCGCCATGAGTCCGAGAGGTGGGTCCCCGTGACCTCAATCCAGGCCGTCCCCGTCGTCGCTTCGTGGCAGGAGCCGCAGGGCATCGCGCCGCGCGGCACCGTGATCGTCGTCCCCGGCCGGGGCGAGCACGCGCTGGTGTACGAGCGCTTCGGGCGGCGCATCGCCACCGACGGGTACCGCGTTGAAGCGGTCTCCGCCCCGACCGTCGACGAGGCCCGCACCGAGCGCCAGATCCGCGCGCTGCTGGAGAGCGCCCCTTCGGCCGAGGTGGGTGAGACCGGCCCGCAGCCGCGCGTTCTCGTCGGCTCGGACACCGGTGCGCTGTTCGCGGCGGGGCTGGTCGCCGACGGCATGCCGGGGGTGGCCGGGCTGGTGCTGGCCGGGCTGCCGACCGCGGCCGCGGGCCGGGTCCTGAGCTGGGAGGACGAGCTGCAGGCCCGTACGGCCTGCCCGACCCACCAGAACCGGCTCAGCGCGGACCCTGCGCTGTACCGCGGCGCGTTCGCGGCGCGCGTCCCATCCGGCTGGTTCGCCCGTGCCCGGCCGGATCAACTCGGCGTCCCGGTGCTCGGTCTGCACGGCGCGGGCGACACGATCAGCCCACTCGCGGACGCCCGGTCCTGGTATTCCGACGTCCCGAAGGCCGAGCTGGTCGGCATCGCCGGGGGCAGGCACGACGCGCTCAACGACCAGACCCACCGCAGCGCCGCCGCCACCGTCGTGTTGTTCCTGGAGCAGCTGCGTCTCGGCGCAGACGTGCCGACCCTCGCGCGGCGCGAGGTGCTGCGATGACCCAGCGTCGCTACGTCGTGATCGGCGCCGGGGCCGTCGGCGCCACTCTTGCAGCGGAGCTGCATCTCGCAGGCATCGCCACCGTGCTGGTCGCCAGGGGCGCGCACCTCGCCGCGCTGCGCGGCGCGGGTCTGCGCTACCTGCGCCCGGACGGCGAGCAGGCTGTGCCCGTCCCGGTCGTCGGCGGGCCCGACGAGCTGGCCCTGGAGCCCGGAGATGTCCTCGTGCTGGCGACGAAGGCGCAGGACGCCGAGTCGGCGATCGCGCAGTGGGCGTGGCAGCCGGTCAAGGGCGCGGGGGCCGCGGCGCAGGTGCTGCCCGTCGTCACGCTGCAGAACGGCCTGGACGCCGAGCGGGTTGCGCTCCGCCGCTTCGCCACCGTGTACGGCGCCGTCGTCTGGTCGCCCTCGACCTACCTCGCGGCCGGAGAGGTGGAGTCGCCTGCGGCGCCTGCGGTCGGCGTGGTCTGGCTCGGCGCCTACCCGGGCGGCCGGGACGACCGGCTCGCCGAGATCGCCGCTGACCTGCGGGCCGCGCGGCATCTCGTCGAGGTCGTCGACGACATCGCCCGCTGGAAGGCAGGCAAGCTCTTCCCGATCCTCGGCAACGCCCTCGACGCCCTGTACCCACCGTCGCCGTTGCGGGAACGGGCCGCCGCGGCGCTGCGCGCGGAGGCCCGCCGCGTCTACCGGACCGCGGGCGTCGACGCCGCGGACCTGACGGCCGAGACCGCACTCGACTTCAGCGGGTTCGCGGTGAAGCCGATTCCCGGTCGTCCCCCCGCCGGCCGGTCGACGTGGCAGAGCCTGCGCCGCGGAGCCCGGCTGGAGTCCGACTTCCTCAACGGCGAGATCACGCTGCTCGCCCGCCTGCACGGGACGTCGGCGCCGCGCAACTCCGCCGTCCTCGCCCGCGTGCAGCGCGCCGCGCTCGACGGCGTGGACGCCCGCTCGCTCGACGACGCCGATCTGCGCGCGACCCTCCCGGACGTCGACGTGCTCGTCAGCCCGGACGCGCTGGCCGCGGAACTGTCGGGGGAGCGCCCGCCGGTGCTGCTCGACGTCCGGTGGGCCCTGGGGGACTGCCGGGGGCGCGAACACTACCGCGACGGGCACCTCCCCGCGGCGGTCTACGTGGATCTCGACGCCGAGTTGGCCGGGCCCACGCAGGACCCCACCGACGGCAGGCACCCGCTGCCCGCGGTCGCCGACCTGCAGGCCGCCGCCCGCCGCTGGGGGATCAGCGCGGACCGGCCGGTCGTCGCCTACGACGCGGCCGGTGGCCTCGCGGCCGCCCGTGCCTGGTGGCTCCTGCGGTGGGCCGGGCTCACCGACGTCCGCCTCCTCGACGGCGGGCTCGCCGGGTGGACGCGCGAAGGGCGCCCCGTCGAAAGCGGGGAAGGGTCGGACCCCGAGCCGGGCGACGTCGTGCTCAGCGGCGGCCACCTGCCCGTCCTCGACGCGGACGGCGCCGCCGCGCTCGCGCACACGGGGCTGCTCTTCGACGCCAGGGCGGGCGAGCGCTACCGCGGCGAGGTCGAGCCGATCGACCCGCGCGCAGGCCACATCCCTTGCGCCGTCTCGGCCCCCACCGGCGACAACCTGACCGCGGACGGCCGCTTCCGCGACGTCGACGCCTTACGCGCCCGGTTCGCGGGCCTCGGCGTGGACGACGCGCAGGTCGGCGTCTACTGCGGGTCCGGCGTGACCGCGGCGCACGAGGTCGCGGCGCTGGCCTCGGTCGGTATCCCGGCCGCCCTGTACCCCGGCTCGTGGTCGGCCTGGTCCGCCGACCCGGCCCGACCTGTCGCGACAGGTCCCGAGCCGAAGGGCACGTCGTGACCGGGCCCCGTCTACCCCAGGAGCAGATCTCATGACGTTCGAGCACACCGTCCCGGCCGCCGCGGCGCGCGAGGTCGAGTTCATCAGCCTTTCGCACCTCAACCCGTCCACGGAGCTGCAGCCGGTCCCCAGCAGGGGCGTCGACCTGCCCTACTTCCGACGCTACGTCCGCGCACTCGAAGACTCGGGCTACGACTACACGTTGCTGCCCTACGGATCGTCCACCGCGGACTCGTTCGTCGTCGCCTCTGCCGTCGGGCAGCTGACCGAGCGTCTGCGGCCGATCGTCGCGGTGCGGCCCAACACCGTGTTCCCGCTGGTCGCGGCGCAACAGCTGGCCACGCTCGACCAGCTCACCGAGGGCCGCGCGGTAGTGCACCTCATCACCGGCGGCAACGACGCCGAGCAGGCGCGGCAGGGCGACTACCTGCCGAAGGAGCGCCGCTACGCCCGCACCTCGGAGTTCGTCGACCTGCTGCGCAGGGCCTGGACGGAGACCGCGCCGTTCGACCACGAGGGCGAGTTCTACCGCTTCGCCGACTTCGGGCCCGGCTTCCGACCCCACGGCGCGACCATCCCGATCTCGATCGGCGGACAGTCGGACGAGGCGTTCGAGATCGGCGGCCGCAAGGGCGACATCTTCAGCTTCTGGGGCGAGCCGCTTGCGGACATCCGCGCGCAGATCGAGCGCGTCAACGCGATCGCCGCGGCGGCGGGCCGAACCGACCGGCCCCGGATCTGGGTCACCTTCCGCCCGATCGTCGCGACGACCGACGAGGAGGCCTGGCGCAAGGCCTACGCCTACGTGGAGAAGATCGGCGAGACCCATCGCCAGGGCGGGATGCGGCGGTTCGCGGGGCCAGGGCGTCCGCAGAACGTCGGCTCGCAGCGGGCGTTGGACTTCGCCGCCCGGTCGGCGGTCTACGACAGGGCGCTCTGGACGCGGACCGCCGCCGCCACCAACGCGGCCGGTGCGTCGACGGCGCTGGTCGGCAGCCCTGAGACGGTCGCGGCGGCGATCCTCGACTACGTCGACCTCGGCGCGGACCTGGTCTCGATCCGCGGCTACGACACGTTGGCCGACGCCGTCGACTACGGCCGCCACGTCCTTCCGCTCGTCCGCGAGGAGATCGCCCATCGGAAGGCGACGGGACGGCGCGGGACGCTGCAGGACGAGCATCCGGGTGCTTTCGCCCCCGGGTTCGACGCCGACGCGCTGGCGGGTGCGCGATGACCGCCGTCACCGACCGGCCCCTCGAGGCCCTTCCGGTGCCGGACCTCTCGGACGCCGCGCTCGCCGCCGTCACGGCCGAGGTCGCGGCGACGGCAGCGGAGTACGACCGCAGCGCGGCCATCCCCGAAGCGGGGCTCGCCGCCGCCCACCGCGCGGGCCTGCTGACCGCGACCGTCGCGACCCGCTTCGGCGGCCCCGGCGTCGACCTGGTCGACGCCGCCCGGATCCTGCTCGCGCTCGGCGAGGGCGACCCGTCCGTCGCGCTGCTCGCCGCCAACACCCTCATGGTGCACCAGCAGCAGGCCGCGGCGGGGCACTGGCCCGCGCGCGCCTACGCCGATCTGCTGCGCCGCAGCGCATCCGGTCCGGCGCTGGTCAACGCCGTGCGTGCGGAGCCGGAACTCGGCGCGCCCGCTCGCGGCGGCCTGCCCGCGACGGTCGCCCGCCGAACCCCCGACGGCTGGGCGGTCTCCGGGCGCAAGGCGTACGCCACGGGTGGCAGCGCGCTGGCCTACCACGTCGTCTGGGTCGTCACCGCCGACGAGCCCGAGCAGCGGGTCGGCCACCTCGTCGTGCCCGGTGACGCCGCGGGCATCACCTGGATCGAGACGTGGGACCACCTCGGGCTGCGCGCGTCCAACACCCACGACGTCGCGTACGACGGGGTCCGGGTGCCGCCCGACGCCTTCATCGAGATCCCGCGCGTCGACGGCGTCTACCGGGATCCTGCGGCCGCCCCCGGCATCGGGAGCTTCGGCCACCCCGCGCTCTACGTCGGCGTCGCGCGGGCCGCACGGGCCGCGTTCCTCCGGTTCGCCCACGACCGGGTCCCCACCGCACTGGGGCGCCCCATCGCCACGACCGAACGCATCCAAGCCGTGGCAGGCGAGATCGACGCGCAGATCGCGCAAGCCGAGACGTTGCTGTTCGGGGCGCTGCACAGGGCGGCGGCGGGCGACACCCGGCATCTTCCGCAGATCCCGCTGCTCAAGGTGCAGATCGCCCGCTCCGCCGTGGCGGCCGTCCAGACCGCCGTCGCGGCGCTCGGCAACCCGGCGCTGAGCCGCCACCTGCCCTTCGAGCGCCACCTGCGCGACGTCCTCTGTGTGCGGGTCCACCCGCCGCAGGAGGACGCCGCCCTGCTGGCCGCGGGTCGACGACTCCTCACCTGACCTCCCCCAGCAGCACCGAGCAGAGGAAGCGCACCGATGTTCAGCCGCCCCCCCGTCCTCCGCCGCAGGCGGGCCCTTCTCGCGGCGTCGACCGCGGCGCTCGCCCTGGCCCTCTCCGCCTGCGGGGGCGGCACCGCGTCGACGGCCGCCGACGCGGGCCCACCGCAGAACGGCGGCACCCTGAAGGTCGCCTTCTTTCCCGACAACGCCGCGTTCGCCTGCGTCGACCCGTTCCAGACGTACTGGATCGAGCACCGCACGGTGATCCGCAACGTCGCCGACTCACTGACCGACCAGGACGCGACCAACGGCGAGATCAAGCCATGGATCGCGCAGAGCTGGCAGGTCACGCCGGACGGGAAGCAGTACACGTTCCACCTCCGCGACGGCGTCACCTTCTCCGACGGCACTGCGCTCGACGCCGCGGCCGTGAAGGCCAACGCCGACGGCTGGCTCGCCACGGTGAGCCAGACCCACGGCGCCGCCTACGGGTCCAGCTACATCCTCGGGCTGTCCGGCGCCGAGGTCGTCGACCCGAAGACCGTGCGGTTCGACTTCGCGACGCCGAACTCGTCGTTCCTGCAGGCCACCTCGACGACGAACCTCGCGCTCATCTCCCCGTCGTCGTTCGCCAACAGCCCGAAGGACCGCTGCCTCGGCCGGTACACCGCGTCGGGGCAGTTCACGCTCGACAACTACACGCCCGGTGAGGGCATCACCTTGAGCAAGCGGCCCGGCTACGCCTGGGGCTCGCCGCTGTCGGCCAACACGGGTGCGGCGCACCTGGACAAGGTCGAGTTCAGCTACGTCGCCGAGGACAGTGTCCGCACCGGCGACCTGGTCAGCGGCGCGGTCGACATCGCGTGGCCACGCAACCCGTTCACGGTCGAGGACCGGGAGCTCATCGCGCGGTCGGACGCGACGGTGCAGTCCCGGTCGCTGCCCGGGGTCTCGTACACGTTCTTCGCGAACACCACGGCAGGCAAGCCGCTGGCCGACCCGCAAGTTCGGGCGGCGCTGCCCAAGGCCCTCGACCTCCCGACCTACGCCAAGACCGTGTTCGGCCAGGACTATCCGGTCGTGGGCGGCGGCTACGACGCGACCACGCCCTACTACCTCTCGGTGGCGGACAAGCTCAAGCACGACCCCGCGGGGGCGGCGGCGCTGCTGGACAGCGCGGGCTGGACCCTCGGCCCTGACGGCTACCGCTACAAGAACGGCGCGAAGCTGACGCTGACGTTCCCGCTCACCCAGTTCAGTGCGGGCTCCGAGCTGGTGCAGGACCAGCTCAAGCACGTCGGCATCGACCTGAAGCTGAACACCGTCACCACCGCGGAGCTGCCCACGACCCTGGCGAACGGCGACTACGACCTGACCCAGACCTACTTCACCCGCGCCGACCCCGGTGCCCTGCAGTTCATCCTCGACCCGGACCTGGCCAACTCCAAGGCACTGGCGACCAACGCGATGACGCCCGAAGTTCGCGGCCAGGTGAAGGCGTTGTTCAGCCACGCCATCCAGACCACCGACCAGGCCACCTCGAAGAAGGCCTACGCCGACCTGCAGGCCCTCCTGATCGACAAGGGCGTCACGTTCCCGCTGTTCGAGCGTGTGCAGTACGCGGGCGTGCGCAACGACGTGCACGGCTTCGCGTTCACCTCCGAGAGCTTCCTCAAGCTGGCCGACGTGTGGAAGACGCCGGAGAGCTCCTGATGGTGCTGCGCCTCTCGCCGACGGGCCGCTATGTGCTCGCCCGCATCGCCCAGGCCGTCGGCGTGCTGTGGGCGGCGTTCACAGTGACGTTCGTCGTGCTCTACCTGCTGCCCAGCGACCCGGTCACCCTGCAGCTGGGCGCGGCGGGCATCGAGACCGACAAGCTCACACCCGCCCAGCTCGCCGCCGCGATGGCCCAGTACGGGCTCGACCGGCCGGTGTGGGAGCAGTACCTCACCGCCCTGTGGGGGGCGCTGCACGGCGACTTCGGGATGTCGATCGCCAACGGGATCCCGGTGACCCGGCTGATCGGGCAGCGGCTGGGCCCGACCGTGGCGCTGAGCGCGGCCGCGGCCGGGCTCTCGCTCGTCGCGGGCACGGCACTGGCGTACGTGGCCAGCGCGGTGCGGTGGCGCCCACTGCGGCTGCTGCTGTCGCGGCTGCCCTCGGTCGGGGCGTCGTTCCCGCAGTTCTTCGTGGCGCTGCTGCTCATCCAGCTGTTCTCGTTCACCCTCGGCTGGCTGCCCGCGACCGGTACCCGCGGCGTGGCGTCGCTGGTGCTGCCCGCAGTGACGATCGCGCTGCTGACGTCGTCCGTGCTCGCCCAGGTACTGATGCGCAGCTTCGACGACACGCTCCGCCAGCCCTACGTCATGACGGCGCGCGCGAAGGGGCTCACGCGCGGCGCTGTGCAGCTGCGGCACGCGTTCCGCAATGCGGCGCTGCCCGCCATGACGATCCTCGGTGTCCTCGTCGCCCAGACCGTGACCAGCGCGATCGTCGTGGAGACGGTCTTCGCCCGCAACGGGGTCGGCAAGCTCGCGCAGGAGTCCGTGCTCGCCCAGGACATTCCCGTGGTGCTCGGTGTCGTGACGCTGGCCGCCACCGTGTTCGTCGTCGTCAACCTCGCGGTCGACCTGATCTACCCGTTGCTCGACCCCCGCATCGTCCACACCCCGAAGGTGAGCCGTCCGTGAGCACCACCTCGATACCCGCCGCGGCGCGGCCCGCAGTGCCCGAGCTCGTCCTGCGGTCGCCGCGCTCTGCGGTCGACCTCGGCCCCCCGTCGGACGAGGGGCCCGGCGGGCGCCGGGCCGCCCTGCGTGCCGCGCTGGTGACCCTCGGCCGCAAACCCGGCTTCGTCGTCGCCGTGCTGTTCCTGGTGTTCGTGGTGTTCACCGCGTTCGTGCCGCAGTGGTTCACCGGGCACGACCCCTACGCCACCGCCCCGGTCGACCGGTTGCTGCCACCGGGTCCCGGTCGTCCTTTCGGCACCGACGACATCGGCCGCGACCTGTGGACCCGCGTGCTGGCCGGTTCGGGGCTGACGATCAGGGCGACTCTCATCGCGCTGGCCATCGCCGTGGTCTCCGGGCTCGCGCTCGGGGTGGTGTCCGGGTTCTTCGGCGGCCGGGTCGACTCGTTGCTCATGCGATTTGCCGACGTGCTGCTCGCCGTGCCGGGACTGTTGCTCGCGCTGGCCATCGTGACCGCGCTGGGGTTCGGCACGGTCCCGGTCGCCATCGCGGTGGGGGTGGGCATCGTGCCCGGCTTCGCGCGCACGACCCGGGCCGAGGTGCTGCGCGTGCGGACGTTGCCCTACGTCGAGGCGGCCAGGGTCGGCGGCGCGACCTGGGGCCGGGTGCTGCTGCGCCACGTCCTGCCGAACTCGTGGGGTCCCGTCGCGGTGCTGGCCGTGCTGGACACCGGCGTGGCGATCATCGCCATCGCCTCGCTGAGCTTCCTGGGGTTCGGGGCGGCCCCGCCCGCAGCGGAGTGGGGCAGCCTGATCGCCTCCGGCCGGAACTTCCTGATCACCGCGCCCTGGGTGTCCCTGCTGCCGGGGCTGTTCGTCGCCGCCGTGGTGCTGAGCCTCAACCACGTGGCGAAAACGCTGCAGGAGCTGCAGAGATGAGTCAGCCGCTGGTCCGGATCACCGGTCTGGAAGTCGGTTACGTCCGGCGCAGACGGACCGTGCCCGCGGTGCGCGGGGTGGACCTGGAGATCGCGTCGGGAGAGGTGGTCGCGCTCGTCGGGGAGTCCGGGTCGGGCAAGTCGACGATCGCGAACACCCTGATCGGTCTCCTGCCCGACAACGCGCGGGTGACGGGCGGCAGCGTCGTCGTGACCCCACAGGGCGGCGAGCCCACCGAGGTCGTCGGGGCGAAGGAACGGCGCCTGCTGACGTTGCGCGGCGCGGTGATCGGGCTGGTGCCCCAGGACCCGATGGTCGGGCTCAACCCCACGCGGCGCGTCGGCGCCCAGGTGGCCGAGGCGGTGCGGCAACGGGGGGTGCGCGGCCCGCAGGTCGACGTCGAGGTGCTGGAGTTCCTCGGGCGGGCAGGCGTGGACGAGCCCGTGATGCGGGCCCGGCAGTACCCGCACGAGCTCTCCGGTGGGCTGCGCCAGCGGGTACTCGTCGCGATCGCACTGGCAGGCAGGCCGCAGCTGATCATCGCCGACGAGCCGACCAGCGCGCTGGACGTCACGATCCAGCGCCGGATCCTGGACCACCTCGAGAGCCTGGTGCGCGACACGGGGACGGCACTGCTGATCATCACGCACGACCTGGCGGTGGCCGCCGACCGCAGCGACCGCGTGGTGGTCCTGCGCGACGGCAGCATCGTGGAGCAGGGCAGGCCGGGGGAGATCCTCGTCCACCCCGCCGAGGACTACACACGGCGCCTCATCGCGGCCGCGCCCGGCCTGGCGCACGAGGGCCGGATCGTGCCGCGCTTCACCGTCGACCGCGCCGAGGCGCCCGGTCGCGATCCGGTGCTGCGGCTGGAATCGGTGGCGCGGAGCTACCCGCTGCCCCGCGGCAGCGGCGGGGGCGTCCTGCGGGCCGTCGAGGACGTCTCACTGGAGCTGGCCCGCGGCGCCACCCACGCGCTCGTGGGCGAGTCCGGCTCCGGCAAGACCACCACGCTGCGGCTCGCGCTCGGCCTCGAGCAACCCACGAGCGGGCGGGTGCTGCTCGGCGGCACCGATCTCACCGACCTGGGCTGGCGGGCCACCCGGCCGCTGCGGCGCGCCGTGCAGCTGGTGCACCAGAACCCGTTCGCTTCCCTCGACCCCCGGTTCACGGTGAAGCAGAGCATCGCCGAGCCGCTCGTCGCGTTCGGGGTCGGTGACCGGCGCAGCCGCGCGGCGCGGGTACGGGTGTTGCTCGACCAGGTGGCGCTGCCCGCCGGGTACGCCGACCGGCTGCCCGCGGAGCTGTCGGGTGGGCAGCGCCAGCGCGTCGCGATCGCGCGGGCGCTCGCGCTCGAACCACAAGCCGTCCTGCTCGACGAGCCGGTGTCGGCGCTGGACGTCTCGGTACAGGACCAGATCCTCACCCTGCTGCTGGGGCTGCAGGAGGAACTGGGGTTGAGCTACCTGTTCGTCAGCCACGACCTCGCGGTCGTCGCACAGGTCTCGCACACGGTGTCGGTGCTGCGCCGGGGCGTCGTCGTCGAGGAAGGGCCGGTCGCCGAGGTCTTCGGCGCGCCGACGGCGGACTACACGCGCGAGCTCATCGCGGCGATTCCCGGGCAGCGTTCGATGTTCGAGCGGGTCCATGTCTGAGCGGCGCGTGCGGCTGGGGTTCAACGCCCGCATCTCCTTCCCCGACGGCGGCGCGGCCGAGGCGCTGCGCGAGGGGATCGAGCTGTTCCGGGTGGCCGAGCAGCTCGGCTACGACACGGGCTGGGTGTACCAGCGGCATTTCGACAACTACCTCGCTTCGCCGTTGACGTTCCTCGCGGCGGTCGGCGAGCACACGGCCCGCATCGGGCTCGGTACCGCGATCATCGGCATCCGGTACGAGGACCCGGTACTGCTCGCCGAGGCCGCGGGAACTGCCGACCTGCTCTCCGGCGGCCGGATCCAGCTCGGCATGGCCACCGGACAGGGCGGCTACGACGCGGTGTTCGGCCAGGAGCCCTCCGACGGCCACGATCAGGCCCGGCGGCGGCTGGCCGGGTTCCTGCGCGGCATCGGGGGTGAAACGGTCGGTGAGGTCACCGATCCCGCGGGGATGGTCGCCCCCGGCACCGCGCTGCGGGTGCGGCCGCACAGCCCTGGCCTGACCGACCGGATCTGGTACGGGGCTGGCTCGGTCGCCTCCGCCCGGTTCACCGGCGAGCAGGGGCTGCGGTTGCTGCTGAGCACGATCCTCAGCGGCGACGTCGCCGACTTCGGCGCGGAGCTGGCCGCCGCGATCGGGGCCTACCGGGCGGCCCACACCGGACCGCGGCCCTCCAGGGTGGCCGTCGCGCGGTCGGTGCTCCCGGCAGGCACGGCGGAGCTGGCCCGCGTGTACGCCGACTACGCCGACGAGCGCCGTCGGTTCGGGCCCGCCGCCTCACGGCCGGAAGGTGCGCTTCCGCCCGCCGCGCGGCCGCCGCGGCGGTTCACGATGAGCCCCGTCCACCACGGCGATCCCGCCGCGGTGCTCGCCGAACTGGAAGCCGACCCCAGCGTCGCGCTGGCCGAGGAGCTGATCTGCTTCCTGCCGCCCGCGTTCGGCCTCAAGGAGAACCTGCGCCTGCTGGGTGACATCGCGGAGATGTTGTGACCACAGCGGAGAGCGCTTCCGGGTGCGCGGGGATCGCGGTCGACCTGTACGGCTCGATGTCGTCACACGGGCCGGCCGCGCCCGCGAACCTGCGGGCATGATGGACCAGGTGCGTACCCGAAAAGTCAGACGGACAGCGGCATGGGGCGGCGCCCTCGCGCTCGTCGGAGCGGCCGCTGTGGGGTGTGCGAGCGTGCCCGGAACCCCGCATCCCAGTTCGGGGGGCGCGGCCACCGTCCCCGCCGTGAACGGGCCGGTGCAGTTGGCCGGGTGGAAGCTCACCCTGCCCGTCGCGGGCAAGAAGGGCGACGCGGCAGGCGTCAACCCGGCTGCGCCCATGCCGCCGTACCTGGTCGCCGAAAGCAACGGCACCCTGACGCTCTGGGCGCCCGTCGGCGGCAGCACGACGCCGAACTCCAGCCACGCCCGCACCGAGCTGGACAGCCTGACGTCGTTCCCCGCGGGGTCCGGGCGGCACGTCCTCACCGCCACGGTCACGGTCACTCAACTGCCTCAGCAGGAGCCCGACGTCATCGTCGGCCAGATCCACGGCGCCGACGACATCAGCTCCATCCCGTACGTGATGCTGCACGACGCCGACGGCGCGATCGGCGTCGTCGTCAAGCAGAAGCAGTCCGGGTCGACCAGCGACAAGTACCCGTTGTTGGACAACGTCCCCCTGGGCACGTCGTTCCGGTTCACGATCACGGACAACGGCAACGGCAGCCTGACGTTCACCGCCACCAGCGGCGGTCGGACGGCCACGGCCAACGCGCCCGTGCCCCAGGCGTTCAGCGGGGCGTCGGTCCGCTTCCAGGCCGGGGCCTACCAGCAGGCTGACTCGACGCAGGGCGGCGCCGCCCCCGACGACGGCGCCCGACTGATCTTCCAGGAGCTCACCGTCGGAACGTGACGGCGGCGGGCCGCTCCAGGGGGAGCATGATCGCCACCACCACATTCGGCGATCATGGGGCTTTGGCGATCACCTGGACTCAGGGGCGCACAGGCTCGGACGCCAGGATGTCCAGGCCGAGTGTCCGCGAGAGATAGGTGGCGCACAGCCGGCCCCGGACGCTGTTGCCTGCTTCGTCGAGAGGCGGCGAGAAGGTGCCGAGCGCGCCCTTGCCGGGCGAGACGGTGACCATCCCGCCCCCGATCCCGCTCTTGCCGGGCAGCCCGACCGCGTACAGCCAGTCGCCCGAGGTCTCGTACATCCCCGCGATGATCATGGTGGCGAGCGTGGCGCGGCAGGTGGGCAGGTCGACGACCCGCTCACCGGTGCGCGGGTTCACGCCTCCGTCCGCCAGCGTGGCTCCCATGATCGCGAGGTCCGCCGCCGTCACCGACACACAGCTCTGCCGGGTGTACAGCTCGACGGTCTCGTCGGGGTCCGCTTCGAGGGCGCCCAGCGAGTGCAGCAGCGACGCGATGGCGCGGTTGCGGTGGTTGGACCCCGCGGCAGACCGGTAGAGCTCCTCGTCGACGGCCAGCGGGCGTCCCGCGAAGGCGGACAGGCCGCCTTCGATCTGGGCCCAGCGCTGTTCGAGGTCGCCGTCGCCGACGAGTCCCGCGGTGGCGATCGCCCCCGAGTTGACCATGGGGTTCGTGCGGCCGTCCGGGCTCTGCTCCACGGCGACCAGCGAGTTGAACGGCAGCCCGGTCGCGTTCACCCCGACGCGCGACTGGACGCCGTCGACGCCGAGCGCCGAGCAGGCGAGCGCGAACACGAAGGGCTTGGCCACACTCATGATCGAGAAGGGGACGGCGCTGTCACCCGCGGCGTAGGTCTGCCCCGCGACGCCCGCGACGACGACGCCGAAGTGGCTCGGATCAGCCGCCTGCAGCGCGGGATAGACCGACGAGACGACGCCGTCGCGGACCGGTCGGAACACCAGGCAGGCCTCGTTCACCAGCCGCTGGACCTCCGCATCCGCAGGCAGTGAGCCCGTGGACACGAACGCCGCCTCCGCTGCCGCGTTCGAACGGGCCATGCCGGTCTCCTTACGACGGGACCGACAGGCTGACGGGCGCCGGTGGCGCGCGGCCTCACCCGCGGCGGGTGAGGCACCCGACGGGTCGGCGCTTCGACGATCAACCCAGGACACCGTGACCGGTGCCTTGACGAGAGGGGTGATCAATGTCGACGTTGAGCGTATGGCGGTTCGACACAGCGGAAGGCGCTGACCAGGCCGTAGCGACGTTGGAGGACCTTTCCAAGCAACAACTGATCACGGTCTTCGACGCGGCCGTCGCTTCGTGGAAAGACGGCGACCGCAAACCGAAGACCCACCAGCTGCACAACCTGACGGGCGCGGGCGCCCTCGGCGGCGCGTTCTGGGGCCTGCTGTTCGGGCTGCTCTTCTTCGTGCCGCTGCTCGGGCTGGCGATCGGCGCGGCCGCGGGCGCGCTGAGTGGCTCCCTGACCGACGTCGGCATCAGCAACGACTTCATCAAGAAGGCCCGCGAAGAGCTCACCCCGGGGTCGTCGGCCCTGTTCCTGCTGACCCGCGACGTCGTTCTGGACAAGGTCAGTGCGGCATTTGCGGGCAACAAGCCGCATCTGATGTTCACCAACCTCTCGGATGACCAGGAGAAGGTGCTGCGCGAGGCGTTCGCGGAGTAGGACCGCGCGTGCGCGGCGTCGCGAGGAGGCGGCATGGGCGGGCAGACCGGTCGGGCCGGTGGGGACACCGGACCCGACACCGTCGAGACCGTTGTTGCCGTCCTTCTCGGTACGGGGGTGGCGGCCTGGCGACTCGTGGACTGGGCAGCCACGCCCGCGCGGAGCGCGGCCACGGCGCTGCTCTCGGCGGTCGCCGGGCCGGTGGCGACGGGACCGGCCGCTGAGCGCGGGCGCGCGCTGCGCGCGCAGTTGACGACGGTCGCGGTCGCGGCGCTGCAGCGCACGGCGCGCCAGGTGCTCGACGCGGTGTTGCCCGGCCTCGACATCACCGAGCTCGTCCTGAGCCACGTCGACCTCGACCGGATCGCGGCCGAGCTGGACCTGGACGCCGCTGTCGCCCGCGTGGATCTGGACGCCGCTGTTGCCCGCGTCGATCTCGACGCCATCGCCAACCGACTCGACCTTGACGCCGTCGTCGCCCGCGTGGATCTGGACGCCGTTGTCGCCCGCGTGGACCTCGCCGCGATCGTCGACCGGATCGACGTCGAAGCCGTCGCCGCCCGCCTCGACCTCGACCGGCTCGCCGCCGACCTGGACCTGCAGGCGATCGTCGCCCGCCTCGATCTCGACGCGGTCGCGGCCCGCCTCGACGCGGACCTCGTGGTCGCGCGCGTCGACCTGGACGCGATCGTGCGGCGCATCGACCTGGTCGCCATCGCGCAGTCGGTGATCGATGCGATCGACCTGCCGGAGATCGTGCGGGAGTCCACGGGCGCACTGTCCTCGGATGCCGTGCGCTCCGTCCGCGCCGAAGGCAGGCGGGCCGACGACAGGGTCGCAGGCCTGGTCGACCGCCTGCTGCGCCGATCCCCGGACCGAGCACCGGTGCTGCCGTGACGATTCGGCCCGGCCCGGCCTCGCAGGCCCACACGCCCGCGGGCATCGTCACCAGGATGCTCGCCGCGATCATTGACTTCGTGGTGGTGATGGTGCTGACCGGCGGCGTGGTCGTCGCCGTGGCCGCCTGCCTCTTCCTGGTCAACCCGGCCTCCTTCACCTGGCCGCGCGGGCTGCCGTTCGGCACCTCGGTGTCGGGTCTCGCCATCGCCGTCGGCTACCTGACGGTGGGCTGGGCCGTTTCCGGGCAGACCGTCGGCGGCGCGGTGCTCGGCCTCCGCGTCGTCACACGGGACGGATGCAGGCTCGGCTGGTGGCGTGCCGGGTTGCGCGCGGTCCTCTGCGTGTTCGTGCCGCTGGGCCTGTTCTGGTCGGCGGTCAGCGTCAGCCGTCGCTCTGTTCAGGATCTCCTGGTGCGCTCGGCTGTCGTGTACGACGCTCACTGAGCCGGTCGCCCTGCGACGGCACGTGCGGCGTCTCGTTGACGCTGACGACGTGCAACCCCAGGTTCTGGATCAGGGCCAGCACCCCGTGCAGGTGGGCGTCGTCGACGACATCCCCTGAGATGATCGTCTCCGGGGGAGCGTCGTGCACCGCCATGTCGGTGAACGCGCACTGGGCGCGCTCGGACAGGCGGCCCGCCACTCGGAACTCGTAGCGTCGTGCCGGCATCGTGACCCCTTTCGGGCGGGCTGCCGAGGAGGCGACAGGGCCGAGGAACGGCCGCTGAGGTCCTCCACTGTCGCCGCTGCGGCCGGGCGCAGGCGTCGTCCGTCGCGGGTGAGGCGACACGCGGCGCGCCTGCCGACCGGGCGCCGTGAGCGGCCTCGGCGCAGGACGGCGAGGGCGACGGCGGCGGCCAGGGCACCCGGGGGGCGGCTGGTGGGCGGCGTGGCGCGGTATCTCGCCCGCGGCGGGGGAGGGCCGCGACTGATCGACGCAGGCACACTCCGCCGCGTGGTGGAGCCCGGCGCGGTCGTCAGCCTCGTGGTGCTGGGCCTCGTCGTCGTGTTGTTCGTCTGGAACCGCCTGCCGGTCGAGGTCGTGGCGATCGGGTCGGCCCTGCTGCTCTACGCGGCCCACGTGATCGGTCTCGACGACGCCGTCGCGGGGTTCGGCGACCCGACGGTGATCCTCATCGCCTGCCTGTTCGTGGTCAGCGAAGGCCTCGACGCCACCGGGGTCACGACGTGGGTCGGCCAACGGCTGGTGGCGACGGCGGGCGGCAGCCGACGCAGGCTGCTGGTGCTGGTGATGCTGCTGGTGGCCGCCGTCACCGCGCTGATCAACCTCAACGGCTCGGTCGCAGCGCTGCTTCCGATGCTGCTGGTCGTGGCGGCCCAGCGGGGCATTGCGCCGTCGAAGCTGCTCATGCCGCTGGCGTTCGCGGGCAGTGCGGGCTCGCTGCTGCTGCTGACGGGCAGCCCGGTGAACGTCATCGTGTCGAATGCGGCGGCGGAGGCGGGCGTCGGGCGGTTCGGGTTCGCGGAGTTCGCCATCGTCGGCATCCCGCTCGTGGTGGGAACCGTGCTGGTGGTGGCGCTGCTCGGCGACCGGCTGCTGCCCGACCGGGTGGGCGCCTCGGTGTCCGCCGACCTCAGCGGACTCGCGCGGACGCTGACCAAGCAGTACCGGCTCGGCAACGTCGCCTACCTGGCCGTCCCGGCAGGCTCGCCGCTGGTCGGCCACCCGCGCAGCGGCTGGGACCTGCGCGCCTACCCCGGCGTCAGCGTCGTGACCGTGACCGACGTCGAGGCCGACCAGCCCGCATCCGACGGCGCGCTCGCCGCGGGCGACCGGCTCACGGTCGTCGGCGAGCCCGACGGCGTCACCAGGTTCGGCACCGACCACGGACTGGAGCTGCGGGCGGTGCGGGGCCGCGACGAGGTCGAGCAGAACCTGATCGGGAGCGGCGGCGGCGTCGCCGAGGTCGTGATCCCGCCGCGGTCGACGCTCGTCGGCGAAGTCGTCGCTCCGGGCATGGTCGTGCCGGGTGGACCGCTCGTGGTGCTGGCCGTGCAACGGCAGGGGCGCAACCGCACCGCGACGGGGACCGCGCTGCAGGCGGGTGACGTCCTGCTGCTCGAGGGCCCGTGGGCGGCGCTGGACGATCTCGTGGGTTACGCCGGTGTGCTGCTGGTCGATTCGCCTCCGCTGGTGCGCCGCCAGGTCGTGCCGCTGGGACCCCGCTCGACGCGGGCGATCGCGGTGCTGGGCGGGATGGTCGTGCTGCTCGCGACCGGCCTGGTCGCGCCCGTCATCGCCACGCTCCTCGCGGCAGGCGCGATGATCGTGCTGCGGGTGTTGACGGTGCAGCAGGCCTATCGGCGGATCTCCTGGACCACGGTGCTGCTGGTCGCGGGCATCATCCCGCTCTCGACGGCGATCCGGACGTCGGGCGCGGGCGAGCTGGTCGCCGAGGTGCTCGTCGGCGCGGTCCGCACCGCGGGCCCGTTGCTGCTGCTCGTCGCGCTGTTCCTGCTCACCGTGGTGTTCGGGCAGATGATCAGCAACACGGCGACGGCGCTGATCGTGATCCCGATCGCGGTGTCGGCCGCGGCCCAGCTGCACGTCTCGGCGCGGCCGGTGCTGATGTGCGTGTGCATCGCCTCGGCGGCGTCGTTCCTGACCCCGGTCGCGACGCCCGCGAACATGATGGTGATGGGCCCTGCGGGCTACCGCTTCGGCGACTACTGGAAGCTCGGCCTGCCGATGGTCGGGGTGTTCTCCGTGGTCGCGATCGGGCTGGTCCCGCTGGTGTGGTCGTTCTGAGCGCGGGAGGGATCGAGTCCACCATGGGTGGCAGAGCGAGCGGTCCCCTGCCGCGCGGCCTGTCGTTGCTCATCGGGGCGGCGGCCATCGTCATCGTCGCCGCCGGGATCGGGGCGATCGGCTGGCTCGTCGCGCCGGGGTTCCTGGCCTGGGTGATCGTCGTCGTCATCGCACCGGTCGGCCGCAGGCTGCGCGCCGTCGGCCTGCCCGCGTGGTTCGCGACCATCGTGCTGGTGCTGCTGGTGTACGGCGTCGTGGTGGTGATGGCCGGGGTGCTGGTGATCTCGGCCGCCCGGCTGGCCACCGTCCTGCCTCAGTACACGGCCGAGGCGAACGGCACCCTGCGGGCCCTGGTCGCGACGCTCGGGTCCTACGGCGTCGGGCCCGACCAGCTGCGCGCGCTGGCCGCGGGACTGGACGTCGGCAAGGTCGCCGCGTTCATCGGGGTGCTGCTCTCGGGCGTGGTCGGGCTGGCGACCAACCTGGTCTTCCTGCTGTCCCTGCTGCTGTTCATCAGCCTCGAGGTGACCGGCGCCGACGTGCGGGTGGCCGCGCTGGTCAGCGGCCGCCCGCTGCTCGGCGCCGCGCTCACCGACTTCACGAGGGGCATCCGGCGCTACCTGGTGGTCACCACGGTGTTCGGACTGCTCGTCGGTACGCTCGACACCGTCGCGCTGGCCGTGCTGGGGATCCCGCTGGCCATCACGTGGGGACTGCTCGCCTTCATCACCAACTACATCCCCTACATCGGGTTCTGGCTCGGCGTCCTGCCGCCTGCCGTGCTCGGACTGCTGGTCGGCGGGCCCCGGCTGCTCCTCATCGTCATCGTCATCTACATCGTCCTCAACTTCGTCTTCACCTCGCTGTTGCAGCCCCGCTTCGTCGGCGACGCCGTGGGCCTCTCGATCACGGTGACCTTCGTCGGGCTGGTGTTCTGGGGCTGGTTGCTCGGCCCGGTGGGCGCCGTGCTGGCGGTACCGATGACGTTGCTCGTCAAGGCGTTGCTGGTGGACAGCGACCCGAACGCGGGCTGGATGAACGCGCTGCTCGGCTCGCCCGCGGCGGTCCGGCGGCTCAGCCCCCCGCCAGGGGCGGCCGGTACTCCTCCGGAGGCGGACTGAACTCGACGTCGATCCGTTCGAAGCTCTTGTAGCGCTGGATGCGGGCGTAGGACTCGAGGCTGCGCCGGTCGGCCTCGGTCAGGTCGTCCGGTCCGACGAAGTGGGTCAACGTGAGCAGGGCCCGCGGCCAGAGCCGGTCCACGAGCACGACGTTGATCTCCGCTGCCGCCGTCACCACCAGGGCCTCGAGGTAGATCCACGCGAGAAGGGCCAGCACCAGACCGAAGACGCCGTAGAGCGGGTCGGCGTCGGTGAGCTCGTCGGTGGCGTAGCGGACAGCGCCCAACTCGAGCAGCTGCCACGCCAGCGCCGCGCCGATTGCGCCCGGCGCGACCTGGCCGAAGGTGAGGTCCCGGACGGTGAAGGCGCGAAACCCGACAAGGAACAGCCCGGCGTTCACCGACATCGAGACCAACGGGCCGAGCACCACCAACGCGGGCCCGAGCGGCGTGCCGGGAGCCGCGGTGAGCGCCGACAGCGCGGTCGTGACGCCCAGCCCGACGCCGAGCAGCACCAACAGCAGCAGGCCCCGGCTCCGCGCAATGATCGGGTGCGGGCGCCGGTCCACCGGGACGCCCCACATCTGGTCGAACGCGTGCCCCATCGCGGCGGTGAACCCCAGCCCGCCGTACAGCGCGAACAGCCCGCCGACGACGAGCGCGACCGCCGAGCCTTGCAGCGGGTGCACGGCAGCCGTGATCTCGTCGCCGACGACCGGAAAGCGGGCCAGCGGGCTGGCGAGGAGCCCTTCGGCCAGCTCGGGATGATCCCGCAGCACCAGCCGGAGCGTCGTACTGAGCACCAGGAGCAGCGGGAACAGCGACAGGAAGCCGTTGTAGGTGATCTGCCCGGCCAACAGGGGGCCGCGGTCGTCGACGAACTTGGCGAACACGGCAAGCGGTAACCCGAGCCAGCGACGCCGTCGCTGATAGTGGTCCAGTCGGGCGACGACGGTCGGCACCCGCATCGCGCTCAGGCCTGCTCCTGGGCCGGGTGCCTCGGTGTTGAGATCGTGTAGTCCGCGGGTGATCCGGCCTGCGTCGCCATCGGTCCTCCGGTCGGTCGCGGTGGCTACGACCGTCGTGGGCACCGAGGCTCGTGGCCTCGCCCGTGTCGGGTGAAGCACCGCGCGTCGCTCCCGGGACGGCGCGAGGACGGTGAACGCCTGCCGACCTGCGGCGCAGAAGGCGGCGCGCCGGACGGCTCCGACCCTCCTGTGGGCAGGCGGGCGAGACCCGCGCCGGGCACACCTCACCCGCCGGAGGGGAGGCCGCGGCGGCGCCTTCGTCCGACGCTCGCCACCGTGAGCATTCAGGCCATCGTCGTCCCGTCCGGTTTCGACTCCGCGCCGTCGGTTGCCGAGATCGGGTCCGTCGCGCTCGCGGCGTCCGCGGCGGTGCCGGATGACGCTGACGCCGTGGGCGTCCTCGTCGGCCCCGACGGGCCGTTCGCCGACGTCGGCTTCGACCGGGCGGCGCTGGCGGGGGCCGGGTTCGCCGCCGGTGTGGGCTCGACGCTCGTCCTGCCCGCGAAGGCGGGGCCGCCGCGGGTGCTGATCGGCGTCGGCGACGCGGCGACGTTGGATGTCGCCGGACTGCGCGACGCCGCGGCGTCCTTCGCGAACGCGGCCGACTGGAGCGTCCGACCCGTCCTCGACCTCAGCGCGGTGACGGGGGTGGCGCCGGGGCCTGCCGCACAGGCGGTGGTCGAGGGGATCCTGCTCGCGCGCTACCGCTTCACCCTGCGCACCGCACCGCGGCCGCCGCAGCTCACGTCGATCGCCGTTGTCGTGTCCGCGGACGTGGCGGCCGACGCGCTCGCCGGTGCGGAGCGCGGCAAGGTGCTGGCAGGCGCCACCGCGTTGGCGCGGGATCTGGCCAACTGTCCGCCCGCGCACCTGACGGCGACGCGGATGGCCGATCTGGCGGTGACCCTCGGTGCGGAGCGCGGTCTGCAGGTCGAGGTCTTCGACCGGGACGCGCTGCTGGAGCTGGGCTGTGGCGGTCTGCTGGCCGTCAACGGGGGCAGCACCGAGCCGCCCCGCATGATCAAGCTGACCTACCAGCCCGCCGCAGCGGCGCCGCGGCGGATCGCGCTGGTCGGCAAGGGGATCATGTACGACTCCGGTGGGATCAGCCTGAAGCCCGCCGACCCCACCCACGCCATGATGAAGAACGACATGTCGGGAGCGGCGGCGGTGCTGGCGGCCATGTGCTCGTTGCGCGCCCTGGAGTGCCCGACGGCGGTCTCGGGCTACCTGATGTGCACCGACAACATGCCCTCAGGGTCGGCGGTCAAGATGGGCGACGTCTTGACGGTCCGGGGCGGCACGACGGTCGAGGTCCAGAACACCGACGCCGAGGGCAGGCTGGTGATGGCCGACGCGCTGGTGCTCGCGGCGGAGGAGCAACCCGACGTCATCGTCGACATCGCCACGCTGACCGGCGCGATGATGCGGGCACTCGGTACCTCGCTCGGCGGGGTGATCGGCAACGACCAGGCCGTCGTGGATCGGCTGGTCGACGCGGGGGCGCAGGTCGACGAGCCGCTGTGGCAGCTGCCCCTCGAGCGGCGCTACCGCGCGGATATCGACGCGAAGATTGCCGATATCCAGAACCTCGGCGGCCCGAACGCAGGCGCGATCACCGCGGCGCTGTTCCTCAACGAGTTCGTCGCGGGCCTTCCGTGGGCGCACGTCGACATCGCGGGGGTGGCCGACGTGGACAAGCCGGGCTCGTGGCGGCCTGCCGGTTGCAGCGGGTTCGGGGCTCGCCTGCTCGCCGAGTTCGCGGTCGGCAGCTCCTGACCCTGCGCTGCGGACCCCGTACGGTCAGCGGGTGCTCCGGATGAGGATCCGGCCGCGGGCGACGGCTTCGCGCCGGGAGCGGACCCCGAGCTTCGTGTAGATAGCGGCGAGGTGCGTCTTCACGGTGTTGGTGGTGACCGCCAGTTGGGCGGCGATCTCCTCAAGCGAAAGGGGACCGGGAAGCAGGTCGAGCACCGCCGTTTCCCGCGCGGTGAGGGTGGGGGCCCCGGACCCTGCGGCTCCTGAACCGGCAAGGCGGTGTCCGTCGAGCGCGCGGCGGGCGGCGAGCACGTCCTGCGCGACCTCGTCGGCCCCGCCGAGGTTGCCGACCTCGTGGCAGAGCAGGTCGAGCACGTCGGCGGGGGCGACGACGAGCGGCCGCAGGACGCCGCACCGCTCGGCGAGAGCAAGGGCGTGGTGCAAGGCGTCGCGGGCGCGGGGCCGGTTGCCTGCGCGCAGGCCCAGCACGCATTCGAGCGTCCACGCCGCGACGGGCACCCAGCGCATGACCGGGGTCAGCGACCCGTCGAGCAGCGGAGCCAGCAACACCCGCGCCGTCTCGCCCGCGGCAGGGTCCGACCCGATGCGCGCCGCGACCGCCTCCGCGCGGATGTAGGTCAGGTCGCCGCCGCCGTCCGCCCGCTCCTGCATCCACTCCTGCACGGTCCGGGCGTTGGCGTCGAGGCCGACCCGCAGCGCAGCATCGTGTTCGACGAGCGCCAGCAACGCGACGACCGGTCGGATGAGCCAGGTTCCCTCCACGACCTGCCCCCGCGCGGCGCGCATCGCCGCCATACCCGCCTGGTGCTCGCCGAGGTCGAACCGAGCGGCGCCGCGCACCGCGTTCACGACGGGGAGCACCGGTTCGACCTCGCCGAGCGACCGCGTCGACGGCTGTACCGACGGCGGCATCGACGGCTGCCCGGCGATGTCCCTGGCGGCCAGGTCGGGCCCGGCGATCATCTGAGCCGCGTCGGCGTAGCGGAGCGCCTCGAAGGGCCTGCCCTGCAGGAACGCCCCGTACGCGCACATGGCCAGGCAGAATCTCGCGCTTCCGGTGCCCGACCAGGCGTCGGCGGGCGCGGTCTGACCCGCGAGCACCGAATACTTGAGCATGCGGGAGATGTCACCGCGCAGGCCCGCGACGATGCCGCGGATCATCAGCGCCCGTGCTCCGAGGTAGTCCTGCCCCTCGCCGGTCCCTTGCTCGACCGCTGTGCGGGCGAGTTCGTCGGCGTCGGCCCACCGTCCGTCGGCCAGGGCGGCGTTGGCCCGTTGGAGCATGGTCGCGACCGCCAGCTCGGCCTGGTCGGTGCTCGGCGCGGCACCCGGAGGCGTCCTGGTCGTCCTGCCCGGGCCGTACCAGGACCTGCGGTCCGTCGCGAGCGCGCGGAGGGCGGCGAGTGCCGAATCGGGTTCGGCAGGCCAGTGGCCATCCACCTGCGCCAGCAGGCGGTCCGCGGCATCCGTCCGGCCCAGCTCCATGTGGGCGAGCACCCCTATCAACATCAGCTCGACGTCACCGCGGAGCAGGCCTGCGGTGTCCAGTACGCCCAGCGCCTCGGAGACCTCCACGTGCTGTCCCGACGTGGCGAGCACGGCACCGTGCCCGCGCAAGACGGCGCGCACCATGGCGGGATCGTCGGCCAGCGTCGCGTGCCGCAGCGCGCCGAGCGGGTTGCGCGCTGCGACGTACGCATCGAGCATGCGCTGGTGCAGGACGGCGATGAGGTCGGGCCGACGTCGCCGCAGATCGGCGTAGAGGTGGGCGCGCAGCAGCGGATGGACCCGGAACCACCGCCTGCCTGCGCCGTAGCTGGCCACCAGCGAGGTCCCGTGCTCCAGATCGGCCAGCACGTCGGCGGCGTCGTCCCGTTGGGCGAGGGCGACCGCCAGCGGCGCGGTCACGGCGTCGCACACGCTGACGGCCAGCAGCACCTCGGTCACTTCGGCGGGCAGCCGGGACAGGATTTCGCCGACGAGGTAGTCGGAGATCGCCTGCCCGTTCCCGGTGAGGTCCGAGAGGAACGCATCGGGGTCGGCGGCGTCGCGCAGGGTCAAGCTGGCCAGTCGCATCGCTGCGGGCCAGCCCGCTGTCTCCGCGTGCAGCACGCCGCGTTGCTGGGGGGTCAGCCGTACCTGCGCCAGCGCCAGCATGTCCGTCGCCTCGGCCGCCGTGAAGGCCAGCGCGGGAGCCCGCAGCTCGCGCAGCTCACCGGTCAACCGCAGGCGCCCCAACCGCAGCGGTGGGTCGGAGCGGCTGGCCAACACCAGCCGCAGGCCCGGCGGCCGGTTCTCGACCAGGTTGGCCAGCCCGGCGAGCGGATCCTGATGGGTCAGCTCGTGCACGTCGTCGAAGACCAGCAGCAGCGGACCGGGCACGGCCGCCAGTGCGTCGACGAGCGCGGCCAGGAAGGTCGGGCTGCGGCTGGGCACCTCGGGAAGCTCGAGCGTGCGCACGGGGTTGGCCGCCGGGATGTCCGCCACGGTGGCGAGCGCGGCGAGCACGCCTGCCCAGAAGCGCCGGTCGGTGTTGTCGTCACGGTCGAGCGTCAGCCAGGCGACGCGCCGGTGCCGGGTCACCCAGTCGGCGAGCAGGAGGGTCTTGCCGTAGCCCGCGGGCGCGGACACGAGCGCGACCTCACCGTCCGTGACGGCGTCCAGAAACGAGCTCAACCTGGGCCGCGGCAGGTACCTGGCCGACAGCTGCGGCACCGCCGTCCGGATGCGGGCGACTGCGGGGCGGCTGCGACCTGTGTTGAGCGTCATGACATGCCATGACGCTACCTGGACTCTCGTCGGCGCGACTGGACTAAATGGACACGAGCGAGTCACCCGACCGGCTTAAAATCGGGGCCCCGATCCTCAGAATGGGGCAACGCGAGGCCGCTCTCGCGTGCGACGGCGAGCGCCTCGCGTCGCGTGTGTACACCGAGTTTGCCGTAGATGGTGCGCACGTGGGTCTTGACGGTGTTGGGCGAGACCGTCAGCGCCTCGGCGATCTCGCTGATCGAGCGTTGGGTCGAGAGCATGCCCAACACTGCCCGCTCACTCTCGGTCAGCGCGACCCGCGAGCCCGCCGGGCGCGATCGCCGGGCGTCGAGGACGCGCGCGGTGAACGCGGCGGCGCCCGCAGGCCAGTGCAGCTCCCGGATCAGCTCGACGACCTCGTCGGACTGGACCAGCGGGCGCAGGACGTCGAGCTGGGAAGCCAGGTACACCGCGCGCCTGGCCGTGCGCAACGCCTGGCCGCGGTTGCCGGAGCGCAGCGCCGACCGGCAGGCCAGCACCCAGGCGTCGACGACGATCCAGGGCACCAGCGGGGGAGCGGTCTTTCCGTGCAGCACCGCGGCGAGGTGCCGCCCTGCCGGGACGGTTCGCCCGAGTTGGAACTGTTGGCGGGCGCGCAGGAGCCGCACCTCGGCCGTCTCGGGCAGGCGTGCCACCGCCCAGTCGAGGACGTCGCGGGCCCGCTCGACGTAGCCGAGGTCGATCGCGGCCTGGTGTTCCAGTACGGCGATCAAGGCGAGGTACAGGTCGGGCAGTGACCGGTCGGCGGCGGCTCGGGCGGCGGCCAACAGCCCGAGGCCCTTCGCCGCCTCGCCGTGCTCGGTCATCGCCGCGCCGCGGAGCGCGTCCAGGGCAGCCCCGAAGACCGTGGGGGCGGCCTCGCCGAGCGAGTCGGTGAAGGTCAGTGCCGGATCGGTCAGCGCGAGGCACTCGGCGGGCTTGGCGAGCAGCAGCGCCCGGTAGGCCCGCAGGTAGGCGGTGAGCGCGGCCGCGCTGGTGCCGCCCCAGTTCTCGGCGGGCGCGCGGGCGTCCGCCCGTTCGGCGAGCGCCGCCATCGTCGAGAAGTCGCCCTCGGCCGCCGCCACCCCGCTCAGCACGGCCAGGCACCGCGCCACCATGTAGTCGTTGTCGCCTGCCTGCGCCAGCGCGGCCGACGCGAGCTCACGGGCCGTGTCGCCACGTTGCTCCGCCAGCGCCACGAACGCCCGTTCCAGCACGGCCATCGGTCCCAGACCGAGCTGCCCGGCGGCCTCGTGCTCGCCGCCGAGTCGCGGGGCGCCTGCGCGCTCCCGCGTCAAAGCGTCCCGGCGGGCCTCGGCGACGCGACGCAGCGCGACCAACTCGGCGCCCGGCACGTCGGGCCAGGCCTTGACGGCGGCGGCCATGAGTCGGTCGCCCGCCACGAGCGCACCGATCTCGAGGTTGGCCATGGCCACCAACAGCGCGAGCGCGGGATCGGCGGCCACGACGCTTCGCGCCAGCTTCGCCGCAGCCGCGCGCATGCGGGCGTGCTCGCCCGCCGCGAGGAGGAGCAGGCCGTGCCGGTGCAGAACCTCGACGAGCACGATCGCGGAGTTCGAGGCCACGGCGTGGTCCAGCGCCGCGGCCGCCATGTCGTGCTCGGAGAACCACCGGGCCGCCCGCACGTGCAGCTGCGCCACGGTTTCGGGGTGTCGCCGCCGAAGATCGGCGAGCAGGTGCGCGCGCAGGAGTGGTTCGACGACGAAGCGGAAACGACCCGGCCCGGTCCGGTAGACGAGCCCGGTCTCGCGCTCCAGCCCGTCGAGGACGTCGCCGGACTCGGGGAGGTCGGACAAGGCGGCGGCCAGCGAGGCCAAGACGACATCGCACACGCTCACCGCGTCCAGCACCCGGCGCGCCTGCCGCGGCAGCGTCTGAAGGACCTCTTCCACCAGGTAGTCGGACATGGCGCGGTCGGTGCCGACGAGATCGTTGACGAAGTCGGTCGGTCCCGCCGAGGCGAGCGCAGGGGCGGCCAGGCGAAGACCGACCGCCCAGCCCCCGGTTTCGGCCACCAGCACCGCCACGAGGTCGGTGCTGAACCCGTAACCCGTCGGGGCGAGCATCGCGGCCGCTTCGTCGATGGTGAACCGCAGGTGCTCGGCGCGGACCTCGACCAGCCGCCCCGCCGCCCGCAGCCTGCCGAGCGGGAGCGGCGGATCCCGGCGACCCGCGAGAACGATGCGCAGCTTGTCGGGCCGGTCCCGCAGCAGCGACCGCAGGCCGAGCACCGCGACCGGAGACGTCAGCTCCTGGACGTTGTCCAGCACGATCGTCAGAGGTTCTTCGAGGCCTGCGAGGGCGTCGGCCACGGCGGCGAGGAACTCGGGATCACGCGAAGGATCTTCCGGCACGGCGACGGCGTGCAGCCCGTTGTCCGCGGGTACGGCGGGACAGCCCTTCAGTGAGCTCAGCAGGATCGACCAGAACCATCGGTCGCTGTCGTCGATCGGGGACAGCGACACCCACGCGGTGTGCACCGGATCGGTGCCCAGCCACTCTGCCAGCAGCGCGGTCTTGCCGTAGCCCGCCGGGGCGCTGACGAGGACGACGTCCCCCTGGCCTGCCTGCTCGAGGCGATCAAGCAGCCGTTGCCTGGTCACGTGGCCCGACCGCAGCCACGGGACCTCGATCCGGTGCCGGAGGCCGGGTCGGACCGTTGACGACGTCGCCCCGCTCACAGCTTCACGGGAGCCGGAGTGATCGTGACCGCCGTCGTGGTGCCGCCCCGCAGGTAAGTCACCTCCATGCCGTGTCCCGAGCGGGCGGCCAGCTCGGCCACCGTCACCTGTTCCGCGCTCACCGCGGGCTGTCCGTTGATGAGGGTGACCACGTCTCGGGCCCGGATGCCTGCCGCGTCGGCGGGCCCTCCGGCCACGACGGACTCGACCAGCAGTCCATGGGGGAGCCCGACCCGGTCGGCGATGGCCCCCGGCACCGCACGGACCTGCATGCCCGCCGAGAAATGGGCGACCGAGCCGGTGGCGATGAGCTCGTCGGCGATCGGGTTGGCCAGGTCGACCGGAATGGCGAACCCGAGACCGACGCTTCCGCCGCCTGCTTGGCCCGCCGAGTTCGGCACCGTCGCGATCGCCGTGTTCACGCCGACCAGCTGCGTCTGGCAGTTGACCAGAGCGCCACCGCTGTTGCCGGGGTTGATGGCGGCGTCGGTCTGGATCGCGCCCACCAGGTGCGCCGTCTGGCCTTGGTCTGCAGGCAACGCGACCTCACGATCCATGGCACTGATGATGCCCGATGTCACCGTATCGACAAGGCCCAAAGGTGCACCAAGAGCGACGACCGGCTGACCGACGGCTAGCCCCTGGGACGAGCCGGACGCGATGACGGGCAGTCCGTTGGCCCCGTCGCTCGCCTTCAGCACCGCCAGGTCGGTCAGGATGTCGCGCCCGACGATCGTGGCCGGGGACGTCCTTCCGTCGCTGTAGCGCACCGAGACGGCACCGCCGTTGGCCCCGACCGAGATCACGTGGTCGTTCGTCAGGATGTAGCCGCCCGGCCGGATGATCTCGCCGGACCCCGTCCCGCCCGCGCCACCGCCTGCAGGCTGGGCCGCGATCGTCACCACGGAGGGGAGCCCGGTCGTCGCCACCGCCGTCGCCTGGCACACCGACGGTGTCGCGTCGCCCGCCGTGCCCGTGCCTGTGCCTGTACCTGTGCCTATAGCCGCCGGTCCGGTGCCGGCCTTTCCGATGACCACGCCGACGACGACGCCCACGAGCAGCGCGAGGACGGCCGCGGCGACAGCGAGGGGCGCGCGCAGATACCCTCGCCGCGACGCGCGCTCGGCGTCCGACGGCGGTCCCGGGGCGGCCGGTGTCGTCGTCATGACCGGGCCCCGCGCAACGGCCTGCTCGCCAGACGACGACGCTGGACGACGAAGCCCAGCACCGCGAGCGCCAGCCAAGCCAGGGTGGCGACCAGCGCGCCGAGCACCGTCGTCGGGTCGCGGAGAAACCCGATGAACGAAGGGCCCAGCGTCACGATCCCGCGGATGACCAGACCCGCGCCTGCCAGCGCGGTCACGGCGACCAGCACCGTGCTGCCTGCCCACGCCGCACCCGCGCCGCCGACCAGCGCGGCGACCAGGACGATGAGCAGCATCAGTGCGACGTTCGTCCCCACCATGGCGAAGGTCCTGAAGAAGCTCGCCGCGATCAGGCCGCCGCCCAGCGCGCCGACGACGAAAAAGCCCGCACCGACCACCGCTCCTGCGACCACGAGCGCGGCCACACCCATCAGGACGCCGATCAGCAACACGCCCAGAACGCCTGCCCCGAACACGGTCGCGACCACGACGCCGAGGCCGAAGCCTGCCGCCGCGGCGGCGAGGCGCATCGTCCGCACCCCGGCGAAACACAACAGCAGTCCGGCGACGAGCAGCGCGCCACCCCCACCGGCGACGGCGTACTCCAGCGTGGCATCCTGCGGCACGACATCGCCCTTTCCGTTACGGCGCCACTCACCCTCTGGGCCCCCGGTGGGGCGGAGCCGCCCAGGACCGGCACGGGTCCAACTCACCGTGGAAGGTCCCGTCCCACCTCCTCCGCTACGGGTGAACCGTGGCCGCCGTGCGGTCCGCTGAGGTGGTGGCCGTGGACGGCGGAGTCGTGGAACGCCTGCGGGCTTGGGCCGGGCAGCTGAGCGAGCGCTACGAGTGGGTCGACCACCTGGCGCGCGCGGGCCAGCGCTACTTCGAGCAACGGGGCAACCATTTCGCCGCCGCGGTGGCGTTCTTCAGCGTCCTGACCGCCGTGCCGCTCCTGATGGTCGCCTTCGCGGCGACGAGCTACGTCCTGTGGTTCAGCCCGGACCTGCTCGCGCAGCTGGAGCAGAGCATCGCGGCGGCGGTGCCGCCCGGTCTCTCCGAGGCCCTGAACCCGATCATCGAAACCGCGATCGACCAGCGCAACGCCGTCGCGGGCGTCGGTCTCGTGGGCGCGCTGTACTCGGGCGTGTGGTGGATGTCGAACCTGCGCGAAGCGGTGTCGGCGCAGTGGGGGCTGCCCGCGCCGCATCCGGCCGCGTTGCAGAGGTTGCTGTTCGACCTGCGCGAGCTGGTCGGCCTCGGTGCCGCCCTGGCTGTGTCGTTCGCCCTCACGGTGCTCGGGACCGGCCTCACCGAGACCGTGCTCACCGCCATGGGGGCGCCCGACGAGGAAGGGACCCGGATCCTGTTGCGCGTGGTCGGCGTGGTGCTCGGCGTGGCCGCCAACTGGTTGATCTTCGTGTGGGCGATCACGCGCCTGCCCCGTACGGACGTCCGTGCCCGGGGCGTGGCTGGGGCTGCGCTGCTCGGCGCGGTCGCCTTCGAGGTGCTCAAACAGGGCGTGACGATCTACTTCGCCGCCATCTCGGGCTCGCCGAGCGGGGCGGTGTTCGGGTCCCTGCTCGGCCTGCTGCTCTTCAGCTACATCGTGGCGCGGCTCGTCCTGCTCGTCACGGCGTGGGCGGCCACGACAAAGGGGAACGAGCGCGTCGTCCCGATCGCCGTTCCGGGGCCCGCGATCGTCCGGCACGAGGTCACCGTCCGGCAGGGGATCTCCGCGGGCGGCCTCGCCGGGGTGCTGGCGGTGGGCGTCGTCGTGGGCGTTCTGCTGCGGCGCACGTCGCGTTGAGTCTCGCGGCGGGATCTTCTCAGCAGTGTTCCCTGCGCGAGATCTCCTCCGCCGAGGGTGAGCCCGAGCGCGCGTCGCCGGGGGAGGCTTTCCGCTGCGGACGATCGAGAGGAACCTTCATGCAGGTGAACGCGCCGGTTGAGTGGGTGGCACTCACCTTCCCCGGCCCGACGCTCGCGTCCGCGGTCGCGGCTCCGCTGGCCGAGCTGGTGCGCACGGGAACGGTACGGATCCTCGACGCGGCCGTCGTGCACAAGGACGCCGAGGGCGCGGTGACCGGCAGCGAGCTCGAGGACGAGGGCGTCGCGGGCTTCGACGCCGTGGACGGCGAGGTACTGGAGCTCCTGAGCGACGACGACCTCCTCGGGATCGCCGAGGGTCTGGACTACGACACCAGCACGCTCGTCGTCATCTGGGAGAACGTCTGGGCGACGGCGTTCGCCGACGCGGTACGCGACAGTGGCGGCACCCTGCTGGCGCACGACCGCGTCCCGGCCGAGGACGTCGTGCGGGCGCTGCAGGCGCGCGAAGCCGGGGTCGGGGCGTGAGGCGGCGCGGCGGGCGCGGGCGTGGCGGCCCCGGTCTCCTCGGCACCGTGGCGCGCACCGCCGTGATCGCAGGCACGGCGCAGGCGGTCGCGGGCCGGGTGGCAGCCGGTCAGGGCGCTGCCCAGCACCAGGCCGCCCAGCAGCAGGCGGCCGCTCACCAGGCGGCGACGGCCCAGCAGGCGGCCCAGCAGCCCGCGCCGCCGCCCAACGTCAACGAGCTGCATGCGCAGCTGCTCAAGCTCGGCGAGCTGCGGCAGGCGGGCCTGCTCACCGACGGCGAGTTCGAACAGCAGAAGGCGCGCCTGCTCACCCCCTAGGAGAACCGATGACGGACGACCCACCGCGTCGCGTCGCGATCGCGTGCCAGGGCGGCGGCAGCCACACGGCTTTCACCGCCGGGGTCCTGGCCCGCCTCCTCGACGGCGACGAGCTCGACGGATGCGAGGTCGTGGGGCTGAGCGGGACCTCCGGCGGCGCGATCTGCGCCCTGCTCGCGTGGTCAGCGCTGCGCGAGGGGGACAGGCACAAGGCCAGGGCGCTGCTCGCGGGGTTCTGGGCGGACAACTCCGCGTCGTCGATGATGGACACCGCCGTCAACGCGTTCATGGTGTGGATCAGCACCCTCCAGGGCCTCGGCATGGTGCCGGTGGCGAGCCCGTACGACCTGCCGGTCAACGGTCTGCAGCAGTTCCGGGACCTGCTCGCGGGGCGGGTGGACTTCGACCGCATCGACGTCGACAGCGCAGGCGAACACCCCCTGCTGCTGATGGGCGCCGTCGACGTCCTGTCCGGCCGGTTCCGCGCCTTCCACAGCCGCCGCGACCGGATCACCGCCGACATGGTGTTGGCGTCCGCGGCGATCCCCACGGTCTTCCCGACCGTGCACACCGACGGCGGCAGCTACTGGGACGGCCTGTTCTCGCAGAACCCGCCGGTGCGCGAGCTGCTCGAGACCAAGCCCGACGAGCTGTGGGTGATCCAGATCAACCCGACCGCCCGAGCCGACGAGCCGCGCTCGGTCCTCGACATCACCGACCGGCGCAACGAGCTCGCAGGCAACCTCTCGCTTCACCAGGAGCTGCACGTCATCGAGTTGATCGACCGGCTGCTCGCCGAAGGGCAGCTCGTCGGCGACACGTACAAGCAGGTCGTCGTCCGGGTGCTCGAGTTCTCCCGGCCCCGGTCGTCGCAGCTGTTGGGGCCTGCCTCGAAGCTCAACCGCGATGCCCGGTTCCTCCGCTCGTTGATGGACCAGGGTGAACGACAGGCCGAGGAGTTCCTCGCCGCGCGCGCCTTCGAGGACGCGTGGCGGCGCCGCGACGTCGACGAGGTCCTCGCGCTGTTCGCGCCGGACGCACAGCTCACGTCCGCCGAGCCGTTCCGCGTCCGGACCCTCCTGCGTGGCGAGGCCGCGCGGGATGCCGTGCGGGATCTGTGCAAGGACGTGCGCATGGACCTGACGCGCAAGCAACTCACCAGGGAGCAGGCGGTCTGGACGGTGCGCCTCGACGGTTCGGCGTCGGCCGCGCAGGGCCGCATCGAAGCCACCTTTGACGACGGGCTAGTGGTCCGCGTCCAGCTCGGCCCGGCTGCTCCGTGACGGGGACGACATGACGAGCAACAGCCTTGTGGGCTCCCTTTCCCGCACCGAGTGGTCGCTGCTCGCGGAGACCAGCCGGGCGGCGATGGCCGACCTCGACGAGGATGAGCTGCTCGCGCTGCACAGCAGGGTCCGCCGCAACCGCACGAAATACGTGACGCTGTACCGCCGGGAGGCGAGCGCACGGGTGGCCGACGTCGGCGGGCGGGGAGCGGCCGGTCCGCGCAACGCCCGCGCTGCCGACAAGGCCGAGCTCTTCGAGAAGGCGCTGTCCAGGGTGAGCACAGCGCTCG
Organism: Pseudonocardia sp.; assembly: GCA_036401495.1. Taxonomy (GTDB): domain Bacteria; phylum Actinomycetota; class Actinomycetes; order Mycobacteriales; family Pseudonocardiaceae; genus Pseudonocardia. Next base: position 879 of record DASWUV010000120.1, on the reverse strand, counting down.
CAGCCGCGGCGCGCACCAGCGCGGCAGAGCTGCGTACCGAACGGTTGGCGGCGGCCCGCGACAAGGGCAGCGGGCCGGGCGTGGTCGTCGACGGCCTCGCGACCGTCAACCCGACGCCGAAGGGCAAAGGCCGGGCGGCGTCGACCAGGACACCGATCGCGCGGAAGAACGTCGCCGCGACGACGGCGAGCGGCGCGCGCCGCCAGGCCAAGCGCGACAGCCGATAGCGAGCGTGGGCAATACCTAAGGGGATCACGTGGTCGGCCACGACGAGGTAGAGCAGCACGACGAGGTAGCGCAGGTCGACGCCCGGGCGCGACCGCTTTCCCCACGCGTTGCGGCGGCCGTCGTGGACGTCCTGGTCTATGTGGTCGTCCTGAACCTGTTCGTGGAGTACGTCCCGCAGGTGATCAGCGAGACGTTCACCCTTTCCCTGCTCACGGCAGGGCTGTTGAAGGTGATTCTCGACGTCGTCGTGGCCGCGAAGAATCTGGTCAGGGCACGGTTCAAGGCCGCGTCCTCGCCTGGCGGCAAGGTAGTCGCCGCGGTGCTGCTGTGGGCTGTTCTCTTCGGCAGCAAGTTCCTCGTCTTGGAGGCCGTCGCCCTTGTCTTCGGCGAACGGGTCAGCCTCGGCGGCTTCTTCTCCGTGACACTGCTGATCCTGACCTTGTTGGTGTCCCGCGAGGTCGTCCAGCGTCTGCTGCGCGCGTAGGTCCGTCGGCCGCGTGCCGCGGTCACTCTGACAGTTGGTAGGCGGTCAGCCAGAGCCGCAGGTCGAGCAAAGCGTCGATGTCGGCCTGGTAATGCGGGATCAGGGCGGCGTAGCGCGGGCTGGTGCCTTTGGCCCTGGCGCGCAGCGCGGCGATCTGGTGATCGATC
>DASWUV010000119.1:0-14211 GCA_036401495.1 Pseudonocardia sp. | reverse complement strand
GTGCACCTCGGCCCGGTGAGTCGTGCACCTCAGCCCGGTGAGTCGTGCACATCGCCCGGGTGAGTCGTGCACCTCAGCCCGGTGAGTCGTGCACCTGAACACGGTGAATCGGCCGTCTCGGCACAGCCCGGTGATCAGGCGACGTTGATCGCAGCAAGGCGGCAGGCAGGCCCGGCCGGCTTGGCGTGCGGAGCTGCCTGACTCGGCGCGCCGGGGTGCACGACTCACCGCGTCCAGGCGCACGACTCGGCGTGTCGAGGTGCACGACTCACCGTGTCGAGGTGCACGACTCACCTTGTCGAGGTGCACGACTCACCGGGCTGAGGTGCACGACTCACCGTGCCGGGTGCACGACTCGGCTACCCCTCCGCCGATCTTGCCGGGCCGAGGGCTTCGGTGGTCCGGACGAACGGGGCGCCCGTGCTGGCCCTGACGACGAGCTGGGTCGGCACGACGATGTCGACGTCCCCCACGCGCGAGCCCTCCAGCAGCTCGACCAGCAGTCGGGCTGCGCGCGTCCCCAGCTCTTTGACCGGCTGCGCCACCGTCGTGAGGTCCATCACCGAGGACATCTCGTGATCGTCCATCCCGATGATCGACACCCGGCCGGGCACCGCGACGCTGGCCTTGCGCAGGGTGCGCAGCGCGCCGATGGCCAGCTCGTCGTACTCGGCCACGACGGCGGTCGGCAGCGTCGGGCCCGCCATCAGCTCGGCCATCGCCCGCGCCCCGCCCTCGATCCCGAACACGCCCGCGACGTGCAGATCAGGGCGGGGGACGAGGCCCGCCGCCAGCAGGGCCTGCTGATAGCCCGCGCGGCGCTTCACCGAGGAAGCGAAGCCGAAATCGCGGTCGTCCTGGACGCCCGCGATCATCGCGATCTGCTCGTGACCCTGGTGCAGCAGGTGGTGCACGGCCGTGCGCATGGCCGCGGCGTCGTCGATCCGGACGGACGGCACCCCCGGCAGGCGCGCACCGAGCGTCACGAACGGCATGTCCAGCGCCCGCAGCGCGAGCGTGTGCTCCTCCGACAGCGGCATCGCCAGCGTCAGTACGGCATCGACGCGGCGCGCCAGCGGCATGCGCTCGAAGAACCGGTCACGCGCCGCGACGTCGGGGAGGTGGTAGAGCAGCACGTCGTAGCCCGCTTCAGCCAGTGCGTCGGCCGCGCCCGCGACGGCGTTGGCGAAATACCAGCGGGTGACGAAGGGAACGACGACGCCGACCGTGCTCGTGCGCCCCGAGGCCAGGCCCGACGCGTGCGGTGACGCGCTGTAGGACAGCTCGCGGGCCGCGTCCAACACCCGCTGGCGGGTGGCAGGCGACACACTGCCCCGCCCGCGCAGCGAGCGGGAGACGGTCGCGGCCGAGACCCCGGCGAGTGCGGCGACGTCCAGAATGCTGGCGTGGCGGGACCGCGGCCGTCCGATCGCCTCACCCTGCATTTCTCGTCACCCATCCTTCCGGCGGGTGGTGCCGGCACTCGATTTGTGTACACGCTTGCAGCCCGGAAAGCACGGTAGCAGCAGAAGGCTGACCAACGTCAGGTCACGAATTGGAAACGAGAAATTCATGTCTACCCCGTAAAGAGTGATCCGTGACACGCTGCATGCCGCAAACGCTGTCTCGCTCGCGATCCGGGCAGCGCGAACACGACATACGGAGGACTCAGCATGCGCCGCAGGTCACTAGCGGTCGGAGCCCTGGCGGCCACTACTGCGCTTCTCATCAGTGCGTGCGGTGGTGGCGGCAGTGGCGGCGGCGGCGGCGCCTCGACCGCACTCGAGGGCGTCGGTCCGATCACCCTGGTACAGGGCAAGGACACGTCGAACTTTGTTCAGAGTCAGCTGGACAAGTGGAACGGCATGCACCCTGACCAGAAGGTCACCCTGATCGAACTGCCCGAGGACGCGGACGCGCAGCGGCAGCAGATGATCCAGAACGCCAACGCCAAGTCCGACGCGTACACGGTGCTCGCGCTCGACAACGTCTGGACGGCCGAGTTCGCCGCCAACCGCTACGTCATCCAGCTTCCGGCGGACCAGTTCCCCAACACGGCCCAGTTCCTGCCGCCGGTCATCGACTCGGCGAAGTACAAGGGCAACCTGTACGGCATCCCCTACGCCTCCGACGGCGGCCTGCTCTACTACCGCACCGACCTGCTCCAGGCCGCGGGCATCAGTGCGCCGCCCAAGACGTGGAATGACATAGTGGCCGACTGCACCAAGATCAAGGCCACTCCGCAGGGCGCGGGCGTCAACTGCTACGCCGGGCAGTTCCAGAAGTACGAGGGTCTGACGGTCAACGCGGCCGAGGCGATCAACAGCGCGGGCGGTGTCATCACCGACCCCGAGGGCAAGCCGAACGTGAACACGCCCGAAGCCAAGCAGGGCCTCGACTTCCTGGTCAACGGCTTCAAGCAGGGCTACATCGCCAAGGAGGCCTTGACCTACAAGGAAGAGGAGTCACGCCGCGCCTTCCAGGAGGGCAAGCTCGCCTTCCTCCGCAACTGGCCCTACGTCTACTCGCTCGCCGAGAAGACCGACGGATCTTCGCAGGTCGCCGGGAAGTTCGGCGTGGCCCCGCTACCGGGCATGAGCGGTCCGGGCGTCTCCAGCCTCGGCGGCCACGCGCTCGCGATCTCCACGTTCGCCAAGAACAAGAAGACCGCCGCGGACTTCATCAACTTCTACACCGCGAAGGACACCAACACGACGCAGGTGACGCAGGCGTCGCTGGCTCCGGTGTGGACGTCCATCTACGACGACCCGACGCTGCAGAAGCAGCTGCCCTACCTGACCACGCTCAAGGCGTCGATCCTCAGCGCCCAGGCCAGGCCGAAGGTCGTGCGGTACGGAGACGCGACGTTGGCCATCCAGGACGCCGCGTACGCAGCGCTGCAGGGGACGATGACCACCGACCAGGCCCTGGCCCAGCTGCAGACCAAGCTCGAACAGCTCAGCACGAGTTGATCCGCAACCGAGACGACGACGAGTGAGGGGGCGGCGGGCCGACCTGGCCCGCCGCCCCTCTCGCCGAGGAGGGTCAGACATGGCTGTGGTCGAGGCGCCTGCGCGGACGCCTGCACCCAAAGTGGACAAATCCGTTGACTTTCGGCAACAGGGTCGGCTCGCCAGCTACCTGCTGACCCCGACGATGGCCGTGTTGCTGGTCGTCATCGGCTATCCGATCCTGGCTGCCATCTACCAGTCGCTGTTCACCCAGGGCCAGGGGGTGGACGCCGACGGGTTCGTCATCCAGGGCGACACCTTCTCGGGCCTGGCCAACTACACGGCGATCTTCTCGGGCGACACCGGCGCCCGGTTCTGGAACGCGTTCTACAACACCACCTTCTTCACGGTCGTCTGCGTGGTCATTGAGATCGTCATCGGCGTCGCCATGGCGTTGATCATGAACAAGGCGTTCAAGGGGAGGGGACTCATCCGGGCCAGCATCCTGGTGCCGTGGGCCATCCCGACCGTCGTCTCCGCCAAGCTGTGGAGCTGGATCTTCGACGCCAACGGCATCGCCAACTACCTCCTCGGCACCCAGGTCCTGTGGGCCACCGACGGCTGGCAGGCGAAGCTCGCCGTCATCATCGCCGACACCTGGAAGACCGCCCCGTTCATCGGGCTGCTGACGCTCGCGGGCCTACAGGTGATCCCCGGTGACGTCTATGAGGCCGCGAAGCTCGACGGCGCCAACGCGTGGCGGGCCTTCTGGAGCATCACGCTCCCGCTGGTCAAACCCGCACTGCTGGTCGCGGTCCTCTTCCGCATCCTCGACAACCTGCGGATGTTCGACCTGCCCGTCGTGTTGATCGGCTTGCAGAAGCCGAGCGTCGAGACATTGTCGATCTTCTCCTACCTGGAGAACAGCAACACGCGCTACGGCCCGGCGGCGGCGTACGCGTTCGTGCTGTTCCTCTACGTGGCCGTCGTCGCGTACCTCTTCGTCAAGTTGCTCGGCGCCGACGTGATCGGCGACAAGGCCGCAAAGAAGCCGGCACGGCGGCGGCGGCGCCTCGCCGCCAAGGAGGCGACGGCATGACCAGCAACACGATCGACACGACGGAGACGGGTGCGACGCGCGGCGGCGGCGACACGGTCGAGGTGGCGCCGACCAAGCGGTCCTACGGCATGTACGCGGGGTATCTGGGGATCGCGCTGATCATCCTCTACTGCCTGGCGCCGTTCTACTGGATGATCGTCACAGCTCTGCGGCGGCCGACGGACACGTTCTCGATCGCGCTCTTCCCGTCGCCGATCTCGTTCCAGAACTTCATCGACGTCTTCAACCCGAGCAACAACTTCGGGATCGCGCTGCTCAACAGCATCATCGTCGCGGGCAGCGTGACGATTCTGACGCTGCTGATCGGCACGTTCGCGGCCTACGCGTTGGCCCGCCTGGACTTCCGGTTCAAGAACCTCATGCTCGGCGTCATCATCGGCTGCTCGATGTTCCCTGGCATCGCGATGGTCATCCCGCTGTTCAAGCTGTTCACGAACATCGGCTGGATCAACACCTACCAGGCGCTGATCCTCCCGGCGATGTCGTTCGCGCTGCCGTTGGCCGTATGGACGCTCACGTCGTTCTTCCGCCAGATGCCCGCTGAGCTCGAGGAGGCGGCCATGATCGACGGCTGCACCCAGGGCCAGGCGTTCCGCAAGGTGATCCTCCCGCTCGCCGCGCCGGGCGTGTTCACGACGGCGATCATCGTGTTCGTCGCGGCGTGGAACGAGTACATCATCGCGCTGACGATGACGAACAAGGCCGCCTACCGCACGGCGACGGTGGCGGTCACGTTCTTCACCGGCACCACGGGCCGCGACGTCCCGGTCGGCACGATCCAGGCGGCCGGGGTCATCCTCACCGTCCCGCTGCTGATCATGGTGCTGATCTTCCAGCGCCGCATCGTCGCAGGCCTGACGGCAGGCGGCGTGAAGAGCTAAAGGTGAGTCGTGCACCTCGCCCCGGTGAGTCGTGCATCTCGACACGGCGAGTTGGCCAACTGCGCGCGCACGCCGTGCCGGATCGGCCGACACGCCGTGCCGGATCAGCCGACACGGCGTGCCGGATCAGCCGACACGGCGTGCCGAGACGCACGACTCACCCTTGCGTTAGGACGGCGAAGCTTTCCCAAGGGGCCAGCGCGGCGGGCACCTCGGCGCGCGCATGGGTCGACACCAGCACCTCACCCACCGGCGTGTCGTCAATCCGCGCGGGCGCACCGGAGAGGTTGGCGAACACGGTCAGCGCGACGCCGTCGAGCGTGCGCACGTAGGCGAACACCTGCTCGTCGTCGGGCATGAGGAGCCGGTAGTCCCCCGCCACCACGACGGGCAGCGTGTGGCGCAGCGCGATCAGGCGGCGATAGTGGTGGAACACCGAGTCCGGGTCCTTGCGCGCGGCCTCGGCGTTGATCTCGGTGTGGTTGGCGTTCACGGGCAGCCACGGCGTGCCGGTCGTGAAGCCCGCGTGCTCCGAGGCGTCCCACGGGAACGGCGTGCGGGCGTTGTCGCGCGACTTCACCGAGAGCGCATGCAACACCTCCTGCTCGCTTCGCCCGGCCGCGATCGCGCCCTTCGCCCAGCTCAACGACTCGATGTCGCGGTACTGGTCGAGCCGGGTGAAGTAGGCGTTGGTCATGCCCAACTCTTCGCCCTGGTAGACGTAGGGCGTGCCGTGCAGCAGGTGCAGCACCGTGGCCCACGACTTCGCGCTGGCCTCCCGGTGCTCGCCGTCGTCACCCCAGCGGGAGACGATGCGGGGCTGGTCGTGGTTGTCCCAGTACAGCGAGTTCCACCCGGTCTCCGCGAGGCCTTCCTGCCACGCCGAGAGGTTGGCCTTGAGCGCGGTCAGGCGCAGTGGGCGCAGGTCCCATTTCGACACACCCGAGTCCAGCGCCACGTGCTCGAACGTGAACACCATGTCGATCTCGCCGCGGGCCGGGTCGGAGTAGCGGCGGGCGTCGTCGATGCCTGCGCCGGGCGTCTCCCCGACGGCGAGCAGTCCCCGTCCGGCCAACACCTCGCGGTTCATCTCGGCGAGGAACTCGTGCACGCGGGGACCGTTCGCGCACAGCACCTGCGCCACGCCGTCGGGCAGGCCCGCGGGCTTGGAGATGAAGTTGATGACGTCCATGCGGAAGCCGTCGACGCCACGGTCGACCCACCGCCGCATCATCGCGTAGACCGCTTGGCGAACCTCGGGATTCTCCCAGTTGAGGTCGGGCTGCTTGCGGGAGAACAGGTGCAGGTAGTACTCGCCGGTGACCGGGTCGAGCGCCCAGGCCGAGCCGGAGAAGAACGACTGCCAGTCATTCGGCGTCTTGCGCCAGATGTACCAGTCGCGCTTCGGATCGTCGATCGAGCGGCGCGACTGCGTGAACCACGCATGCTCGTCGCTGGTGTGGTTGACCACGAGGTCCATGACGAGCTTGATCCCGCGCTCGTGGGCGGCGGCGATCAGCGCCTCGACGTCGGCGAGCGTGCCGAACATCGGGTCGATGTCCTCGTAGTCGGAGATGTCGTAGCCGTTGTCGTCCTGGGGAGACCGGTAGACCGGCGAGAGCCAGATGACGTCGACGCCCAACTCGCTGAGATGATCGAGCTTGGCCGTGATGCCGGGGACGTCGCCGACGCCGTCACCATTCGAGTCAGCGAAACTGCGCGGGTAGATCTGGTAAACCACTGCCGACTTCCACCAGGCCATGGCGCACATCCTGCCCGGAGACGACGAGATCAGCGCGCTCCCACGGCCGGTCGGCGGCAAGGAAGGGCCGCTCTCGCGCCTCCCATTCGTCCCAGAAGGCGACGTCGCCGTCGCGCTCGAGGCCGCGTCGGGTGGCCGTCGCGCGGTCGGTCTGCACCCAGATCATGGCGTCGACGAGGGGGGCGAGCGCCCGGCGACCCGCACCGACCCCTTCGACGACGAGCAGCGGGGCGTCGGCCGCAGCCATGATCGCGCCCGCCCGGCCGCGCGCATCCCAGGCGGGCGGCCGGTAGGCGACGCCGAGGCCGTCGCGCCACGGCTGCAGAACTCCTTCGGCGAGCAGGTCCGCCCAGTCGAAGAAGTCGTGGTGCCAGGCCACGTCGTCGGTGTGCACCACGGCCGCGCCGGGCACGGCGGCGACGATCCGCGCGACGAGCGTCGACTTGCCCGAGCCGCTGCGCCCGTCGACGGCAAGGACGCGCGGGCAGCCCAGCAGGGAGTGCAGGTCCGCGACCACGACCGGGTGCCAGGGCCCGCAGTCCGGCTCACCGTCCGGTAGGTCCACGACGTCAGTCTGCGGCACCTCACACACACCGTGGCAAGCTCCCACACACGTTCCGCACTGTGTGTCGACCCCGCACGGTGTGCGTGAGGTGGGGAAGGGGATCACGTGACGGTGGCGGTGATCACCGGGGTGTCGCGGCGGATCGGGATCGGGGCGGCGGTCGCGCACAGGCTCGCCGAGGCCGGGATGGACCTGTTCCTGCACTCGTGGAGCCGGGCTGACGCCGAGCAGCCGTGGGGCGCGGACCCGGAAGGGCCCGAGGCGATCGTCGACGACCTGCGAAACAGCGGTGTGCGCGTCGAGCATCGGGCCGCCGACCTCGCCGACCCCGACGCACCCGCGCACCTCATCGACGCCGCTGCGCGTGCGTTCGGCCGGGTCGACGTGCTGGTTGCCAACCACGCCCGCAGCAGCTCCTTCCCGCTGGAGGAGCTGACCGCGGCGGAGCTCGATCTGACCTACGCCGTCAACACCCGGGCGACGTTGCTGCTGGTCAAGGAGTTCGCCCGGCAGGCGAGCGGGTCGGGCCGGGTTGTGCTGATGACGTCGGGGCAGCACCGCGGGCCCATGCCGGGCGAGCTGCCCTACATCGCGTCGAAGGGTGCGCTGCACCAGCTCACGGCCAGCCTCGCCGCGCACCTCGCCCCGCGCGGGATCACGGTCAACTGCGTGGACCCTGGCGCGACCGACACGGGCTACGCCGACGCGGATGCCCATGCCGCCGTGCGCGCACTGGAGCCGATGGGCCGCTGGGGCGAGCCGGACGACGCAGCGCGCCTCATCGCGTGGCTGACGAGCGACGCGGGGCGCTGGGTGACGGGCCAGGTGATCGTGAGCAACGGCGGCGGCCCCTGAGCCGCCCGGGCGTTATGGGGGGCGCGCCAGGCGGGCTCCGCGGATTTCGGCGGGGCAACTCCCTCGGTTCTGTCGGTGGGCGGAGGCACGATGTCGGCATGGCACAGCCTGATCTCCGTGGGCCGACCTCCCTCGCCGGGCTTCCGGCCTACCGGGCGGTGCTGGCGGTCCCCGCGCTGCGCAGGCTTACCGCCGTGGCGTTCCTCGTGCGCATCCCCGCTACGGCCACCGCGATCACCCTCACGCTGCACGTCGTCCTCCGGCTGCACATGGGCTACGCCGCCGCCGGGCTGATGGTCGCGGCGAGCACCGTGGGGATGGGGCTGGGCGCACCACTGATGGGTAGGCTGGTGGACCGCAGAAGCCTGCGCACGATGCTGACGCTCACGGTCTCCGTCGCCGGGGTCTTCTGGGCGATCGCGCCCACGCTGCCCTACCCCGCGCTGCTCGCGGCCGCCGTGCTGGGCGGGGTGCTGTCCACGCCGGTGCACGCGGTCATCCGCCAGTCCGTCGGCGTGCTCGCGCCCCCGCAGCTGCGCCGCACCGCCTACGCGCTCGACGCGATGTCGGTCGACCTGTCCTACATCGTCGGGCCTGCCCTGGGCACGTCGCTGGCGCTCGGTCTGGCAGGCCCCCTCCCACTGTGGATCATCGGGGGCGCCTGGGTGGTGTCCGGGGCCGCGCTGTGGCTGCTCAACCCGCCCACGCGCGGCGTCCCCGACCCCGACAGCACGGCCCAGTCGAAGCCGGGCGCCTGGCTCAGCCCCCGACTCGCCGCCGCGCTGTTGGCCACGGCCGCCTCGGTCTTCGTGGTGATCGGCACCGAGCTGGTGATGGTGGCTGCCCTGCAGAGCAGCGGGCAGACCGCCACGATTCCCCTGGTCAACGCCGTGTGGTGCATCGCCTCGATCAGCGGCGGGTTCGCCTACGGGGCGCTGCGGCGCGTGCTCCCGTTCGCGGGTCTGGTGGCTGCGCTCGGCGCACTGACGCTGCCGCTCGCGCTCGCGGGGCCCTGGTGGTCGTTCGCGCTGCTGCTGGTGCCCGCGGGCCTGCTTTGCGGGCCGTCGCTCGCCGCGGGCGCGGGCGCCGTCAGCGCCATCGCCCCCGACCACGCCCGCGGGCTCGTGCTCGGGCTGCACGCGTCAGCCCTCACCACGGGCGGTGCGCTGGCCACGTCGCTCACCGGCCTGATGATCGACCGTTGGTCGCCTGCCGCGGCCGTCCTCGTGGTGGGCGCAGCAGGCATCGCGGCGGCCGTGCTCAGCGCAGGGCTCACGCAGGTCGCACCAGCGGCTACACCGCGCCCTCAGCGCGCTCTCAAGCACTCTCGGGCAGACTCGGCGGCGATGAACGCGAGCCCAGCGAACGCGCGCCCAGCCTCCGCCCTGAGTCCGGACGGATCGTGAGCGCGCCGCCGGATCGCCTCGACGAAGCTACTGGTGCGACGCCCAACCGTCGACCTCGACGGCCGATCGCCCGCTTCGTCTTGGCGGGGCTGTTCACCATGGCCGCCGCGGTCGGGGTGCTGCCCGACCTGCTGTTCGGCCTTGATCGCCACAGCCCGTTCGTACAGCTCGTCTCGTTCCGGTGGCAGCTGCTTGCGGCCGGGGCCGTGCTGTTGGTCGTGCTAGCGGTCATCACCCTCCGCGTGCGCCGGGCGTGGCCGTTCACCGCAGGGCTCCTGGTCGTGCTGTTGATCGGCGCGGGCATGGTCGCGCCACGGGCGATCGCGGACCCGGCCCCGGCAGGCGGCACCCCGTTCACCGTGCTGTCGTTCAACACCTACGAGGGCAACGCCGACGTCCACGCGCTGGCCGACCTCATCCGCACCGCCCGGCCGGATGTCGTGGCGCTGCCGGAGGCGGGTCAACACTTCGCGTCGAAGCTCGGTCCGCTGGTCGAGCCGATGGGCTACCGGCTGCGCTCCTCCGTCGGTGACGACGCAGACGACGTAGACGGCGTCACCGCGGTGGTCGCCGCCCGGCTGGGCAACGTCGACTTCACGATCGGCCACAACACCTCGACGTTCCCGGACGTGGAGATGTCGGGCGGCGCTCTGGGCAAGATGCGGGTGATCGCGTTCCACTCCGTGGCCCCTGTGCCCCATTCAGTGCCTGCGTGGCGCGACGACATGGCGCTGCTGCCCGGGTGGTGCGCGGGGCCCACCCCGGCGATCGTCGCGGGCGACTTCAACGCCACCCTCGACCACTCCCTGCTGCGGGCCGGGATGGCAGGCTGCGGTGACGCCGCAGCACAGCGCGGCGACGGCCTGCTCCCGACCTGGGGCCCCTCCGACCGCACCCGGCTCATCGGGCCGCAGATCGACCACGTGCTGGTCACCCGCGGCATCGAGGCCGCGAGCTTCCGGGTGGTGGACCTGCCCGGCAGCGATCACCACGCCATCCTCACCACCCTGCGCCTGCCCGCCTGAGCGGTTCGCCCCACCTCGGGGCTCAGACCCGCAGCTCAGTCTGCGGCCGACACCCGCGGCTCGTCGTCGAGGAAGATCTCCTCCAGGTCGAACGAGACGATGTCGAGGACGAAGCCGCGCACGCGGGCGTCGGGCAGCAGGAAGGGGTCGCGCCGCAGCCGGTCCACGCCCTGCCGGACGCTGATGGCCGGGTCGCGGAAGGCGTGACCGCGCCACGACGGAGGCGCGCCGACCTCGCGGGTCAACTCCTCGCTGAGCTCGTCGTCGGTGAACGTGGCCATGCCGCAGCCCGTGTGCTGCACGAGCAGGACGTCGCGGGTGCCGAGCTTGCGCTGGCTGATCGTCAGCGACCGCAGGACGTCGTCGGTGACGACGCCGCCCGCGTTGCGCAGCACGTGCACCTCACCGGGCTGCAGGCCGAACAGCGTGACGACGTCGATGCGCGCGTCCATGCAGGTCACGACGGCGGTCCGCAGTGTGGGGGGCGCGCCGAGCCCCGCGGCCCGCGCCGCGGCCAGCGCTCCGCCGCCCGCCCCGTGGCGACGCAGCAGCTCCTCGTACGCCATCAGGACCCCCCGGCGACGGTCTCGGCGATCTCGTAGGTGTTCAGCGCGGCGCCCTTGCGCAGGTTGTCGCCGCAGACGAACAGCTCCAGCGTGTTGGGAAAGTCCAACGCCTGGCGGATGCGGCCGACCCAGGTCGGGTCGCCCCCGACCACATCGGCAGGCGTGGGCCACTCGCCCGCGGCCGGATCGTCGCGCACGACGACCGTGGGCTGCGCCCCCAGCACCTTGCGGGCCGCGTCCACCGAGACCTCCTGCGCGAACGTGGCGTGCACCGCCAGTGCGTGCGTCGTGATCACTGGGACGCGCACGCACGTGGCCGACACCTTCAGGTCCGGGATCCCGAGGATCTTGCGCGACTCGTTGCGGACCTTCAGCTCCTCCGACGACCAGCCGTCGTCTTTGACCGACCCCGCCCACGGCACCACGTTGAGCGCCAGCGGCGCCGGGAACGGCGAGTCACCGGACAAGCCCGCGGCGGCCAACGCCTCGGCGATGTCGCCCGCGCGCCGACCCACGTCCCGTCCGGCGACGGCGGCCAGCTCGGCGTCCAGGCGGTCGATGCCGACCTGCCCGGCACCGGACGCGGCCTGGTAGGACGCCACGACCAACGCCGTCAGCGCGAACTCCCGGTGCAGCGCGCCCAGCACGGCCATCATCGACAACGTCGTGCAGTTGGGGTTGGCGATGATCCCCTTCGGGCGGACCGCGGCCTGCTCGGCGTTCACCTCAGGCACCACCAGCGGCACGTCGGGGTCCATGCGGAACGCCCCGGAGTTGTCGACGGCCACCGCGCCCCGCGCGGCGGCGATCGGCGCCCACTGCGCGCTCACCTCGTCGGGGACGTCGAACAGCGCGATGTCGACCCCGTCGAACACCTCCGGCGCGAGCGCCTCGACGACCACGTCTTCGCCGCGCACCCGCAGCACCTTGCCCGCGGAGCGGGGCGAGGCCACCAGGCGGATCCGCGACCACGGCACCGACTCCCGCGCGTCGATGATCTCGATCATCGTGGTGCCGACCGCCCCCGTGGCGCCGACGATCGCGAGGACAGGGCCTGCCGCTACCCGCCCCGCCGGCTCCGCAAGCTCCGCTGGCTGCCATCCCCCAGGGTTCATCGTCCGCTCCCCGCGTGCACCACGGCCTGCTCCGCGCCGCCCAGCTCGAACGCCTTGTGCAGCGCCTTGACCGCCCCGTCGAGCTGCTCCACCCGGCAGATGACCGAGATCCTGATCTCCGACGTGTTCATCGTCTCGATGTTGATGCCTGCCTGCGACAACGCCTCGCAGAACGTCGCGGTGACGCCGGGGTGGTTGCGCATCCCCGCGCCGACCAGCGACACCTTCCCCACCTCGTTGTCGTGCACGATCTCGGCGAACCCGATCTCGCCCTGCGCGGCCGTGAGCGCCGCGACCGCCCGCGAGGCGTCGGTGCGCGAGAGCGTGAACGTGATGTCGGTGAACGTCTCGCCCGTGCGGGAGATGTTCTGCAGCACCATGTCGATGTTGATGTCCGCGTCGGCGACCGTGCGGAAGATCCGCGCGGCCATGCCGGGCGTATCCGGCACCCCGACCACCGTGATCTTGGCTTCGGACCGGTCGTGCGCGACCCCGGTGATGATCGCGTTCTCCAAGGGAATCTCCTCGATCGAGCCGGTCACCAACGAGCCCGGCTTGTCGTTGTACGAGCTGCGCACCCGCAGGGGGACGTCGTAGCGGCGGGCATACTCCACGGCCCGCAGGTGCAGCACCTTCGCGCCGCACGCGGCCATCTCCAGCATCTCCTCGTACGTGATCGTGTCGAGGCGCTGGGCGTCGGGGACGATGCGGGGATCGGCGGTGAAGATCCCGTCGACGTCGGTGTAGATCTCGCACACGTCCGCCTCCAGCGCGGCGGCGAGCGCGACGGCGGTGGTGTCGGAGCCGCCGCGGCCGAGCGTGGTGACGTCCTTGGAGTCCTGGCTGACCCCCTGGAAGCCCGCCACCAGCACGACGGAGCCCTCGGCCAGCGCGTCGCGCAGCCGGTGCGGGTTGACCTGCACGATGCGCGCGTCGCCGTGCTTGGACGTGGTGACCATGCCGGCCTGTGACCCGGTGAACGAGCGCGCCTGCACGCCGAGGTTGTGGATGGCGATCGCGACGAGCGCATTCGAGATCCGCTCGCCCGCGGTCAGCAGCATGTCCATCTCGCGCGGCGGCGGCGCGGACGAGACCTGCTCGGCCAGCTCCAGGAGCTCGTCGGTGGTGTCGCCCATCGCGGACACCACCACGACGACGTCGTTGCCCTCCTTGTGCGTACGGACGATGCGCTCGGCGACCTTCTTGATCCGGTCCGCGTCCTGCACCGATGAGCCGCCGTACTTCTGCACGACGAGGGCCACCCCGACCTCCTGAACTGGGCCCGATGAGCCCGCCGACGACACTGCGGTCGGGAGGCCACCCTACCGTCGCCCGTCGCGGCTGCCGATCGAAATGACCGACGCCACCCTGGGCCCGTCAGCCGAAGGCGCGACGGGCGAGCTGCGCACCGGCGGAAGCATCGGCCCAGAACGTGTACGGGCCGCCGCCGAGCAGTTCGCGCGCCGCGGTGGCGAGGGCGCCCAGCCCGGCGAAGGCGAACGCGCCGCCGACCGAGATGCGGGCGACGCCGAGGTCGGCGAGCTCCGCGACGGTCGGGGTCCCGGGGCGCAGCAGCACGTTGACCGGCCGGTCGACCTCCGTCACGACCGTGGCGATGTCAGCGGGTCGGGTCAGGCCGGGGGCGTACACGACATCCGCCCCGACCTCGGCGAAGCGCTGCAGCCGGGTGACGACGTCGGCGAGGTCGGGGTCGGGGAGCAGGAAGGCCTCGGCCCGCGCGGTGAGCACGAGCCGCCCGGCCGCCGCCTTGGCCGCCGCCGCCACGCGCTCGACGGCGAGGTCGATCGGGTATACCCCGCCGGGGCCGCGGTCCTCGATGGAGCAACCCTGCAGCGGCGTGGCGGCGGCCGCTTCGACGGTGGCCGCGACGCCCGCCGGGTCGTCGGCGAACCCGTTCTCCAGGTCGGCCGACACCGGCACCGGTACGGCCGCGGCGAGCTGGGC
>DASWUV010000118.1:0-1792 GCA_036401495.1 Pseudonocardia sp. | reverse complement strand
CGGTCACGATGATCTGAGACCGGGCACGTCCGGCTCTGACGATGCGCACCCCGGCGGCGACGAGGCCAAGCACAAATAGTGTGACGGTGAAGTTGACGAGCACGAACTTGATCGTTTCGGCGATCATGGTGGAAGTTCTCTCAGAGACGTGTCGTGGGCCGGTTCGTGCGGTCGAGCCGTCCGGTCAGCCAGTCGAAGATCTGGTAGGAGGTCAGTCGCCTGGCCAGCGGCTCGCAGTGGAAGTTCGCCCCGTCTTGCCGGGCAAATGACGTCACCTGGTGCGGCACGGTGAGCAGTACGGCGAGTTCGTCGGACTGGCCGGGCCAGAACTGCTCGTCCTGGGGGGAGGTGATCAGCATCGGGGTGCTGATCTTCGCGGCGACGTCGCGGAGCTGGTAGGTCCGCACTGCGGTGTAGAGGTCGTAGGGGTCGGTGATGCCGTAGGGCCGGGCCCGGAAGGCGTACTCGCGGGCCTGGGCCGGGTCCTGGTCGATCTTCGCCATGATGGCGTCGAACTGGTCTTTCTGGCCGTTGTCGAGCATGTCCACCATCGACTGCGGCAGGTGGCCGGTCCACGAGGTGGAGACGTCGACGACGCCGGGATCGGCGCAGGCGGCGACGAACCGGTGCTCGAACGCCAGCGCCCGCGGGAGCCAATAGCCTGCCTGGCTGATGCCGTAGGCGGTGAGCGCGTCGGCGTCGACGTCCGGGCGGCGGACCAGGGCGTCGACGACCGGGGTGAGTACGGCCTCCCAGTCGGGGCGGAACGGCACATTGCGCTCGAACAGCATGGACTGCTGCCCTGGCCCGTCGTAGACGAAGGCGTTCCAGCCCCTGTCGAGGGCCTCGGCGACGCCGGTGGCCCACAGACTGGCCAGCGGACCGTCGCTGCCGTTGGTCATCACGAGGGTCGGTCGGCGTGCACCGCTCGCGTCGGGCCGCAGCAGGTAACCGGGCAGCGTGGTGCCCTCGTAAGGCACCGCGACACGCACGAACCGGCCCGCAGACGCGTCGATCATCGCGTCCCAGCAGCGTCGGGAGTTGCGGAAGGTCGGGAGCAGGACCGCGTTGCCCTCGTCGGTCGGCAGGCCGTCGATGACGGCCATGGCCTTGGAGTACGCCGCCGAGGCTGACAGGTACGCCCAGGACGCGCCGTGGCGCTCGCGCTGTGCCGCGGCGGCCTCGCCGAGGCCCGAGAGCTGATCGGCCCGCGCGGTCCAGGCGTCGAACCAGCTCTGTTGGTCGCCGTCCACGATGTTCCGTGCGCTGGCGAGCCACATGCCCGGGTCGCCGACGCCGTAGGCGGTCGCGCCGAGCGCGTCGCGGAACTCGAAGTCGAAGGTGGCGTCGGCGAAGAACCGGTCGGTGGCGGTGGGGACGGTGGGGGTGTCGATGGCGGTCATGGTGTTCCTCCGGTGGGTTGGGGTTCGGGGTGATCGGGCAGCCAGACGCCATGCAGGCCGAGTGGGACCCGAACGGGTATCCGGACGCGGGCCTGCGGGCCTGCGCCGGGGTCGGCGGCGGGGATCACCAGCAGCCAGCTCTCGCCGGTGGCGCGGTGGGTGGCGAAGGTGAGCCACCAGCCGTGGTCGGGGTTCTCGGAGTCGGGGTGGGGGGCGTGGGCCAGCTCGCCGAGGGCGAGGTCGTCGCTGGTCCAGCGGGTGGTCGACCCGGTGTGCGCGTCGAACCAGAACAAGGTGTCGGCGGCTTCGGGGTGCAGGCGGGGCCGGCCGCTGTCGCCGGTGAGGGCGATGGTCGAGTGCCTGCGGGTGAGGGCGCGGTCGTCGATGCG
>DASWUV010000117.1:0-1597 GCA_036401495.1 Pseudonocardia sp. | reverse complement strand
GGCCAACAGGTTCGCGGACATCATCGCGTCCCGCAGAGCCAGCAGCCGCGCCATGCGACCGGGCGACGTGTCGGCCATCCAGAAGTGGTAGCGCAGCAGCCCGACGGCGGTGCGCCCGTACAGGCGTGCGCGCTCCCAGTCGGCCCGGGAGGATGCCGCGATCAGCTGTGGCGTCTGTGCGTCGAGCAGCGTCACGAGGTCGTCGGCGAGCAGCCGCAGCTGCTGGGCCTGCGACGTCTGCCCCACGGACTGGGCGGGGTCCAGCATCGCCGCAGGGTTCGTCCAGCGGTCGTCGACGCCGAGCAGCCGGTCGAGCGCATCGGCGTCGCAGGGGAGCAGGTCGGCGTCGGCCCAGGTGGTGAGGTAGGCGAGCACTGCGGTGAGGGCCTCCCGAGGGCAGGCCGCGGCGGTGATCTCCAGCGGTCCGTCGAACCCGGCGAACCGCAACCGCTCGGATGCCTGGCTGGCGTCGTTGTGTGCGCGCATCCAGCGCACCAGCTCTCGGTTGCCCGCCGACGCACCCCAGCCGTGGCTGAAGCCGCGCTGCATGACGTCGTCGAGGGTGCCGGTCCCCGAGGTGACGTAGTCGTCCACGACGAGGCCGCGCACGCAGTCGGTCTCGAGCGCAATCGTCCGGTAGCCCTCCTGCTCGACGAGCTGCCGGAAGAGCCCGTTGCGCACGTCGAGCAGGACGTCCTCGCCATGGGTCGGCTCGCCCAGGGCCAGCAGCCGCGGCCGGGTCGGGAGGAGCCGCATGACGGTCGCGGCGTCGATCGGATGGGCGATGTCCTGGGTACCAGCGATCATCTGGTCAACGGTATCGTTGAACCATCGGTTGAAACTTTGTCGCGATGTGGGCCCACAATGAGGCAGAACCCTCAAACCAGTGGACGGCTCAGGCCGGTCGACCTGGCACGCGAGCACGGCCTGTCCACGCAGGCGATCAGAAACTACGAGGCGGCAGGCGTCGTGCCCGGCGTCGAACGGACCCCGCACGGATACCGCACCTACACCGCGCTGCACGTGCAGGCTCTCCGGGCGTTCCTCGCGCTCGTGCCGGGACACGGCCACCGGGCGGCGGGCGCGATCATGCAGGCGGTCAACCGGGACGCGACCGAGGACGCGCTCCGGCTCATCGACGAGAGCCACGCCCAGTTGCTCGACGACCGCCGCACGCTGCAGGCCGTCGAAGCCGCCTTGCGCGACCTCGACCCGGTGCCGCGGGAGCGCGGTGACACGTTCGTCGGCCCGCTGGCGCGCCGACTCGGCGTCCGCCCGGCCACCCTGCGCAAGTGGGAACGCGCCGGTCTGGTGGCGCCGCGCCGCGACCCGCAGACGGGCTACCGGGTCTACGGCGAGGCGGACGTCCGCGACGCCCTGCTGGTTCACCAACTCCGACGCGGTGGCTACCTGCTGGCGCAGATCGCCCCGCTCATCGCCCAGGTTCGCTCGGCAGGCGGCGTCACGCCGCTGGAGTCGATGCTGCGGGACTGGCGCGCCCGGCTCTCGGCCAGGAGCCGCGCGATGCTCGCAGGCGCGGCGGCGCTGGACGCGTACCTGGACGACCGCAGTGCTCGGCCCGGTTGACGGGCTGGAG
>DASWUV010000116.1:0-32432 GCA_036401495.1 Pseudonocardia sp. | reverse complement strand
GTCGATCTCCCACCCGGTCTTGGCGATCCACCCGAGGTGGGTCTCCAGTACCTGGCCGATGTTCATCCTTCGCGGGACGCCGTGGGTGTTGAGGATGATGTCGACCGGCGTGCCGTCGGGCAGGAACGGCATGTCCTCCGCCGGGAGGATCTTGCCGATGACGCCCTTGTTGCCGTGGCGGCCCGCGAGCTTGTCGCCGTCCTGGATCTTGCGCTTCTGGGCGACGTACACGCGCACCAGCTCGTTGACGCCCGGTGCCAGCTCGTCCTCGTCATCGCGGGAGAACACCCGGATGCCGATGACCTTGCCGTTCTCGCCGTGCGGCACCTTCAGCGACGTGTCGCGCACCTCGCGCGCCTTCTCGCCGAAGATCGCGCGCAGCAGGCGCTCCTCGGGGGTCAGCTCGGTCTCGCCCTTGGGCGTGACCTTGCCGACGAGGATGTCGCCCGGCTGCACCTCGGCACCGATGCGGATGATGCCGCGCTCGTCGAGGTCGGCCAGGACCTCCTCGGAGACGTTCGGGATGTCCCGCGTGATCTCCTCGGCACCCAGCTTCGTGTCGCGGGCGTCGATCTCGTGCTCCTCGATGTGGATCGACGTGAGCACGTCGTCCTGCACGAGGCGCTGCGAGAGGATGATCGCGTCCTCGTAGTTGTGGCCCTCCCACGGCATGATCGCGACGAGCAGGTTCTTGCCCAGCGCCATCTCGCCGTTCTCGGTGCACGGCCCGTCGGCGAGCACCTGGCCCACCTCGACCCGTGCGCCCTCGTCCACGATGGGCTTCTGGTTGGTGCACGTGCCCTGGTTGCTGCGGCGGAACTTGTGCAGCCGGTAGGTCTGGCGGCTGCCGTCGTCGGCCATGACCGTGATGAAGTCGGCGCACAGCTCCTCGATGACACCGGCCTTCTCGGCCACGACCACGTCGCCTGCATCGACCGCGGCGCGCAGCTCCATGCCGGTGCCGACCAGCGGCGAGTCCGAGCGGAGCAGCGGCACCGACTGGCGCTGCATGTTCGCGCCCATCAGGGCGCGGTTGGCGTCGTCGTGCTCGAGGAACGGGATCATCGCGGTGGCGACCGAGACCATCTGCCGCGGCGAGACGTCGATGTAGTCGACCCCCGTCGGCGGGATGTAGTCGACCTCGCCGCCCTTGCGCCGGACGAGGACGCGGTCCTCCTGGAACGAGCCGTCCTCGTTGAGCGGCGCGTTGGCCTGCGCGACGACGAAGCGGTCCTCCTCGTCGGCGGTGAGGTAGTCGATCTTCTCGGTGACGACGCCCTCGACGACACGCCGGTAGGGCGTCTCGATGAAGCCGAACGGGTTGACCCGCGCGAAGCTCGACAGCGAGCCGATCAGGCCGATGTTCGGCCCTTCCGGCGTCTCGATCGGGCACATGCGGCCGTAGTGGCTGTGGTGGACGTCGCGGACCTCCATGCCCGCGCGCTCACGCGAGAGACCGCCGGGGCCCAGCGCCGAGAGGCGACGCTTGTGCGTGAGCCCGGCGAGCGGGTTGGTCTGGTCCATGAACTGCGACAGCTGCGACGTGCCGAAGAACTCCTTGATCGCCGCCACCACCGGGCGGATGTTGATCAGGGTCTGCGGCGTGATCGCCTCGACGTCCTGGGTCGTCATCCGCTCGCGGACGACGCGCTCCATGCGCGAGAGGCCGACGCGGATCTGGTTCTGGATCAGCTCGCCGACCGTGCGCAGGCGCCGGTTGCCGAAGTGGTCGATGTCGTCGGTCTCGACGGGAATCGTGACCGCGTTCTCGCCCTCGCCCACCGTCATCGACGTCTCACCGGCGTGCAGCCGGACGAGATACTCGATGGTGGTGGCGATGTCGTCTTCGGTGAGCGTGCCGGTCGAGGGCTCCACGCCGACGCCGAGCTTCTTGTTGGCCTTGTAGCGGCCGACCTTCGCCAGGTCGTAGCGCTTGTCCTTGAAGAACAGGTTCTCCAGGAGCGCCTGGGCGCTCTCCCTGGTGGGGGGCTCGCCGGGCCGCAGCTTGCGGTAGATGTCGAGCAGCGCCTCGTCCTGGCCCGCGGTGTGGTCCTTCTCCAGCGTGGCCAGCATGGTCTCGGAGAAGCCGAAGCGCGCGGAGATCTGCTCGGCCGACCAGCCCAGTGCCTTCAGCAGCACCGTGACCGGCTGGCGGCGCTTGCGGTCGATGCGGACACCGACCGTGTCGCGCTTGTCGACGTCGAACTCCAGCCATGCCCCACGCGACGGGATGATCTTGACGGAGAAGACGTCCTTGTCGGTGGACTTGTCGATCGAGCTGTCGAAGTACACGCCCGGCGAGCGGACGAGCTGGGAGACGACGACGCGCTCGGTCCCGTTGATGATGAAGGTGCCCTTGCGGGTCATCACGGGGAAGTCGCCCATGAAGACCGTCTGGCTCTTGATCTCACCGGTGGTGTTGTTGGTGAACTCCGCTGTGACGAACAGCGGAGCCGCGTAGGTCATGTCCTTGTCCTTGCACTCCTCCTCGGAGGCCTTCACCTCGTCGAACCGAGGGTCGGAGAAGGAAAGGGACATGGATCCGGAGAAGTCCTCGATAGGGGAGATCTCGGCCAGGATGTCCTCCAGGCCGCCCATCGGGTTTTCGTCTCCGGCCTCGATCCGCCGCTGGAACCACGCCTCGTCGCCCACCAGCCACTCAAAGGACTGGGTCTGCAGGTCAAGCAGGTCGGGCACCCGGAGCGGCTCGCGGATTTTCGCGAAGGAGACGCGAGTTGGCGCCCCAGGGAGATTCTGGTGGTCCGAGGTGGTCGCGAGGGTCTTGGTGGCGTGCGGCGATGCCAAGATGCGTCCTTCCGGAACTGCGCTCTCATCTGGCGTGTATCGGGGGGGTCGCGATACCGTCTGCCCACACACCCCGGCGTTAGCGTCCGGAGTTGGCGGGAGACGCACGAGGCCTTTGCCGGTGCACGCCGTCTGTTGTCAGGGCGCGGCCATCAGCTCAGCTACCGGGTACGCTCTGCGGAGATCTCGACGATGAGACCGCCTGAGCGCACGCGTAGCTGGATGAGGGCAGCGCAAAGAGGCAGTCTAGCTGCAAACGCAGCGGCTGTCGAGATGCGTCTCCAAGGAAACCATCGAGACCTAAGAGTGACCTGACAGGCGCACCGAGTCAAGGCCCTACGCGTCGGTAAGTGGTCCTCTTCGGCCGACGACCGGTGAGCACGCGGCGTGACGACGACCGTCGGTCCACCTCACGGCGCCCTCACCTTGCTCCGTCAACCGTCCGACCCGCCGCAGCGGCCTGAAGTGGTGATCAGCGCCCGCCGAAGCAGTTCGGCGGCCGGTCGCCCCGCCCGTCTCGCCGCGCGCTGTCCCACGCTGTGTAGTGGCATGCGACATCCCCCAATTGGACGCACGCGGCCCGTGTTGACAGTCTCGCAGGCCCGTCGAACGATCGGCACGCGGCACCGTCCGTCAACGACGACGAGGAGACTTCCATGCCCGACGCCCCCGCCATGAACGAGGTACTGGGTTCCGACGCTCCGAAGAACTGGGGCAAGTGGGGACCCGACGACGAGCTCGGCGCGCTCAACTACCTCGACGCGAAGGAGGTGCTGCGCGGCGCCCAGCACATCCGCACGGGCGACGTGTTCACCCTGCAGATCCGCATGGGCGCAACGGAGGGCCCCGGCGATCCCGTGTGGCCGGGGCGGTCACCGATGGAGAAGCGGATGGAGCTCGACGAGTCGACGTGGGACCGTGAAGGTGCGCCCGCGTTCCCCGGCGGCCTCCACTACGCCGACGACACGGCCACGATGTTCCTGCAGGGCTCGACGCAGTACGACGCGCTGGGCCACGTCTGGTACGACGGGCAGCTCTGGAACGGCTACGACGCCCGCACAACGGTGGGCACGATGGACAAGGCGTCGGTCCTGCCGATCGCCGAGAAGGGCGTCGTGGGCCGCGGCGTGCTCGTCGACATGGCGCGCCACCGCGGCAAGCAGTGGCTCGACAAGGGCGAGACGTTCGACCACACCGACCTGGAGGCCGCGGCCGCCGCGCAGAACGTCACGATCGAGCCGCACGACATCCTCTGCGTCCGCACGGGCTTCATGAAGTACTGGTACGAGCTCAACGACAAGGCGGCGTTCTACGACGGCTTCAACGAGCCGGGCCTGACCTACTCGCGCGAGCTCGTCGAGTGGTTCCAACAGCGGGAGATCCCCAACCTGGTCACCGACACCATCGCCAACGAGGTCACCTACGAGCCCCACACGGGCGTTGCGCTGCCCCTGCACTGCGCGCTGATGCGCAACCTCGGCGTCACGCTCACCGAGATCGCCTGGCTGGACGAGCTGGCCGCGGCCTGCGCCGAGGACGGCCGCTGGAGCTTCCTGTACGTCGCCGCGCCGCTGAAGGTCGTCGGCGGCAGCGGGGCGCCGGTGAACCCGATCGCGATCCGCTGATGGGCGGCTACGGCGAGCGGCCCTGGCTGCACCTGTACGCCCAGGGCCAGCCGCACGACATCACGCCCGACTTCACCGACGCGCTGGCCATGTTCCGGGCAGGCGCGGCCCGCAACCCCGACGGCGACGCGCTGCGCTACTTCGACGGGACCATCACCTACCGCGAGCTGGACGCGCTGAGCGACGCGTTCGCCGCCGCCCTCCTCGACGACGGCCTGGCCAGGGGCGACCGGGTGGCGATGTACCTGCAGAACGTGCCCCAGTTCGTCATCTGCCTGGTGGGGACGTGGAAGGCGGGCGGCATCGCCGTCTCGATCAACCCGATGAACCGGGAGCGGGAGCTGGCGCTGCTGCTGCGCGACTCGGGCACGTCGGTGCTGGTGTGTCTGGAGAGCCTCTACCGCGATGTCGCCGCCGCGGTCGTCGGCGAGACCGACGTGCGCACGGTGATCACGACGTCGGAGCTGGAGTACCAGACCACGGGCGACCCGCGGGCGTTCCCGGCGTCGGAACGGCTGAGCTTCGACGCCACCGTCGACCTCGCCGGACTGCTCGAGCGCTTCCGGGGCCAGACGCCGCCGCCGATCGCGTTCGCCGCGGCCGACACGGCGTTCCTGACCTACACCTCGGGCACCACCGGGCCGCCGAAGGGGGCGATGAACACCCACGGCAACGTCACGTTCAACAGCCAGTTCTACCGCGACTGGTGCGGCCTGACCGGCTCGGACGTCGTGCTCGGTGTCGCGCCGCTCTTCCACATCACCGGGCTGATCGCGCACGTCACCGTGTCCTTGCTGGCGGGCGTGCCGCTGGTGTTGTTCCACCGCTTCGAGCCCAGCCTCGGCATCGACGTGATCCGCGAGCACCGCCCGACGTTCACCGTCGGCGCGATCACGGTGTTCATCGCGCTGATGAACGCGCCCAACGCGGAGGCCGACGCGCTGAAGTCGCTGACGAAGATCATGTCCGGTGGCGCGCCGATCCCGCCGTCGACGGTGAAGGCGTTCGCGTCGACGTTCGGCCACTACATCCACAACGTCTACGGGCTGACCGAGACCACCTCGCCGTCGCACGGCACCCCCATGGGCGTCGAGGGGCCGGTGGACGAGGCCTCCGGCGCGCTGTCGGTCGGAGTGCCGATCTACAACACGGTGGTGCAGATCCTCGGCGACGGCGGCGAGGAGCTGCCGCCCGGGGAGATCGGCGAGATCGTCACCACCGGCCCGCAGGTCGTCGCGGGGTACTGGAACAAGCCGGAGGAGACGGCGAACGCGCTGCCGGGGGGCTCACTGCACACCGGCGACGTCGGGTACATGGACGCCGAGGGCTGGTTCTACATCGTCGACCGCAAGAAGGACCAGATCAACGCGGGCGGGTACAAGGTGTGGCCGCGTGAGGTCGAGGACGTGCTCTACGAGCACGAGGCGGTGCGGGAGGCCGCCGTGATCGGCGTGCCCGACGAGTACCGCGGCGAGACGGTGAAGGCGTTCGTCAGCCTGCGGCCGGGGAAGACGGCGACCGCGGCGGAGCTGATCGCGTTCACCAAGGAGCGGCTGGCGGCCTACAAGTACCCCCGCCAGGTGGAGTTCCTCGACGAGGTGCCCAAGACGGTCACCGGCAAGCTGCTGCGCCGTGAGCTGCGCGGCCGCTGAGGCCTGTGCGCGGAAACCGTCGCCATGGCGACGGTTTCCGCGCACAGGGGGCGATCAGGTCAGGCTGACCTTGGCGCCCGCCTCCTCCAGCTTCTTCTGTGCGGCGTCGGCCGCGTCCTTGGCGACGCCTTCGAGGATCGGCTTGGGGGCCGACTCCACGAGGTCCTTGGCCTCCTTCAGGCCCAGGCCGGACACGAGCTCGCGCACGACCTTGATGACCTGGATCTTCTTCTCGCCCGCGGCCTCGAGGACGACGTTGAACTCGTCCTTCTCCTCCTCCGCGGGGGCGGCCGCGGCGGCTGCGCCGGGCGCGGCGGCGGCCGCGACGGGAGCGGCTGCGGTGACGTCGAACGTCTCCTCGAACTTCTTCACGAACTGCGAGAGCTCGATCAGGGTGAGGTCCTTGAAGGCCTCGAGCAGCTCGTCGGTGCTGAGCTTCGCCATGGTGGCGTTTCCTCTCTAACGGATTGGGGTGGTGGTCAGGAGTCGGTCGGCTCGGCGGCCGAGTCGGCGACGGGTTCTGCGCTGACCTGTGCGCTGACCTCTGCGGTGGCATCGGTCTCGGTGGTGGCGTCGGCCGTGACCGGGCCCTCCTCCTCCGCACGCTTATCGGCGAGCGCCTGCGCCAGCCGGGCAACCTGCGACGCCGGAGCGGCGAACAGGCCTGCGGCCTTGCTCAGGTTGGCCTGCATCGCGCCTGCCAGCTTGGCCAGCAGGACCTCGCGCGACTCGAGCTCGGCGAGCTGGTTGACCTCGGCGACGGTCAGCGCGCGACCGTCCATGAAGCCGCCCTTGATCACCAGGCTCTGGTTGGTCCTGGCGAAGTCGCGCAGCGCCTTCGCGGCGTCCACCGGCTCGCCGGTGATGAACGCGATCGCCGTCGGGCCGAGGAGCATCTGCTCGAGCCCGTCGACCCCTGCGTCCTCAGCGGCCCGCTTGACCAGCGTGTTCTTGGCGACACGGTAGGTCGTGCCCTCGCCGAGCGAACGACGCAGCGTCGTCAGCTGCGACATGGTCAGCCCGCGGTACTCGGTGACCACCGACGCTGACGCGCCCCGGAACTTCTCGGCGATCTCAGCGACCGCCGTGATCTTGTCGGGTCGAACCATCGGTGTGCCTCCTCTCGGGGTGTCGGTTGGTAGTACCCACCGCCACGACAACCCCGGACACACGAACGCCCCGGCGCAAGCGCACGGGGCGTGGACGGGCATGCGCCCGATCGGACCTCGTCCTCCTGCGCGGGTCGCCCGCCTGCGACGGGACCTTCGTGCGCCCCCGATCGCTCGGGAGACGCAGACCTGCGGTCTTCGGTGGAACTACACCCAACGATACGCGACGCGCCGTCGCCGGTGACAGCGGGTTGTGCTCGCCGCGAGAGGCACATCAGGAGTCCGGCCACCCCGGTGAGGTGTGGCTCGGCGCAGGACACTAGCGAGGTTGGACGTCGGCCACCTTCCAGATGCCGTTCACCTGCTGCGCGGTGACGGTCAGGCGGCCCGCCGCCGCCAGCTGCTGGGGCCCGCTGCCCGACTGCGCGCGGGTGGCCTGCTGGTCGAGGAAGACCAGCAGCACCGCGGTGTCGCCGTTGATCGACTTGACCGCGGAGACGTTCACCGTGGCCCTCACCACGGCCTGCTGCTGCGGCGCGAGCCTGCGCACCTGGGTGAACAGCTCGTTGAACTGGGCCGCGAACCCCGGCGTGATCACGGCGCGGGCCGCGGCCTCGTTCTGGTCCAGGCGTGCGTAGTCGAACGAGTAGATCGTCTTGAGCGCGTCGTCGACCTGCCTGCTGACCTGCGCCGTGGTGGCGATGTCCACCAGCGCCGTGTTCTGCGCGGCCGGAGTGCCGCGGAGCCGGGCGTCGGCGACCCCGAAGAACACGGCCAGGCCGACCGCGAGCGCCAACGCCACCGCGAGCACCGGTACCGGGATCGCTCTGCGCGCTCGACGGGTTGCGGTGGCCGGACCTGCCACCCGGTAACTGACCCCGCGGCGACGAAGCTGCCGCTTCCCGGTCGGCTGAGGGCGCTGCTCGGCGACCGCGACCGCGGTGTCCTGCGCGCGGTCGTCCTGCAAGCGGTCGTCCTGCGCGCGGTCTTCCTGCGCGTGGTCGGCGGGAGCGCTGACGGTGACGGCGGCGGCGGGGGTGGCCGGGCCCTTCGGACGGGCGGGCACCCGACCCGCGACGCGGGGGCGGCGGATGCCGGTGGCTCGAGGTCGGTGCGGGCCGGGACTTACCATGCTGGTCTCCTGGGCTCTCAGTTGCCGCTGGTCACGGGCGAGCGGACGGGGCTGAGCAAGCTGACCTTCCAGCCGTCCGGCGTGCGCGTCAGCTCCATCTGCAGCCGCTGCCGGGTGACGGCGGCGGGCCCGCCCTGCGGGGTGACGGTGACGTCGACCGCGACCAGCACCCGCGCCACCCCCGCGTGCTCGTCCAGCTCGGTGACGGCCGCGTCCGGCACGGTGGCGACCGTCGAGCGCTTCGAGTCCTGGACGAGCTTGGCGTACTGGTCGCGGTTCTGCTGGAACTCCGCGAGCACCGTTCCCGTGGAGGACTGCTGCCACAGGTCGAGGCCCGCTTCCGCATTGCGGTAGTCGAGCGAGTTGAGGTTGATCGCGGCCTGCCGGGCGTCGACGAGCACGGCGTCGCGGTCGCGGCCCAACGCCAGCGCCGAGCTGGTGAGCGTAAGCACCCACAGCACGCCCAGCGCGACGGCCGCGAGCGCGGCGAGCGCCACCGCGATGGTCAGGACCCGGCGAAGGGCGGCGGGGGCGTGCCTGCAGGCGGGACGGGCCTGCTCCGCGTCCGGGTCGGGGGGCGCGTCGGTCGTCGGGGGCGCGTCGGTCGTGGCGGTCGCGTCGGTCGTGGCGGTCGCGTCGGTCGTGGGGGTCATCGTTGACTGCACCTCCTGGTCAGGGCAGCAGGATCTGCACGGGCGAGCTCAGCGGGAGAGCCGAGCTCGCCACCGTGACGGTGATGTTCGGGTCGGGGTGTGCGCCGGTCGGCCTGC
Source organism: Pseudonocardia sp. (assembly GCA_036401495.1). Lineage (GTDB taxonomy): Bacteria > Actinomycetota > Actinomycetes > Mycobacteriales > Pseudonocardiaceae > Pseudonocardia. Next base: position 23,339 of record DASWUV010000116.1, on the reverse strand, counting down.
GGCTCGCCGGGGCGCCGTGAAAGCGGGCGCGTGGCGCGTTCTGCGCTCCGCGGACGTCGACCGAGCTGGTCGGGGCCTCGGCGCAGTAGGCCTTGGCGTTCGCGGGCGTGTCGAGGACCTGGTTGCCCGCGCGCCGCGGCGTGGCCTCGTAGCCCTTCGTGCAGGGCAGCGGGTCGAAGATGTCGAGCGCGAGGCCGAGGTGCGCGGTGCCGTCGCCGGGGGCGACGGACGGCGTCACCGACGTGACGCCTGGGTAGGTCACCAGTATCTGGTCGAGGTTGGACTGACGCGGCTCGACGATCCGGGAGACGGTCAGCAGGTTGGCCAGCACGTCGCCGAGCCCCGATCCGCTCTCGTCGAGCAGTCCGCTGATCTGGTCGGCGGCCCGCGGCCCGTTCTGGATCAGCCTGCGCACGTCCGGATCCGACGACCGCAGCTGGGCGGCGACCTGCGCGAGGCTGTGGCTGAAGTCCGCGAACTGGCCCGCGGTCTCGTTCTGGGTGGTGAGCACGGTCCGGCCGTCGTGCAGCAGCGCCACCGTCTGCGGCAGCGCGTCCTGGGCGTCCTGGGTGAACGCCGAGGTCGTGTCCAGGAGCCGCTGCAGCGGCTGCGCGGTGTCGGTGAAGGCGGTGCCCAGCTGCGCGACGACGGTGCGCAGCGCGTCCAGCGGCACCGACTTCACGAACGCGTCGAGGTTGCTCACGAGGTCCTCGACACCGACCGGCGTGCTCGTGCGCGCGAGCGGGATCGTCGCGCCGCTCTGCAGGTCGGGGCCGTCGTCCCGGGCAGGCGTCAGGTCGACGTACTGCTCGCCGATCGCCGACAGGTCGCGCACCGCGGCGTCGACGTCGGACGGGATGGCGGGGGCGTTCCGGTCGATGTCGAGCTGGACGTCGACGCCGGTCGCGGTCAGCGTCAGCGGTCCGACCCGCCCGACGCTGACGCCGCGGTAGGTGACGTCGGCCCCAGTGAAGATGCCGCCGGAGTCGGCCGACTGCACGTGCACCGGATACGTCGACGCGCCCAGCAGGTTCCCGAAGCCCGCGTAGCGGAACCCGACGTAGCCGACCCCGAGCAGGGTGACCAGCAGCAGTCCGAGCAGCTGGACCCGTGCCGTCCTCGTGATCACTCAGAGGCCTCCGAGCAGCGTGTCGACGATGCTCCCGGACGGCGTGCGCTTCGCCTTCGGCGTGCGCGTCGGCGTCGGGGTCGGCGTCGGGGTGGCCGGGATGTGCTTCGACGACGGCGCCTTGGCAACGCCGTCCGGGCTCGCGAGCGGCACCGGCACCGCGCCCAGCAGCGGGAACGTCGGCGGCCTTCTCGGGTCGGCGCCGCCGATCAGCGGGCCGAGCAGCTGCGCGGTCGGCGGCAGCATGTTGAACAGCGGGGTGTCCGGCCCCGGGAAGGGCTGGTTGGACCGGGCGAGGTTGTCCAACAGGTCCTTCAGGTCGAGGTCGGCGGTCAGGTACAGGTTCGCGTAGTCCCCTGCGACGGCCTGCTGGGCCGCATCGGTGAACGGGAAGCTGCCCAGCAACTGCAGCGAGTCGGGCAGGTCCTGCCCTGCCGCGGCGAGCTTCGTCAACGTGGGCTGGAGCGCGCGCAGGTCGGCCAGCAGATCGTCCCTGCTCGCGTTGACGACGTGCGTGGCCACGCCGGAGAGCCGGTCGAGCGCGCGCAGCATGTCCACCAGCTGCGCGCGCTGCCGCTCCAGCTCCTTCAGGCCGGGGGCGAGGTCGTCGAGGGTCGTGGTGATCTCGCCGCGCCGGTCGGCGAGGGTGGCGGTGAGCCGGTTGAGGCCGTCGAGCGCGCGGGTGATCTCGCCCTTGTGGCTGTCCAGCCCCGCGACGAGCGTGTTCAGGTTCGCCAGCAGCGAGCGGATCTGGGGCTCGTTGCCGTTGAGCGCGGCGTTGAGCTGCGTCGAGATCGTCTTGATCTGCGCCACCCCACCCCCGTTGAGCAGCATCGACAGCGCTCCGAGGACCTCCTCGACCTCCGCGGCCCGCCCCGTGCGGGTGACCGGGATGTCCGCGCCCCCGGCCAGGGTCCCGGTGGCGCCCTGCGCGGGCGCGGCCAGCTCGACGAACTTCTCCCCCAGCAGGCTCGTCGTGCGCACCCGGGCGGAGGCGTTGGCGGGCAGCCGCACGTCGCCGTTGAGGTCGACGGTCACGCGGGCGTTCCACGTCCCCGGATCCACCGCGATCGACGCGACCGAGCCGACCGGCACGTCGTCCACCTTCACCAGCGACCGCGGCACCAGGTCGACGACGTCGGCGAACTCGATGGTGACCGAGTAGGGGTGCTCGCCGAGGCTTGCACCGCCGGGCAGGTCCACCCCGCGCAGGCCGCCCGAGAGCACCCCGCAGCCACTGGCGACGAGGCCGACGACGGTCGTCACCACCACCAGCGGGACCAGCCCCGGGCTCACTTCCCGCCGCCCAGCAGCGACAGCACCGGGGAGAGCACCGGGTCACCCGGCGCCGTGCCCGCAGGAGCAGGCGCTGTCTTCGTCGACGGCGGCTGGGGCACCGACGGCTGGGGCGCAGGCGGCGTCGAGCCGACCCCGGGAGCGGGGCGGGCCACCAGCGGCAGGGCGAGTCCGGCCACCGGAAGCGGCTGGTCGGCGTACAGGGCGGTGAGCACGTCGGCTGCGCTGGGCAGCGGGGCCGCGCCCGAGACCACGGTGGACAGCGAGGAGCACGCGTCGGTGACGGCGGTCGGCACCCCGCGCGGTGTCGTGCCGCCGGGGGTGCCGAGGAGCTTGCACAGCGTCACGAGCGGCGGGTTGGCCAGCTCGTTGATGTCCGGGCGCGTGTCGAGGGTGCCCGACGAGCCGTTGTAGGTCTCGATCAGGTTGCTCGTCGCGGCGGGGGCGACGTCGAGCACGTCGGTCAGCGCCTTCTGCTGGTCGACGAGCGTGGCCGTGACGTCGGTGAGGCCGTCCACGTCGTGCTTCACCGCGGCCCGGTTGTCCTTGACGAACGAGGCGACGTCGTCGAGCGCGGTCGCGAGCTGGGCGAGCGCGTCCCCCAGCTGACCGCGCTGGGCCGCGAGGAACCCGCTGACGTCCGCGAGCCGTCCGTTGAACTCGCGCACCTGGTCGTCGTTCTTCGCGAGCGCTGAAGTGAAGGTCTCCAGCTCGGTGACCGTGCCGAAGAGGTCCTTGCTCGACCCCGACAGCGTCCCCGAGAGGTCGCCGAGGTTGCGGATCGTGTCGTTGACCGCCTGGCCGTTGCCGTCGAGGTTGCGGGCCCCCACCGCGAGCGCGTCCGAGACGGCCCCGTCGCGGTTGGCCCCGTTGGGCCCGAGGGCCTGCGCGAGCTGCGTGGCGGTGCGGGCCAGGTCGTCGACGCCCAACGGGACCGCCGTGCGGCTCAACGGGATCACCGCGCCGTCGGCGAGCTCGGGACCGCCGCGGTACGGGGGCAGCAGCTGGACGTAGCGGCCCGTGACCAGGCTGGGCGCGACCACGGCCGCCTTGGCGTCGGCGGGCAGCCGGACGGCCGGGTCGGTGATCGTCATGTCCACGCGCACCTGGGTGCCCTCCGGGGTGATGGCGTCGATCGAACCGACCGGCACCCCGAGCACCATCACCTGGTTGTCGGGGAACAGGGCCGACGCGTTGGTGAAGTACGCGGTCACCGTGCGGTCGCCTGCGGGCGTCCCCGCCGCCCACCCGGCCGCGGCGATGACGACGGCGAGGGTGCAGGCGAGGCCGACGACCTGCAGCTGCCGACGATCGGCGGGCGTCGAGGCGGCCATCAGCACCCTCCGGGGTTCAACGGGCCGATGGTCGGGGCGGGCAGCAGCCCGCAGATGTAGGTGTCGAACCAGTGGCCGTTGCCGACGGCGTTGGTGAACAGGCGGATGAACACGGCCTCGCTCCTGATCGTGGCGGCGAGGTCGTCCTGGTTGCGCTGCAACACGTCCACGACGCGGCCGAGCGTCTCCAGGGTCGGACGGAGGCGGGCCTGGTTGTCGGCGACGAGCCCGGAGAGCTGCGTCGAGAGCCGCCGGGTGCCCTCCAGCAGGTTGCTGATCGCCTGTTCACGTTGCTGCAGCTCGGCGAGCAGCTGGTTGCCGTCCGACAGCAGCGTCGTGACGTCGCCGCTCCGCTGCGCCACGACGGTGGACAGCTGGTGGGTCCCCGCGAGCAGGGTGCGGATCTGGTCGTCGCGGCTCGCCACCGTCGTGGACAGCCGGGACAGGCCCTCGAGCGTGCCGCGCACGTCGTCGGGGGTGTCGCGGAACGTGGCTGCGAGCGTCTCCAAGCTGGTGGCCAGCTGTGTGGTGTCGAGCTTGTCGAGCGTGCTCGACAAGCCGTCGAACGCCGCGACGACGTCCAGCGGGGAGGCCGTGCGGCTCAACGGGATCACGGTCGCCGGGTCGAGCGGCGCGCTGCCCTCGGGGTCGAGCGCCAGGTACTTCGCGCCCAGCAGCGTCCGGATCTGGATCGACGCGCTGGTCTGGTCGCCCACCCAGGCGTCGTCGACGGCGAACGTGACGCGCACGCGGTCGCCTGCCAGCGCCACCGCGGCGACCCGGCCCGCCTCGACGCCCGCGATCGTCACCAGGTCGCCCGCCTGCAGGCCTGCGGCTTCGGTGAAGTCGGCCCGGTACGTCGTGGCGCGCGCCAGGATGGCCGGGGCGCCCCAGGCCAGCAGCACGACCGCGGCGATGACGACGATGCCGGTGATCGCCAGCGGCACGGGGCGGCGCGCGGCCACGGCTACCTGCCCCTCAGCAGCGGCCCGACGACCGGCAGGTTCGACGGCAGCGGCGCGAGGCCCGGCACCAGCGGCGGGCTTTGTCCCTGCGTGCCCGAGGGGTTGGGCCCGCAGCGCGGCGAGTCCGAGCGGAACGCCGGGATGTCGGTCGCCGGGACGAGGTTCCCGACGCCGACCTTGCCATCGACGCCGCAGAGGTAGAACTGGAACCAGCTGCCGTAGCTCGCGGCGCGGGCGATCGTGTTGAGCTTGTCCGGAGCGGTCTGCAGGTACTTCGCGATCGTCGGGCCGCCCGCGTCGAGCTGGTTCGACAGGTCGCCCAGTGCGCCGATGTCGCCGCGGAGATCGGGGCGGGCGGCGTCGACGAACCCGGCCGTCACCTGGGTCAGGTCGCCGATCGAGGAGATGGCCTGGCCGATCGGCTGCCGGTCGGCGGCGAGCCCCGAGACGAGCTGCCGCAACGTCGTGATGAGGTCCGCCAGCTGGTCGTCCCGCGCGTTGACCGTCTGGAGCACCGCGGTGAGGTTGTCCACGACCTGCCCGATCACCTGGTCGCGGTCGGCGATCGCGTTGGTCAGCGACGACGTACTGGCCAGCAGCCCCTCGACGGTGCCGCCCTCGCCCTGCAGCACCTGGACGATCTCCATCGACAGCGCGTTGACCTGCTGGGGGTCCAGCGCGGCGAACAGCGGCTGGAAGCCGTTGAACAGCTCGGTCAGATTGAGCGGGGGCCGGGTGTGCCCGACGGGGATGCCGTCGCCCGGCTTCAGCATCGCGCCCGTGGGTCCCGTGCCCTGGCCGAGCGCAAGGAAGCGCAGGCCGATGAGGTTCTTGTAGAGGATCGCCGCGGTCGCCGACGCGGGCACCGGCTGGGTGGCGTCGACGCTGAAGTCGACCTTCGCGAGCTTCCTGTCGACGATCGCGACCTTGTCGACGCTGCCGACGACGACGCCCGCGATCCGCACGTCGTCGCCCGGCAGCAGGCCGGACGCGTCGGTGAACGTCGCGCTGTAGGCCGTGCGCGCTCCGCTCTGCGCGTTGGCGATGGTCAGCCCGAGCACCGTCGTGGCCAGTGCGACGATCACGGTGAACGTCGCGAACTTCAGCAGCGGCGCCAACGGCACGCTGCGCCTCGCCGCTCCGCGCGCAGGCGTGCTCATGCGACCTGCACCGCAGCGCCCCGGTAGAGCGGCCCGACGAGCATCGAGCTCCACGCCGGGACCGCGTCCGGGCTCGTCCCGTCCCGCAGGGCCACCAGCTCGGCCAGCACCTGGCGTTCACCGGGCGAGTTGGGCAGGCCCATGTCGTAGGCGGAGGGGATCATCCCGGAGCTCGCGAAGTCCGCACGCGGCTGACCGACCGGAGCGGGCGTCGGCTGCGTGCCGTCGCGGTACGGGCCGTCGGGCGGGTACTGCGGGGCCAGCGGCAGGATCGGGTAGCACCGCGGTCCCCGGTTGTCGGCGTAGCGCGGCTGCTCCCCCGGCACGTACTTGCCCCGGTTCACGACGATCTCGGCGGTGACATGCACGCCCGGCTCGGCGGTCCCCTTGCCGAACACGGCGTCCAGGCGCGGGATGACGGCGGTGAGCTGGCCGAACAGGCACGGGAACTCCGGCGCGTAGCGGGCCAGCGTGGCCAGCGTCGGCCTGCTCGACGAGGCGAGCGCGATCACGTTCGAGCCGTTGGCGTCGAGGAAGGCCGCCACGTCGTCGGACGCGCCGGTGACCGACGTGAGCAGCTGTGCCACGCCGTCGCGCTGCTCGGCGATCGTCCGGCTGGTCACGGTGAGGTCGGCCAACGCGTTGAGCAGGTCCGGCGCGGCGTCGGAGAGGTTCTCGGAGAAGTCGGCGACCTGGGTGATGTCCGCCTGCAGGTCGGGGAGCGCGGGCCTGAGGCCCCCGGTGAGGGTGTCGAGGCGCACGAGGGTCTGCCCCAGCTCGGTCCCGCGGCCCTGCAGCGCCTGCGAGAGCGAGCCGAGCGTGGTCGCCAGGTCCTGCGGGCGGACGTCCTGCAGCAGCGGCAGCAGGTCGTCGAGCACCTGCTCCACCTCATGGGCGGACCGGCTGCGGTCCTCGGTGATCACGTCGCCCGCGGCGAGCCGTCGCGGGCCGGGCGCGGCGGGCGGGACGAGCGCGACGTACTTCTGGCCGAACAGCGTCTTGGGCAGCAGCCGAGCGGTGACGTCGGCCGGGATCTCGTCGACCCTGCGCGGGTCGAGCGACAGCGCGACGGTGGCCCCCGCGCCGTCGGTGCTGATCGACGTCACGCTGCCGACGATCAGGCCGCGCACCTTGACGTCGGCCTTCGGGTCGAGCTGGGTGCCGACGCGGTCGACCTTCAGCGTCACCGGGATGCCCGAGCGGAAGACGCCTGCGTACGTGCCGACGGCGAGCCCGATCAAGAGCGCGAGCACGCCGACGAACGCCAGCCCCCGAACGGCCTTCATCCCGCCACCCGCACGGACGTGTCCGTCCCGTAGATCACGAGCGTGAGGAAGAAGTCCATGACCGCGGCCGCGACGATCGAGAGCCGCACCGCCCTGCCGACGGCGACGCCGACGCCCGCGGGCCCGCCGTTGGCGGTGTAGCCGTAGTAACAGTGGATCAGGATGATCACCACCGCGAACGCGATGACCTTGAGATACGAGTAGAGGACGTCGCTGACCGGCAGGAACAGGTCGAAGTAGTGGTCGTACGTGCCGCCGGGCAGGCCGTTCAACAGCGTGACGTTCAGGCGGGCCGCCGCGTAGCTCGCGAGCAGGCCGATCGTGTACATCGGGACGATCGCGATGACGCCCGCGATCACCCGGGTGGTGACGAGGAACGGCACGGAGGGCACCGCCATCACCTCCAGCGCGTCGATCTCCTCGGAGATCCGCATCGCGCCGAGCTGGGCGGTGAAGCCCGCGCCGAGGGTCGCGGTCAGCGCGGCGGACGCCACGAGCGGGGCGATGTCGCGGGTGTTGAAGTAGGCCGTGATGAACCCGGTGAGCGCCTCGACGCCCAGGGAGTCGAGCGCGCGGAAGCCCTGCAGGCCCACCAGCGAGCCGACGAACAGCGACAGCGACAGCATCACGCCCGCCGTGCCGAGGATGACCACCAGCGCGCCGGACCCGAACGCCACCTCGGCCAGCAGCCGGGCGATCTCCGTGCGGTAGCGGCGCACGGTGCGCGGGATCCAGGCGATCGCGCGGGCGTAGAACGACAGCTGGTCGCCGAGGTCCTCCAGCGTCGTCAGCGCCGCGGCGAGGGGCCGGGGCATCTCACGATCCCTTCGGCGGCACGAGCTCGAGGTACAGCGCCGTCAGCACCAGGTTGATGAAGAAGACCAGCACGAAGGAGATGACCACCGCCTGGTTCACCGCGTCGCCGACGCCCTTGGGCCCCGGCGGCGGGTTCAGCCCCCGGTACGCCGCGACGACGCCCGCGACCACGCCGAACAGCACCGCCTTCAGCTCGCTCACGACGATGTCGGAGACCTGCGCGATCGCGGAGAAGCTCGCCACGTAGGCGCCGGGGGTGCCGCCCTGCACGATGACGTTGAAGAAGTAGCCGCCCGCGACGCCGACGACCGTGGCCAGGCCGTTGAGCACCACCGCCGTCGTCGCCATGGCCAGCACGCGGGGCACGACGAGGCGCTGCACGGGCGAGATGCCCAGCACCTCCATGGCGGCGATCTCCTCCCGGATCGTGCGGGCGCCGAGGTCGGCGCACACCGCCGAGCCACCCGCGCCGGAGATCAGGAGCGCGGTGACGATCGGCGCGGCCTGCTGCACGATGGCGAGCACGCTGCCCGCCCCTGTCTGGCTCTGCGCGCCGAACTGGCCGGTGAGGTTGCCGAGCAGGAGCGCGATCGTCGCGCCGAACGGGATCGTGAACAGCGCCGTGGGCAGCGCGGAGACCTTCGTGACGAACCAGGTCTGCTCGATGTACTCGCGCAGCGGGAACGGCGGCGTGAACGTGGCGCGGACGACGTCGATGCCCAGCCCGAACAGGCGGCCGACCGGAGTCAGCGCGCGGGAGACGGGGGGCGTCACCGGCCGTTCCCCGTCCGCGGCATCGGCTGGGTCCGTCCGAGGTCGGTCCACTCGGGCTCGACGGACTCGCCCGCGTAGCTCGCGTGGATCGCGGACTGCGCGGCGGGCGGGAGCCGGTGCAGCATCCCCATGACGCGTTCGCGGCGGCGGGCGACGGCGGCCCGTCGCCCGACGCCGGGGCTGGTGCCCAGCTGCGGCTTGAGCGGCGGCAGGCCCGGCAGCTCACCCGCGCCCTCGGCCATCTCGCGGGCGGCCTGCGCCGCGTCCTTCTCCTCCGACATCCCGATCGGCCCCTGGCGGCGGCCGTTGAGGAACTGCGCGACCACCGGCTCCTCGGACGTCAGCAGCACCTCGCGCGGCCCGAACATCGTCAGGTGGCGGCGGTAGAGCATGCCGATGTTGTCGGGCACGGTCTGCGCGGTGTTGATGTCGTGGGTGACGATGAGGAACGTCGCGTCGGTCTGCGCATTCAGGTCGATGATCAGCTGGTTGAGGTAGGCGGTGCGCACGGGGTCGAGGCCCGAGTCCGGCTCGTCGAACAGGATGATCGCCGGGTCGAGGACCAGCGCGCGGGCCAGGCCTGCGCGCTTGCGCATGCCGCCGGAGATCTCGTCGGGCAGCTTGGCCTCGCTGCCACTGAGCCCGACCATCGCCATCTTCTCCATGACGATGCCGCGGATCTGGGCCTCGGAGCGCTTCGTGTGCTCGCGCAGCGGGAAGGCGATGTTGTCGAAGAGGTTCATCGACCCGAACAGCGCGCCGTCCTGGAACAGCACACCGAAGAGCTTGCGGAGCTCGTAGAGCGTGCGCTCCGGGCAGCGGACCAGGTCGACGCCGTTGATGACGATCGAGCCCTTCTCCGGCTTGAGCAGCCCGACCAGCGTCTTGAGGAAAACCGACTTGCCGGTGCCCGATGGGCCCAGCAGCACGCTGACCTCGCCGGGCGGCAGCGTGAGCGTGACGTCGGACCAGATGTTCGCGCGCCCGAACGACTTGGAGAGGCCCTCGACCCGCACCTCGACCCCCGTCATCGCGGGCCCCACGTCGTGTGCACCTGAGGCCAACGAGACGGGGCGGGCAGCGTTACTGCCGAGTTGCCGACCGGGAGGACGTTGCTCCGGACGGGACGGGGTTCGCGGTGAGCGGACATTCCGCGTGCGGCGAAACGGGGGCCGCGACCGGCCCGTCCACACCTACCGTCGAGGCATGCCGAACACGAACGTGACCAGCCTCGACGACGCCGTCTTCGACCGCCTGCTGAGCGAACGGATCATCGTGCTCGGCCGGGAGGTGGACGACGCCGTGGCCAACCGGATCATCGCCCAGCTCCTCCTGCTGGCCGCCGACGACCCCGCCCAGGACATCACGCTCTACATCAACTCGCCCGGCGGCTCCGTCTCCGCCGGGCTGGCGATCTACGACACGATGACGGCGATCGCCCCCGACGTGGCGACGGTGGCCACCGGGCTGGCCGCGTCGATGGGCCAGTTCCTGCTCACCGGCGGCGCACGCGGCAAGCGCGCGGCGCTGGCGCACGCGGAGATCATGATGCACCAGCCGTCGGGCGGGGTGGGTGGCGTGGAGAGCGACATCAGCATCCGCGCCGACATGCTCACCCGGCTGAAGCGGCAGATCATCGAGATCACCGCTGAGCACACTGGACAGCCGGTGGACCGGGTGGCGGCCGACGCCGACCGGGACCGCTGGTTCAGCCCCCAGCAGGCGGTCGAGTACGGGCTCGTCGACCGGGTGCTGCGGCGGACCTGACCGCGAGGAGGGCGCGCAGATCACCCCACGGCGTCGGCCCCCGCCGTGGCGGTGGGGGGTCCTCGCCGGGCGAGGGCAGCCTGCTGTCGACGCCGTAGCGGGGCGCGGCCAGGGCGATCAGGGCGAGGACGGCGAGCAGCAGCCACGGCGACATCTCCATGCAGGCCAGTCTGCGGTCGATTGGCCTTTTCGCAGAAGTCCAATTTTGGCAGTGTGGACCACATGGACGGCACTGTGGACCGCGGACGGCTGGACCGGCGGATCGGCGCCCGCAGCGTCGTCAAGATGCTGGGCGACTGGCGCCCACCGGACCGCGGCGGCCTGACCGGCGCGCTCGCGGACCGGGTGCGGCTGCTCGTGTTCGACGGCAGGCTGCCGCTGCAGACCCGGATGCCCGCGGAGCGCGAGCTGGCGGGCGCGCTGGGGGTCAGCCGCACGACCGTGGCCGCGGCCTACGAAGCGCTGCGCGCCGCGGGGGTTCTGCACAGCAGGCGGGGGGCGGGCAGCTGGACGCAGCTCAACGCACAGGTCCCCGTCGGCCCGGGCACGCCCTTCTCACCCAACGGCACCGATGCGGGTGTCGACCTCGCCCACGCGTCGCTCGGCGCGCCCCTCGCCGCGACGCGGGCGGCCGCCGCGGCGGCGGCAGGCGATCTGGACGCGCTGCTGTCCGGGCACGGCTACGACCTGCTCGGCCGCCCCGAGCTCCGTGCCGCGATCGCCGCCCGGTTCACCGCCCGCGGCGTGGCTACCCGGCCCGACCAGGTGCTCGTCACCTCGGGCGCGCAGCACGCGTTCGCGCTCGTCCTCGCCGCGTTGGCCGGGCCGGGCGACCGCGTCCTCATCGAGCATCCGACCTACCCCAACGCGCTCGACGCCCTCCGCTCCCGCGGGCTTCGGCCCGTGCCCGTGCCGATGGGCCCGGGTCCGCTCGGCACCGGCGCCTGGGATCTCGACCTGCTCACCGCGTCCGTCCGGGACGCCGCTCCGCAGCTGATGTACCTGATCCCCGACTTCCACAACCCGACCGGCGGCCTGCTCGACGAGGCCGGCCGCGAGCGACTGGTCGCGCTCGCCCGGCGGACGGGCACGCTGCTCGTCGTCGACGAGACGCTGACCGAGCTCGCTCTCGACGTCGCGGCGCCGCATCCCGCGGCCGCGTTCGGCGGCGCGGACTCGGCGCACGTGCTGACGATCGGCTCCGCCAGCAAGATCTTCTGGGGCGGCCTGCGGGTGGGCTGGATCAGGGCGCCCGCCCCGGTCGTGCGCAGGCTCGCGGCGGCTCGGGCGGCGCTGGACCTCGGCGGACCCGTGCTGGAGCAGCTCGTCGTCACCAGGTTGTTGGCCGAGATCGACGCGGTGGTCGCGGACCGGCAGACCGAGCTGCGCGCGGCGCGCGAACACCTGCTCCGCAGGCTCGCCACCGCGTTCCCTTCGTGGCGGCCGTCGCGGCCCATCGGCGGGCTGTCGCTGTGGATCGACCTCGGCGCGCCGGTGTCGAGCAGGCTCACCATGGCGGCGCGGCGGCATGACGTGCTGCTCGCGGCGGGCCCGCGGTTCGGGCTGGACGGGGCGTTCGAGCGGTACCTGCGGCTGCCCTACACCCTGCGCCGCGACCGCGCCGACCTCGCCCTCGACCGGCTTGCGACCGCGTGGGGTGCGCTGGAGGGGACCGGCGCGGTCGCGGAAGGGGACCCTGCGGCGGTGGCGTGAGCGGTTTCGGTAGGGCGACCTGCGACGCGGCTCACGCCCAAGCGGTCAGCTCTGACCGTATGCTCGGCGCGTCGAGCACACGGAGGTGTCGGGTGGGACCGCTGCACGGGCTGAAGGTCGTCGAGCTGGCCGGGATCGGCCCGGGGCCGCACGCAGCCATGATCCTCGCCGATCTCGGGGCCGACGTCGTGCGCGTCGACCGGCCCGGCGGCCTGCGGCTCGGCGACGAGACCCTGCCGGACCCGACCCTGCGCGGTCGACGGCGGGTGGGCGCGGACCTGAAGGACGCCGACGGCCGGGAGACCGTTCTGCGACTCGTCGAGCGAGCCGACGTCCTGCTGGAGGGGTACCGGCCGGGCGTCACCGAGCGTCTCGGCGTCGGACCAGCCGACTGCCATGCGCGCAACCCGCGGCTGGTCTACGCGCGCATGACGGGCTGGGGTCAGTACGGACCGATGGCCCAGCGCGCGGGGCACGACATCAACTACATCTCGCTGACCGGCGCCCTGCACGCCATCGGCCGGGCCGGTGAGCGGCCGGTGCCGCCGCTGAACCTCGTGGGCGACTTCGGCGGCGGGTCGATGCTGCTGGTGATCGGCGTGCTGGGGGCGCTGTGGGAAGCGCAGCGCTCCGGGCAGGGCCAGGTCGTCGACGCGGCGATGATCGACGGGGTGAGCCTGCTGTCGCAGATGTTCTGGGGCTTCCTCGGGCACAAGATGTGGGTCGACGAGCCGGAGTCCAACCTGCTCGACGGCGGCGCGCCGTTCTACGACACCTACACGTGCGCCGACGGGAGGCACGTGGCCGTCGGGTCGCTCGAACCGCAGTTCTACGCCGCGCTGCTGAACGGGCTCGGCCTCGCCGACGCCGACCTCCCCGCGCAGCAGGACCGCGAGCGCTGGCCGGAACTGCGGGCGCGGTTCGTCGATGCGTTCGGCACCCGGACGCGGGACGAGTGGGCCGCGGTCTTCGCAGGCACCGACGCGTGCGTGACGCCGGTGCTGGCGTTCGGCGAGGTGGCCGAGCATCCGCATGTGGCCGCGCGCGCCACGGTCGTCGAGCGGGATGGCATCGCCCAGGCGGCTCCCGCACCCCGCTTCAGCCGCACGCCCGCCGAGACCCCCGCGGCGGCCCGTGCCCCCGAACCGGTGGACGCGGTACTCGCCGACTGGTCGTAGCAGGGGGCGCAGGCGTCTGCGAAGACGCCTGCGCCACGTCTGCGGAGTAGGCCTATCCGTCAGGCGTCGTCGGAAAGCAGGTTGCGGGTGCGGTTGGGGTCGACCGGGATGCCGGGGCCCGTCGTCGTCGTCATCGTGATCTTCTTGACGTACCGACCCTTGGCGGCGGCGGGCTTGGCCCGCAGGATCTCGTCGAGCGCGGCGCCGTAGTTCTCCACGAGCCGTGCGGTGTCGAACGAGGCCTTGCCGATGACGAGGTGCAGGTTGGCCTGCTTGTCGACCTTGAAGTTGATCTTGCCACCCTTGATCTCGGAGATGGCCTTGGTGACGTCCGGCGTGACCGTGCCCGTCTTCGGGTTCGGCATCAGGCCGCGCGGGCCCAGGATGCGGGCGATGCGCCCGACCTTGGCCATCTGGTCCGGGGTGGCGATCGCGGCGTCGAAGTCGAGCCAGCCGCCCTGGATCCGCTCGATCAGGTCCTCGGCGCCCACGACGTCGGCGCCCGCGGCCTCGGCCTCGGCCGCCCTGTCGCCCGTGGCGAAGACGATCACCCTGGCGGTCTTGCCGGTGCCGTGCGGCAGGTTGACGGTGCCGCGGACCATCTGGTCGGCCTTGCGGGGGTCGACGCCCAGCCGGAGGGCGACCTCGACGGTGGCGTCCATCTTCTTGCTGGACGTGGCCTTGGCCAGGTCAGCGGCCTCGAGCGGGCTGTAGAGCCGGTCGGGGTCGATCTGCTCGGCGGCCGCGCGGTAGACCTTGCTGCGCTGTGTCATGTGTTGTTCTCTCCCTCAGTGGTGCGAGCGCGCACGCTCTCCCACGCTTGCTGCGGGCTGCTCAGCCCTTGATGGTGATGCCCATGGACCGGGCGGTGCCCGCGATGATCTTCGCGGCGGCGTCGATGTCCTGGGCGTTCAGGTCGCGCATCTTGGTGTGCGCGATCTCGCGCACCTGGTCCATGGTAATCGCGGCGACCTTGGTCTTGTGCGGCTCGCCGCTGCCCTTGTCCACGCCTGCCGCTTTCAGCAACAGCCGGGCGGCGGGCGGCGTCTTGAGCTCGAAGGTGAACGAGCGGTCCTCGAACACGGAGATCTCGACCGGCACGACGTCACCGCGCTGCGACTCGGTAGCGGCGTTGTAGGCCTTGCAGAACTCCATGATGTTGACGCCGTGCTGGCCGAGCGCGGGGCCGACGGGCGGCGCGGGCGTGGCCAGACCGGCCTTGATCTGGAGCTTGATGATCGCGGAGAGCTTCCGCTTCTTGGGGGGCATCTCAAAAGTTCCTTCTAGATCTTGGACACCTGGCTGAACGCCAGCTCGACAGGGGTCTCGCGGCCGAAGATGGACACCAGAACCTTGAGCTTCTGGGCGTCCACGTTGACCTCGTTGATCGTGGCCGGGAGGGTGGCGAACGGGCCGTCCATGACGGTGACCGACTCGCCGATCTCGAAGTCGACCTCGACCGAAGCCTTGCCCTGACCGGACGAGGCATCGGACTTGCCGCTCGCGGCGGCCTGCTTCGGCTCGACGCGGGGCAGCAGGAACTTGATGACCTCGTCGTGCGTCAGCGGCGACGGCTTGGAGGTCGCGCCGACGAACCCGGTGACGCCGGGAGTGTTGCGGACCGCGCCCCACGACTGGTCGTTGAGGTCCATCCGCACCAGGATGTAGCCGGGCAGCACCTTGCGCTGCACCTGCTTGCGCTGGCCGTTCTTGATCTCGGTGACCTCTTCGGTGGGCACCTCGACCTGGAAGATGTAGTCCTCGACGTCGAGGGTCTGCACGCGCGTCTCGAGGTTGGTCTTGACCTTGTTCTCGTAGCCCGCGTAGGAGTGCACGACGTACCAGTCGCCGGGGGCCCTGCGCAGCGCGGCCCGCATCTCCTCGACCGGGTCGAGCTCCTCTTCGGGGACGTCGGCCGCGACATCATCCGCGGCGTCGGAGACGTCCTCGGAGTCCTCGTCGACTGCTTCCGTCGCGGGCGCGTCCTCGTCGGTGGCGACCTCGGGAACGTCCTCGACGTCCACGCTCTCGTCGACCTTGCCGTCGGACAGCCCGGCGCCGTCGTACTGGGTGCTCACCTGCGTCTCGCTTCCTTATTGATCTTCTGCGGGTGCGCGGTCACGCGCCGAACAGGGCGTTGACGCCCTGGCCGACGAGGAAGTCCAGCAGCGCCACGAGCGCAACCATGAACGACACGAAGACCAGCACGACAAGCGTGTAGGTGACCAGGTTCCGCCGCGACGGCCAGATGACCTTCCGCAGCTCGGCGACGACCTCGCGGAGGAAGACGGCGAGCCGCTTGGGCAGCGAGACGCGGGCAGGGCGCGTGTCGCGCACCGCGGTGGCGCGGCCCTTGCCCACGGCCGCGGTGTCACCGGGCGCGGGACGCCGACCACGTCGGTCGGCAGCGGTGCTGGGGCGCTCCCGCCCGACACCGCTGTCCTCGCGCTCCTCCGTCACTGAAGCACCTTTCGGCTCGAAAAGCGGCCCGGCGGACCGCCACTCCTACTACTACATCCTGCACAGTGGCAGGGGCGACAGGACTTGAACCTGCAACCTGCGGTTTTGGAGACCGCTGCTCTGCCAGTTGAGCTACACCCCTAGACCGACTCCGGCTCAGCGACCGGAGGGGCACACCGCATTCACGTTGCACCCAGCGAAACGAGTGTACGGCACCCCCGCGAAGCGCCGGACACCCGACCCGGCGCGGGCTACTTCGGGAGCACGACCTCGGCGATGGCCCGACCGAGCACGGCCTTGCCGTCGAACGTCGCCGTGACCGCCACGGTGGCGACGCCTTCGGCGACCGCACGCACCGTTCCGCTGATCTCCAGCAGCGCGCCCTCGTCGTCATCAGGAACCACGACGGGGCGGGTGAAGCGCACGCCGAAGCTGCGGACGGCCGCGGGGTCGCCCACCCACTGCGTGACGAGCCGCCCGGCGAACGCCATCGTCAGCATGCCGTGCGCGATGACGCCGGGCAGGCCGACCGACGCGGCGACGCGGTCGCTCCAGTGGATCGCGTTGAAGTCACCGGAGGCGCCTGCGTAGCGGACCAGGTCGGCCCGGGTGACGCGCACCGCGAGCGGGGGCAGCTGCGTGCCCTTCTCGACCGGCGAGGGCGCGCTCATGCCTGGGTCACCAGCAGCGCCTTCGTGGTGGCCACCGGCTCCCCCGCGACGTCGACGACCTCGCAGCGCAGCGTGAGCAGGTGGCTGCCCGCCCGGTTCACGAGATCGTCGACGTGGATCGTCGTGACGAGCTCGTCGCCGCAGTACAGCGGCCGGTGCAGGGTGATCGACTGATCGCCGTGGACCATGCGCGCGTAGTCCCACCCGAAGGCGGGATCGCGCAGGAACTCCTCGATCAGCGGCATCGTGAACGTGACGGTGAACGTGGGCGGCGCGACGACGTCGGGGTGGCCCGCTGCGCGGGCGGCGTCGACGTCGTGGCACACGGAAGCGCCCTCGCCGATGGCGAGGGCGAACTCCCGGACCTTCTCCCGGCTCACGCGGTACGGCGCCGACGGCGGCAGCGCCTTACCGACGAAGGACGCGTCAGGCACGCCGCTCAGCCGTCTCTTCCGCGCCGCGAGCTACGCTCAGCGCGTCTCGCGGTGGTCGCGGTGCACCCGGCAGTTCGG
Source organism: Pseudonocardia sp. (assembly GCA_036401495.1). Classification (GTDB taxonomy): domain Bacteria; phylum Actinomycetota; class Actinomycetes; order Mycobacteriales; family Pseudonocardiaceae; genus Pseudonocardia. The sequence goes on along the minus strand of DASWUV010000116.1, from coordinate 6,278 downwards.
GCAGAACTTCTTCAGCCCGAGCCGGTCGGGGTCGTTGCGCCGGTTCTTCTTGGTGATGTAGTTACGGTGCTTGCAGACCTCGCATGCCAGCGTGATCTTCGGCCGGATGTCTGTGGCCTTCGCCATCGCGGCTGCCTCCTGCGCTTTCAGTGTCTCGTCGGTGTTCGGTAGCGGCGGCCGGACTTGAACCGGCGACACAGCGATTATGAGCCGCTTGCTCTACCGACTGAGCTACGCCGCTGCGAGGTGGCCCTGCGGCTTCCCCCGTCGAGCCCCTTTACGGAATCGAACCGTAGACCTTCTCCTTACCATGGAGACGCTCTGCCGACTGAGCTAAAGGGGCGGCAGGCCGCCGTGGCGGCCCTATAAACAGTACACACCCCTACGCCGAGGCTCGGAAACGGGTACGGACCCCTTAGGCAGGCGCCAACCGGGGCAGCGGGGACGACGCGATCGCCTGATGCCGCCTGCCGGGCCTCAGCACGAGCCTTACGGACATGATCCTGCACAGCTCCCTTGCCGCAGCTTCCGCCGATGCCCGCCGCCGCGACCTGGTCGTCGCCGCCGAGCGTTACCACAGGGCCGCGATTGTGCGGGCTGCGCAGCGCGCTGTCCGTTGCGCGGTCCCGCGGTCCGAACCGCCGCCGCCACCACGCCAGGAGCGAAATCACGACGCAGATCGTCGGTACGCCGTGCCACGATGACGAGCGTGGCGCGGCTGGGGGTCGGGATAGGACTCGTGGGGCGCCGAGCGGAGATGAACGCGCTCGGCGCCGCTCTGGAGCGCGCCGCCGACGGCAAGCCCACGGGTGTCCTGATGGCCGGTGACGCAGGCGTGGGGAAGTCGCGCCTGGTCGCCGAGACGATGGAGCGCGCCGCCTCCACGGGGTACGCGGTGCTCACCGGTCGTTGTCTCGATTCCTCCGCGGCGCTGCCGTACCTGCCGTTCACCGAGCTCGTCGGGCAGCTGGTGGCCCGCGCGCCCGAGCAGCTCACCGCCCATCCGGAGCTCCAACGGCTGCTTCCGGGGCGGCCGACCGACGGCGACGCAGCGCGGGAGGACCGCGAGCTCGGGCAGCTGCGGGTGTTCGACGCGATGCTCTCGGCGCTCGACTCGTTCACCGACGAATCGCCTGCGCTGGTCGTCGTCGAGGACCTGCACTGGGCCGACCGGTCCAGTCGCGACCTGCTCGTCTTCCTGCTTTCCCGGCTCACCGACCAGCGCCTCGTGGTGTTGGCCACCTACCGCAGCGACGACCTGCACCGGCGCCACCCGCTGCGGCCCGTGCTGTCCGAGCTGGTGCGCCTGCCTGCCGTCGAGCGCGTGGACCTGGCGCCGCTCGACGCCGCGCACACCCTCGACCTCGTCCGCAAGCTCGGCGACGGCAGCCTCTCGGAGTCGCTGCTGCGCCGCGCGGCCGAGCGCAGCGAAGGCAACGCGTTCTTCGCCGAAGAGCTGGTGTCGGCCTCGTCGGACGGCCTGCCCCACGGACTGGCCGAGGTGCTGATGGCCAGGGTCGAAGCATTGCCCGCGAGCGCCCAGCAGGTGCTGCGGCTTGCTGCTGTCGCAGGGCGCCGCGTGCCGCACGAGCAGCTGGCGGCCGTGTCGGGGCTGCCGGACGACGAGCTGGAGCAGGCGCTGCGGGACGCGGTCGCCCACCACGTGTTGGTGCCCGACACCGGAAGCGTCGCCGAGGACGCCTACATGTTCCGGCACGCGCTGCTCCGCGAGGCGATCTACGGCGAGCTGCTGCCCGGCGAGCGCAGCAGGCTGCACGCCCGCTACGCCACCCTGTTCGCCGAGCAGGGCGAAGCCGCCGGAGACGCCGCCGAGCTCGCGCACCACGCCATGGCCGCGCACAACCTCCCCCTCGCGCTGGAGGCGTCGGTGCGGGCCGCGAAGGACGCCGACCGCCGGGCCGCCCCCGCCGAAGAGCTGCTGCACGTCGAACGGGCGCTGGAGCTGTGGGCGGCGGTGCCTGATCCCGCGCAGGTCGCGCACATCAGCGAGATCACCCTCACCCGGTGGGCGGCGTGGACGGCGAGCGCCACGGGCGACCCCGACCGCGGCATCGCCCTCGCGCGGCGCGCGCTCGATCTCGCCGAACAGGGCGACGACATCGCCGTCACGGCCATGGTCAGCCGCCGCTACGCGCAGAGCCTGCTCGATCTCTCCGGCCGCGACCAGGAGGCGCTCGACGCCATCTGCCGCTCCCTCGAGCTGCTCGCCGGGTGTCCTCCGACGACCGACACCGCGTGGGTCCACGCCGTCCACGCCAGGGTGATGGCCAGGCTCGAACGCTGGTCGGAGGCGCGCACGAGCGCGGAGGCCGCGCTGGCGGTGGCCGCGCAACTGCCTGCCGACGATCTCGACGTGCTGGGCGTCCGCGCCGACGCGCTGGTCAGCATGGCCATGTGCGACGAGCGGGCGGGCGACCCCCAGCGGGCGCGGCAACGCTGGGCTGAGGCCCAGCCGCTCGCTCGCCGGGCCGACGCCCTCGCCGTGGAGCTGCGCACGCACCACAACATCGGGATGTCGTTGCTCGACGAGGGCAGCCTCGAGGAGGCGAGCAGGGCCTTCGCCGCAGGCGAGGCGCGGGCGGCCGAGACCGGCATCACGTGGAGCGGCTACGGACTGGACATGCGGGTCGCCCACGTCATCACGCAGTTCCTGCGAGGTGACTGGGACTCGGCGGAGACCGCAGGCGAGATCGCGGGTGAGTCGGTGTCGGCCACCGTGGCCAGCAGGCTCGCGGCGGCGGGCCTGCTCGTCGCCGTCGGGCGGGGCAGGCTGGAGTTCGTCGCCAGCCGCGCCACGGAGCTGCGCGACTCGCATCCGGCCGACGAGCAGGTCGTGATGCTGCTCGGGCAGACCGGGGCGGAGGCAGCGCTCTGGCAGGGCGACGGCCTCGCCGCAGCGCGCCGCGTCGACGCCGCGCTCGCCCGCCTCGACGAGCTGCTACCCCACCAGCTCGGCGGGATCATGCTTTCGGCGATGGGCATCGCGGCGCACGTGCAGGCGGCCACGCCCGACGCGCCAGGGGCCGCGCGGGCGGAGGACCCCGCGGTTGCGCTCGCCGCCGCCCGCGCCCTCGCGGCCCGTGCCGAGGAGACGGCGGAGCAGGGCGCGCCACGGGCGGGCACCCTCGGCCCCGAGGGCCGGGCGTGGCTGCTCATGGCCCGCGCCGAGCTCACCCGGTTCACCGGCCCGGATCCCGCGGCGTGGAGCGCCGTCATCACCGCGTTCGACTTCGAGACCGGCGGACGCGGCGTCGGCTACCGGCAGGCCTACGCGCACCTCCGGCGCGCCGAAGCGCTACTGGCCAGTGGCACGGCCCACGCGGAGGTGACCGCAGACCTGCGCGCGGCCCACGCCGTGGCTGTGCGGCTGCGGGCAGAACCGCTGGCGACGGCCGTCACGGCGATGGCGGTCCGGGCGGGGGTCCGCCTCGACGACGGGCCCCCCACCGTCGCCCCCGACGTGCTCACCCCGCGGGAGCGGTCGGTGCTCGCCCTCGTCGCCGACGGGCGCACCAACCGGCAAGTGGGCGCGGAGCTCTACATCAGCGAGAAGACGGTCAGCGTGCACCTGTCCCGGGTGATGGCCAAGCTCGGCGCGAGCAGCCGGACGGAGGCGGTCTCCATCGCCTACGCCAAGGGCCTGCTCGACCCCCGCGTCCTCACCTGACTCCACTCCCGCCAACCTCGGCGCGGACGCGGACCGCGGCGCGCGGACGCGACCGCGAACCCTTCCGCAAAGCGGCGCACCACCGGCCCGTGAGCGGCTTGAGGTCTACTCCCCGGTAACTAGGCTGGGGGTGGAAGCGTCGCACGGCGAAAGGCTGGGGGATGACCGCGAGCACCTGGACCGACCGCCCGAACCTCTCCGACATCGAGCACTTCTGGACCGCGCCCATCGCCGAGCGGGCGGCCGCGTTCGCCGCGCTGCGCGAGCGGGAGCCGGTGGCGTTCTTCGCGGAGCCCGCGTTCGCGTTGCTGCCACCCGGCCAGGGCTTCTGGGCGCTCACCCGGCTCGACGACGTCGTGGAGGCCAGCCGCACGCCTGCGGTCTTCACATCGGGCGCAGGCTCCACCAACATCGCCGACCTGCCGCCGGAGTTCCTGGAGTTCTTCGGATCGATGATCAATCTGGACGACCCGCGGCACAGCAGGCTGCGCCGGATCGTGTCGCGCGGCTTCACGCCCAAGCGGCTGGCCGCGCTCACCGGGGACGTGCAGCGCACCGCCACAGCGATCGTGGACGACGCGCTGGCCATGGGCGAGTGCGACGCCGTGCGGTCGATCGCCGCGCGCCTCCCGTTGACGATCGTCTGCGACCTGATGGGCGTGCCGGAGAGCCAGTACGAGTTCGTCTTCGACAAGACCAACGTGATCCTCGGCGCCAGCGACCCGGAGTACGTGCCGGACGCCGGGAACATGCTGACGGCGGTGCTCGGGGCGGGCAACGACCTGGCCGAGCTGATGCGCGAGCTGGGCCGCGCGCGCGAGCAGACGCCGACGGACGACGTGACCTCCGCGCTGGTCAACGCCCACATCGACGGCGAGCGGCTGACCACCGACGAGCTGGCCAGCTTCTTCATCCTGCTGGTGGTGGCGGGCAACGAGACCACCCGCAACGCCATCACCTGGGGCCTGCACCTGCTCACCGAGAACCCCGAGCAGCGTGCCATCTGGCTCGCCGACATCGACGGCGGCACCCCTGGCGCCGTCGAGGAGATCGTCCGCTGGGCGTCGCCGGTGATCTTCATGCGGCGCACGCTCGCAGCCGACGCCGTGCTGGGCGGGCAGGCGATGTCCACGGGCGACAAGGTGGCGATGTTCTACTGGGCCGCCAACCGCGACCCGGCGCACTTCGCCGACCCCGACACGTTCGACGTTCGCCGCGCGCCCAACAGCCACGTCGGCTTCGGCGGCCCCGGGCCGCACTTCTGCCTCGGGGCGCACCTCGCCCGCCGCGAGATGTCGGTGCTGTTCCGTGAGCTGCTCACCCGCGCGCCGGACGTGCACGCCACCGCTCCGCCGCGCCGCCTGCAGTCGATGTTCATCAACGGCATCAAGGAGCTGCCGGTCTCACTACGGTGAACAGAGGCTGCGATGACGGCGGTGCGGTGCCGCGCAGCGCTCAGGCGGCCTCGGCCTGCGCGAGCGGCGCCTTGAGGACGTGGTCCACCAGGCGCATCACGAGCTGTCCGCCACCGAGGCGGTAGCCGAACTCCTCCCACGTCAGCAGCTCACGGGAGAGCACCTCGCCGACTGGCCCCGGGTAGAGCCGGGTGACCCGGAAGGCGGCCGCACGCAGCCGCATCTTCTCGTGGTGGTCCATGGGTACAGGGGTCATGTCGACGACACCTCCGCGGTCTCGAGCTCCTCCGGCGCGCGCTCGGCGCTGAGTGCCAGTCCGGGACCCACTCATCCTGAACGATGTGATGGTGGACCTGAGCAATCGTACCCGAAGAGTGACCGAAGTCTCACGTTCCGGCACCGACAGTTGCCGACACGTCACCAACAGCGGCGATAGCAGGTTTCGGTGATGAGCCGAACCCGCGATGTGCTCTGGGCCGACGTCGAGTCGATCTACGCGGCGATCCTCGATCACCCGTTCATCACCGGTCTGACCGACGGCTCCCTGCCGCGCGCGGCCTTCCGCCATTACATCGTGCAGGACGCGCACTACCTCCGGGGCTACGCGAGGGCGCTCGCGGCCTGCGCGGCCAAGGCGCCCGACGAGAACGCCACCGTGATGTTCGCCGAACACGCGGCGGGGGCGATCGCCGCGGAGCGGGGGCTGCACGCCGCGCTCATGGCGGAACTGGGCGGCTCGGCGGCGCAGGCAGCGGCCGAGCCCGTGGGCCCGACCACGCGCGCCTACATCAGCTACCTCATGGCGACGGTGCTCGGCGGTTCCTACGCCGAGGCCCTGGGCGCGGTGCTGCCGTGTTACTGGATCTACGCGAGAGTCGGCGACGAACTGCTCGCGCGGAGCTCCCCCGACCCGCTCTACGCGCGCTGGATCGCCATGTACGGCGGCGAGGCGTTCCAGGCCGTCGTCGACGACGTGCTCGCCGAGACCGACCGCGTCGGCGCCACGCTCTCCGCCACGGAGTTGTCCCGCGTGCGGGAACACTTCACGACGACGTCGCGCTACGAGTGGATGTTCTGGAACGCGGGATGGGATCGCGAGGCCTGGCCCGTCTGAGCCGCGCCTACCGCCGGTCCAGCCGGTCGGGGATCACCAGGTGCAGGAACGCCCCGACGAC
>DASWUV010000115.1:0-9627 GCA_036401495.1 Pseudonocardia sp. | reverse complement strand
ACCGGATCATGGCCTCCGAGGCGGCGGAGTGGCGTTCGTAGTCCCGCGCCAGCGGCTGGTTACTCTCATCGCGCTCAGAGCCGCCTGGCAGTTCAGGGGCGAGCCTTCCGATCCGCTGGATCGACTCCAGGCGACAGGGGCTTTCACACCAACCGCCCCGGCATGTCCGGCGACTCTCCGGACACGCCTAGCATGTCCATGACCGCGATGCGGGCCGAGGATGCGCATCCCGCGGTGAACCCGTAGAAGGGGCCGAAGTCGCGGGTGGACGCGAAGCCGGTGATGTACAACCCGGCCAACGATGTCTCGAAGCCCTCGCTCAAGTCCGGGAAACCGTCGGTGATCGACAGCTGGTCGACGACGCCAGAGAGGTAGGGGACCCGGGTCACGTCCGCGCGGTATCCGGTAGCGAAGACGACGTGGTCGGCGGCCAGCACGGTGGCGTCCGAGAGCGTCAACTTGACTCCCGGGCCGTCCGCGGTCACTTCGATCACCTCGGTGTGGGGATGCGGGGTGATCACGTCGGGGGTGAGGCGCGGCGCGAGCCATGGCTCGAGCGTGCGACGTCCCACCCGCCAGAACTCGGCAGCGATGGCCTGCCGTTGGTCAGCCGGGAGTCGCCGCCACCAGCCCCGCTGGCCGAGCGTGGATGCGATGTAGGCATCGACGAAGTCCCAACTGACTGCGGCGAAGTCCGGCACGGGGTGGCGGTGCACCACGTCGACGTGCTCGGCGCCGTGCTCGCCGAGCAGGGCCGCCCACTCGTAGGCGCTCTGCCGACCACCGATGATCGCCACCCGGGCGCCCTCGAGGTGGTCGAACGAGACGATGTCGCTGGTGTGCCCGCGCCGCGCCGCAGGCACCTGGGTGTGCCACGCGGGCAGGTCCGCGAAGTGCCCGGCACCCGGTGCCGCCAACACCTTCTCCGCGACGATCGTCGAGCCGTCCTGCATCGTGGCGACGAACGACCCATCAGCCGTTGCCAGGTCGCGGACGAGGCGCTGGTCGACGTCAAGTCCCTTGCCGCGTCGAAACCAGTCGGTGTAGTCGAGGAAAACCCCGATGGGGATCGGGTTGCAGTCCTCGGGCCGCAGTCCCCGGTCCGCGAAGTAGGCCTCGAACGTGTGCTTGCCGCTGGCGTCGAGGTGCCAGTCCGGCCCGGATCGGAGGAACATGTCGGCGGGCATGTGCTCGCGCCAGAACGCCATCGGGTGACCGACGACGTGGGCGTCGATCCCGTTGTCGCGGGCGAACGCGGCCGCGGAGTAGGCGTAGGGCCCCGCGCCGATCACCAGCAGATCCGTCTGAGCCGCCATCAGGTCCCCCGAGCGTTGGCGCTCGACCGCCGCACGCGTGCCATGCCGTCCTGTGGTCGATACCGCAGGTGGGTCGAGAATGGTCATCGTCGTTCTCCTTATGAGGTGGTCGAGCGTTGCGCTCTCCACGAAGAACTCTGCTGCGCGTCCCAGCCTTGGACTGTCGGTACGTCGGCCGATCAGGGGGTGGATTCGTCTGTCGGGCAATCGGCGGAGCCGCGTGTCGCCGCCGGGGCGCTCCGCTTGGTGACCAGCTCCAGCCGGAGCCACTCCCCCGGTGCGGCGCTCGATCATCTGCAGTCAGCTCGGAGTGATCCTGGCGTGGGCGTTCACCTTGAGGAAACCATGCCGGTACCGGCGCCGTCTCGGCGTCACCGGTCGGGACGCCCCTGGGCGAACTGCTCCCGAATCGCCTCCAGGTCGATCAACGACCAGATCTCGGCGATCCTGCCCTCGTCGAAACGGTAGAAGACGTGCTCGACGAACGAGATCGGCCTGCCGGTGGGCGGAAGGCCACGGAAGCTCGCCACCGGAGTGCAGTCGAACCGGATGCGACAGGCCACCTGATCGCGCTGCACCACGAGCCGCTCGATCGCATAATGCAAGTCCGGAATCTCTTCTACGTCGCGACGCAACAAGTTCGCGAACTCGCCGATCGAGAGTCTCCTGCCATTGTGGGTCACGGGGTCGTGCGCGAACTGTGAGAGGTCCTCGAAGCGGCGCTCGTTCAAACATGCGAGGTACCGGCGGTAACGCTCCCCGACATCGAGATAGGGCATATGCAACTCCTTCGCTTGCGGCGCCGGGACGGGCAGTCACTTCCGGGGCGTGACCGTCGCTCGGCCGTCGACGTTGGTGCTCATCGTCTGAAGAATCGTCGGTAGCCGCTCGAGCGTCTTCGGTGGGATGCCGCGGGCGGTCTCCTCGGCCAGTTCAACCCAGAGTTGCTTGATCTTCGTGACCAGCGTCCTTCCGCTGCTGGTCAGGGCGACGACCGCGGCCCGTTTGTCGGTCGGGTCAGTCGTTCGTCGGATGTGCCCCAGAGCTTCGAGTTTGCGGGCCATCAGCGTGACGCTGGGCGCCTCGCAGCCGAGCGCGTCGCTGAGCTGCGCCTGGATCTGCGGTCCGGAGCGGTCGAGTTCGAGCAGCAGAGCCTCCTGCCCGGCATGCAGCCCCAGCGGAGCGAGCAACTGGCTGGCGCGCGCCCGGTGACGCAGGCACAGCATGCGGATCGCCTGGTTGAGCGCGGTGGCGTGATCGGGGTCCACGAGGTCCTCCTTGACAGCCGCGATCGTTATGTGGATAACCTTATCATCGTTAGGCGCGTAACGACTTTGCGGGAGCAGAGGGAGGATGTTGCGTCGGTGAGACAACGCAGCAGGCGGGATCTCTACGGCATCTCGTCGAGGGCAGCGAACCGGACGCGGCCCCCGGCAGCCGCTCGTTACAGGGCGCGGGTTCACCCGCAACCTCGACCAACGGAGATCAACCCATGGCGACAGTACTGATAGTCAACGGCGCAGAACCCCACGAGCCAATGGCGGCCGGGCGTCTCAACGAGCTGCTCGTCAGGGCCGCACGAACAGAATTGCAGCGGAACTTCACGGTGCTCACCACGACCGTTCACGCCGGATACGACGTCGCATCCGAGCAACGCAAGTTCCGAGAAGCCGACACGATCATCTTCCAATTCCCGGTCTACTGGTTCGCGCTCCCCCCGACCCTGAAGAAGTACGTCGACGACGTCTACACCTACGGGACTTTCTTCGGCCCGACCCACACCTACGGTCGTGGAGGTCTGCTCGGCGGGCGGGACTACATGGTCTCCACGACGTGGAACGCGTCCGCAACCGACTTCGGGTCGACCGAAACCTTCATCGGGCAGAGGACGGCCGACGACGTGCTGATCGCCTTCCACCTCACCCAGCAGTACGTCGGCTTGAGTCCCCTGGCCAGCTTCAGCGAGAACGACGTCGTCCAACACCCGGACGTGGACGGCGCGGTCGAACGTCTACGACAGCACCTTCGTGCTCACGTCATCGACAAGAGCAGGGCACGACACGAAGCGCCGACCCCTTCCCGCTCGAACTGACGCCCGGCCCGACGGTCGCGACGCGTGCGGGAGGCCCGGAACTGCAGCAGGTACGGACGACCCGTGGGCCCTCCGCACTTCCACGACTTGCCGGTATCAGGACTCGCCGCCGATCCTCTTCGTCGGCGTTGAGGCGAAACCGATCGGAGTCCCGCGATGGCCGTCATGCGCGTTTGCCGGTACCTCGTCGCCCTCGTGCTGGCCGTCGGCCTGACCGCATGCTCGCCGAAACACCACCACCACGACCCGCAGACGCCATCGTCAAGGCGATCGCCGCGAAGGTGGCTTCGGCCAGGCCCGGCTTCGTCTACACCGCCAATACCGATCCGAACCACTTCAACACCCACCCGGGGCCGATCGGAACCGGACCGGACGCCGCGAGCATCGGCTGGATCAGCCCGGCCGCCGCCGGTCGCGATCGTGGCGGGAAGGCTGCCACAGCGCCGGGGCGCCAATGCCAAGCTGACGTCAGGAGTGTGGTGCGACGGGGCGTGCGCTCCAGCAGCACCGCGGCCGATCTCACGCTCGAGCCGCCGCACCTGCCTGCGTAAGCCGCGGGATCAGGCGTCGGCCATCAGCTTGAGATCCCGACCGCGGGTCTCCGGCATCCGTACCGCCGTCACCAGGGTGACCAGCATGATCGCCGTCATGTAGACAACCACCCCGATCCAGCCCGCGAACACCTGCACCAGCACACCGGAGATCAGCGGGGCGATCCCGCCGCCCAGCACCGCCGAGAACTCCCGAGCCAACGCCACGGCCGCATAGCGGTACCGCGAGCCCGCGAGCTCGGCGAACGCGGCCGCCTGTGACCCGACCGTCCCGTACGCGGCGAAGACGAACCCGAGCACGATTGTCAGGACGATCAGTGCCGTGTTCTTGGTGTCGAGCATCAGGAACGCGGGCGCCGGGAACACGACCAGGAACACGGCCACAGCGATGATCACCGGACGGCGGCCGAGGCGGTCGGTGAGGACGCCGGTGACGAACGCGGACAGGCAGCCGAAGAGTGCCCCGACCAGCAATGCCTGCGGCACCAGACGACGGTCGGCCCCCACGGTCTGGATGAGGTAGCTGCCCATGAAGACCTGGAAGATGTAGGACTGCGTGTTCCCGCCGATGTTCAGCGCGAACGTGCGCCAGAACGGCCTGCGTCCCACGGTGAACACGCTCCTGATCGGCGAGTCGGTTTGCTCCTTCTCCTTCTCCTGCTCCTGTTTCGCCTGTTCGAACACGGGCGCATCGTGCAGTCGGCGCCTCAGGAGGTATGCAGCGATGGTGACGAAGACGCTGGAGAAGAACACCAGCCGCCAACCCCAGCTGAGCACCTGGTCTTCGGGGAGGAACTGCACCACGATCCACACCACGGCGCCCAGCGCGGTGCCTGCCGAAGCGCCGACGAACACCAGGGAGGCGTAGCGGCCCCGCTGCGCCTGCGGGGCGGCTTCGGCGAGCAACACCACGCCGCCTGCCTGCTCCGCACCCGCACCGAAACCCTGCAGCAGCCGCAGCACCACCAGCAGCCCCGGCGCCAGCAGTCCCACCTGTTGGTAGCTCGGCAGCGCACCGATCAGGAACGTCGAGATGCCCATGAGGAACAGGGTCGCGATCAGGACGAACTTGCGCCCGAGCCGATCCCCGTAGCGGGAGAAGAACAACCCACCCAACGGGCGGGCCAGGAAGCCGACCGCATAGGTGGCGAACCCGGCGATGATCCCGACCGCGGGCGAGGTGTTGGGGAAGAAGATCTTGTTGAAGACGATGGCGGTTGCCGTGCCGTAGATGACGAAGTCGTACTGCTCCAACGCGGTGCCGATCGATCCGCCCCATGCGGCGGTGCGAAGGTTGCGCCGGTCGACCGGGTTTCCGGAGCCATCGTCGATCATCACCGCGGACTGGTCGTGCGTCATCGCACCTCCCTGCCGTCCCGACTTGCGGCCGCGGCGCGATCGTAGGACCGGCGCCCGCCCCGTGCCGGTCGGAGCGGTGGACAGCGCTCGCGTCGAGCGTCATGACGAAGCGCGGCGATGGGCCTCAGCGGCGGTCCATCGCCGGCTCATCCGATGACCGTCAACTCCGCCGGCGAACGGTGCCACTGCCGAGAGGTGATCGGCGCTGCACACCGCGGCCACCGCTTGCGTCTTCGAGCTCTGTGCGAGGAACCCGAAGAGGATCAAACGGTGGCCGCACCTCGTCCCCTACGACACGCCACAGCGCCGACCCGAACGATCCGATCACGGCGTCGTCAGGTTGAAGATCGAGCTCAGGCCTTGATCTGCATACTCGACCGGGCCGGATTGCCCTGCTCGGCCGCCTTCGGGTCCGTTTCGTCCTTCTTGGCGCGTACCCCGGTCTCGATGCGGTCGCCCAGGTCCTTGTCGATGTGGTGCCAGTAGTCGAAGGCGCGGGCGAGCACGGACTCGGACACGCCGTTGAGCAGGTGCCCGACCACGTTGTCGACGAGGCGCTCGCGGGCGGCGTCGTCCAGGACGTCGCGGACGAGCGTGCCTGCCTGGCCCCAGTCGTCGTCCTCGGCGTGGTCGACGTAGGCGCTGCGCATGATGTCCCCGTCGGCGTACCAGGTCGGCACCGCGCCGAACCGGGCGGTGTCAGCGGTGGGGCCGCCGCGCGAGTTCGGCGCGTACACCGGATCCGACACCTTCTGCACCCGCATCGCCCCGTCCTTCGAGTACGAGTGCACGGGAACGACCGGCGCGTTGACCGGGATCTGCTGGTAGTTCGCGCCGATCCGGTAGCGATGGGCGTCGGCGTAGGAGAAGAGTCGGGCGAGGAGCATGCGGTCCGGGCTGGGCCCGATGCCGGGGACGAGGTTGTTGGGCTGGAACGCGAGCTGCTCGATCTCGGTGTGGTGGTCGGTGGGGTTGCGGTCCAGCGTCATCCGCCCGACCTCGATCAGCGGGTAGTCGGCGTGCGGCCACACCTTCGTGAGGTCGAACGGGTTGAACCGGTAGGTCTTCGCGTCGTCGAACGGCATGACCTGCACGTGCAGGGTCCAGCTGGGGTGCTCGCCGTCGCGGATGTGCTCGAACAGGTCCCGGGTGTGGTAGTCGGTGTCGGCCGACGCCATCTGGTCGGCCTCGTCCTGGGTGAAGAACTCAATGCCCTGGTCGGTCTTGAAGTGGTACTTGACCCAACACTCCTCGCCTGCTTCGTTGATCCACATATAGGTGTGGGACGTGTAGCCGTTCATGTGCCGCCAGGTGCGGGGGATGCCGCGGTCGCCCATCAGCCACGTGACCTGGTGCGCCGACTCGGGCGAGAGCGTCCAGAAGTCCCACTGCATGTCGTGGTCGCGCAGGTTGTTGTCGGCGCGGCGCTTCTGCGATCGGATGAAGTGCTGGAACTTCATCGGGTCCTTCACGAAGAAGACGGGCGTGTTGTTGCCGACCATGTCGTAGTTGCCCTGGGACGTGTAGAACTTCAGCGAGAACCCGCGCGGGTCCCGCCACGTGTCGGGGCTGCCCCGCTCCCCCGCTACCGTCGAGAACCGCGCCGCCACGTCCGTCGTCACACCGGGCTGGAACAGCGCCGCCTTCGTATACGCCGTGACGTCGCCGGTGACCTCGAAGCGGCCGAACGCCCCGCTGCCCTTGGCGTGCGGCTGGCGCTCCGGGACGCGCTCGCGGTTGAACTGCGCCATCTGCTCGATCAGGTAACTGTCCTGCAGCAGAATCGGGCCGCCCGGCCCGACGGTCAGGGAGTGCTCGTCGCTCTCGACAGGAATGCCGGCGTCGGTCGTCGTGGGCGGACGTGGAACGTTGGTCGCCATACCGGTCGCGTACCCCTGATCCCGGCCGCCTACACCAGATCTTGATACCCCGAGAGCGTCCGGTTGTGAATCACGTGGAGAGCGGCACAGCCACGGGTCAGATCCGGCCTCAGCGTTGACGCACCCGATCAAGGCTGACGACACTCAGGGATATGACCGTGCAGACGCTCGCTGCCGAACTCGGGATCGACATCGCCGACGTCGACATCGTCGCGCGATGGCTGACCGCCGACGAGATCCGCGATGAGGTAGCGCTTGAGCTGAAGCTGCGGGGCATCCTCGACCCGGCCGGGCAGCGCGCAGCGCGCGAGCGGGCCGCATGCCCGGAATGCGGCAGGCTGCCGGGTCCGCACCTCGTGCTGCGAGGTTGGCAGCCCTGCCGCTGTGGCGGTCACTCCACGACCTACTGCACGACCGACACCGGCGGTTGCGGACACACCCGCTACGAGCCCGAACTCGACCCGGAACGGTGCGTCGATCCCGACTTCGGGTTCAGCAGATAGGGCTGCTCCTGGCCTGGCGAGTCGCTGATGCTGACAGCGATTCAGTCCCTGCGGGACCCGAGCTTGCGGAGCAGGCCTCTTGCCGCACGCGCCGCGGCGTGAATGCCTGTCGCCCACCCATCTCAAAATCACACAGGTCCTCGGACCCGGCCTGCTTAGCATCCGTGCCGAGGTGTGCGGCGCGGGCGGGGGTGATGATGACGGATGACCATGGAGATCCAGCAACTCGTGGGGAGGATGGGCGGCGTCCTCGATGCCTTCACCACCGCGGTGTACGTCGACCGCGACATCGAGGCAGCTGTCGCGTTGCTGGCCGACCCGTGCACCTTGCGCAACGTCCCCGCCGGTACCGGAGGTGAATCGGCGGCCGAGATTCGGCGCTACCTTGCCGAGGACGTGCTGCCCAACCTGCCTGCGGATCTGACGATCCGGCGTGTCACCCGCACCGCCGACCAACGGCAGGTCGTCGTGGAGACCATGGTCGGATTCACCCACGACCGGCCGTTGCCCTGGCTGCTGCCGGGCGTGGCCGCCACCCACCGCCGGGCCGAGGTGCTGGCCGTCTCCGTCGTCTCGTTCCGGCACCGGACCAGCCTCGGCACCACCACCTCGCGAATCTCCTCCCACCGCACGCTGTGGGACGACACCGGCCTGCGCACACGACTCGGCGTCCGCCCGGATGGGTCGTCTCTGTAGCGACGGGGCGCTAGTACTCCGGCCGGGGACCGTTATGGCCATTCTTGGGCGTCCTGTTTACGCTGGTAGTGGCTGGTACGTGCGCGGCCGTCAATAAGATCAAAGTGTTGAAGCGGCAGATGTTCGGCCGCGCCCGCTCCGACACCCCTGCCGGTATCCGCGCCCTGACCGTACGTTTGGCCACCGAGAATCCCAGCTAGGGCTATCGGCGCGTCCACGGCGAACTCGCCGGACTCGGCTACCCAATCGGCGCCTCCACCGTGTCGAAGATCCTGCACGCCGCGGGCATCGACCCATCAGCGCGGCGATCCGGACCAACCTGGGCTGCAGCGGCTCTACGCGTTCTTCGTCATCGAGCACGCCACCTGCCGCGTCCACATCCTGGGCGTCACCGCTCATCCGACCGGAGCCTGGCTCACGCAGTTGGCCGCAACGTGCTCATGGACCTCGATGACGCCCACCGACACTTCCGGTCCTCATCCGCGACCGCGACAGCAAGTTCACCGCCGCCTACGACGCCGTCTTCGCAGCCACCGATGTCACGATCATCAAGACACCGGCGCGGGTGCCACGGGCGAACGCGATCGCCGAACGCTTCGTCGGCACCATCCGCCGCGAACTCCTCGACCGAATTCTGATCATCAACCAACGACACGCCGCAGCCCTGCTACGGAGTTCGAATGCCACTACAACAATCACCGTCCCACCGCAGTCTCGCGCAGGCCGCTCCCGCACGCCACTCCCCCACCCCGCGTCGACCGACATCCGCAAGATCCACCGACACGATCGCATCGTCGGCCTCCTCCACGAATATCAGCAGTCGCATGACGTGGACAGGGTTTCGGGCACCCACAGGCTCGACCGGGCCCTCGGGGCGCGGCACGCCCATCTCCCGCAGGTGCGCGTAGTAGTAGTTGGCGCCTGCGCAGAGGACCTTGCGCGGGTAGCGCAGCGTCGCGACGAGCAGGCCCCGCCTGCGCCGTCGCGCGGAACCGGCGCCTGAGCGACAACGCGCCTTCGACGCGCGGCGGTGGATGGCGACCGACGGCGAGGGCCGTCGCCTGTGGGACAAGGTCGACACGGGACTGCTGGGAGATTCGGGGTCTCGCCGCGGCTGAGTGGAGGGTCATCACATGACAGACGGTGTTCGCCGCCAGACCCTGTTTTGGTGGCAACGGTTGCGCCATAATCAGGGTTGGAGTGGGGCTGCGGCCACCCGACTGCGGCCAC
>DASWUV010000114.1:0-17678 GCA_036401495.1 Pseudonocardia sp. | reverse complement strand
GCGAGGCGCACAACAGGGTCCAGGCCGCCACCCAAGCGTGCGACTCACGGCGATCACGACCCTCCGCGGCGACCCCCGCGCCGGCATGATCGCCGGACCAGGCGGATTCCGTGCGCTGGCGCACGAAAACCGCCGCAAACGGCGATCACGGACGGGCCGCCGACCTGAACGCGAACCCGGCCGGACGCCGACCCCCGCACCCGGCCCCCCGCACCGACGGGCCGCACCGCACCGCACCGACGAGCCGGGCACCTTCCGCGCGCGGCGGATGGCATCCGGCGGGCGTGTCGGACCTACCGGCCCGGCTCGCTGGCCCGCGCCTGACCCCGTGCGGTGCGGATCGCCGCGCTGAGGGTGTCGACGTCGTACGCCCCGTGGTGGCGCTGGCCGTTGATGAAGAACGTCGGGGTGCCCGACACGCCGCTGACATCGGCCGACTCGACGTCCTGGGCGATCCTCATCTCGTAGACGTGGCCGTGCAGCTCGTCCAGGAACCGGTTGACGTCCAGCTCCAGGTCACGGGCGTAGCGCTCCAGGTCGGGGCGGCGCAGGTCGCCCTGGTGGGCCAGCAGGAGATCGTGCATCGGCCAGAACGCGTCCTGCGCCGCGGCCGCCTCGGCGGCCTCCGCCGCGAGCTGGGCGTTGGGGTGCACGTCGGTGAGCGGGAGATGCCGCCAGACGTAGCGGACGTTGACGTCGGTCAGCAGCTCGCGCACGACCGGCTCGGCCTGCCCGCAGTAGGGGCACTCGAAGTCGCCGAACTCGATCACGGTGATCGGCGCGGCCAGAGGTCCCCGGATGTGGTCGTGTGCGGGGTCGACCTCGGGGATGAGGTCCTGGATGAGGGCGGTGTCCCCGTAGACCGCGCGCGCCCGTGCCGCGGGCGGCAGCAGCGCCATGGCCCGGTACACCAGCCAGGTCAGCACGGCCGCCACGATGACCGCCGAGAACGCGCCGACCTTGGCCTCGTCGAGCTCCGGACCGGTGAAGGCGCGGTCGGCGATGAGCAGTGTGACGGTGAAGCCGATCCCTGCGATCGTCCCGCTGCCCAGCACCGCCGCCCAGCCGACCGGCGGCCGGATCCGACCCCGGCTGAGCCGGGTGACGGCCCACGACGTGAACACCACGGCCACCGGCTTGCCCACGACGTAGCCGAGCAGGACGCCGAGGGTGACCGGCGTGGTGTAGGCGTGGACGAGGGTGGCGGCGTTGAGCACGACCCCGGCGTTGGCCAGTGCGAAGAGCGGGACGATCAGGAAGCTCGTCCACGGGTGGTAGAAGCTCTGCAGGCGGGCGTTGGGCGACAGCGTCGAGGTGAGGCTCGCGGTCGCGGCCCGCACCAGCTCGGGCGTCGGCTGCTCGCGGAAGGACCGGACCTGCCCGGTGGCCTGCTCCAGCTCGTCGCGGTTCGGGGTATAGGCGGGCGCCGCAAGCCCGATGGCCAGCCCGGCGACGACGGGGTCGACGCCGCTCGCCTCCAACGCCAGCCAGACGGCGACGCCGAAGACGAAGTAGACGGCACGGTTTGCCATCCGCCGGACCGTCGCCAGGACGAGAAGCCCGAACAGCACGACGGCGATGAGCAGCGGCGGCACCAGGATGTGCTCGCTGTAGGCGATGGCGATGACGAGCAGCGCGGCCAGATCGTCGACGACGAAGATGGTCAGCACGAACAGGCGCACCTTGTCCGGCACGTTGCGGCCCAGCATCGCCAGCAGCCCGAGGGCGAGGGCCGTGTCGGTCGACATCGCCACGCCCCAGCCGTGTGCGGTCGGCTCGCCCGCGTTGATCAGCAGGTAGATCCCGACCGGGATCACCATGCCGACGAGGCCTGCCGCGAACGGCAGGACGAACCGCCGCCGCTCGCGCAGGTCGCCGAGGTCGAACTCGCGACGCGCCTCGAGTCCCACCACCAGGAAGAACAGCGTCATCAGGCCGTTGTTGACCCACGAACGCAGGTCCTGCCCGAACTCGTGGCTGCCGACGCGCAACGCGAGGCGCGTGTCCCACAGCCCCGCGTAGGACGCGGGGGCGAGGTTCGCCCACACCAGGGCGACCACGACGGCAGCGACCAGGATCGTGGCGCTGGAGGTCTCCGTCCGGACGAACGCGCGCAGCGGCGCGGCCCTGCTCCGCGCCCACCGCGTGCTGGCCAGCCACCGCGTGGCGGCGGGTTCGGCGGCGGTCATCCGCGAGACACGACGACGAGGTCGGCGCGACGCGACATGAGGTGCAGCCTAGAGGTCCAGCGCCAGTGCGTAGTTCTGGCCGACCAGGTCGACGCCGAAGCTGTGGTGGCGCTCTTCGTCCTCCAACCGGAACCCCACCGCTTGGTAGATCCGGCGGGCCGCGACGAGCGGATCGTTCGTCCAGAGCACCATCCGCCGGTATCCGGCGCGGCGGGCGAAGTCGACGCTCTGGTCGACCAGCCTGCGGCCCAGTCCCTGCCCGCGGCCGTCCGGCGTGACGAGCAGGATCCGCAGTTGCGCCGTCTGCTCGTCCCTGCGGACGCAGAACACGCAGCCGACCCGGCGGCCCCCGCGCTCGGCGATCCAGGCCCCCTCGCGCTGTGCGTCGTGGGCCGCGGCGTAGTCGGCGACGATCCGGGCGACGAGCGCCTCGAACGACACGTCCCAGCCGAACTCGGCGGCGTACTGCTCGCCGTGCGCCTTGACGACCCAGCCGAGGTCGCCGGGAGCCCCGAGCGCTCGGATCGTTGCGTCAGCCATACCCGACCCTCCTACTGAAACGAGTGTTTCAGTAGGCTAGCAGGGGTGACCGAGTCCGCGCGGAAAGCCGAGCTGCTGGAGCACGCGTACCGCCACGCCCAGGCGCACGGCCTGGTGGGGATGTCGCTGCGGCCGCTGGCCGAGGCCGTCGGATCCAGTCCGCGTGTGCTGTTGTTCCTCTTCGGGTCGAAGGACGGGCTGGTGCGGGCGCTCTTGGCCCGGTCGCGCCAGGACGAGCTGACCCTGCTGGACGGGGTGCGCCGCGACGGCGGGACCCTGGCCGAGGCCGCCTCGCGGCTGTGGAGATGGCTGGCTTCGCCCGAACACCGCAACGTCCTCGCGTTGTGGACGGAGGCCTACGCCCGTTCCCTCATCGAGCCGGACGGCGCGTGGGCGGGCTTCGCCGAGCAGACCGTGAACGACTGGCTGTCGCTGCTCGGGGGGTTCCAGGCGAAGAGCGACGGCGACGAGGCGGCGGCCGAGCGCACGTTCGTCCTTGCGGTGCTGCGTGGGGCGCTGCTGGACCTGCTGGCCACCGGCGACCGCACGCGCGTCACCCGGGCCGTGGAGATCCACCTGGGACGCTGAGCGCGCCACCGGCGTTTGCGAGCTTCAGCGGCGGCGGGCCAGTGCCTCGATCAGCGCCGACGGGTCGGGGGCGTCTCCCGGCGGCTCCAACACGACCACGTCGGCGCCCGCCGCTGCGGCCGCGCGGATCCGGTCGTCGACCGTGGCCACGTCGTCGATCAGCACGTTCAGCACCACCTGGAACGGACGCTCGCCCCGCACCTCGTCCACCAGCGCGCGGGCGGCCTGCACCGCGTCGAGCGTGGCGCCCGAGTCGAGCAGCAGGCCGTCGGCGAGCTCTCCGGCCAGTCGGACGGTCTTGGGCCCCCGCGCCCCGACGAGCACCGGGGGCGGGGTGGGCGGCGCCCAGTCCAGCGCCACGGCGTCCAGCGTGACGTAGCGGCCCGCCGCCGTGACCCGCTCGCCCGCCAGCAACGCCGTGACCGCCGCGGTGTACTCGCGCAGCAAGGTCATCGGCGACGCCACCGCGGCGCCCGCCTGGGCCATCCATTCCAGCACGCCGTGGCCGAGGCCGGGCAGGAAACGACCAGGGAACATGCGTGCCACCGTGGCGATCTCCATCGCCGCGAGGGCGGGGTTGCGCAGCGGCACGGGCAGCAGCCCGACGCCCACCCGCAGCCGCGACGTCCAGGCCAGCGCGGCGGCCGCCGTCGCGATGCCGCCCTCGAAGAACGAGTCCTCCCACAGCCACAGCTGCGCGACACCAGCGGCCTCGGCGGCCGACACCACGTCGTGCAGACGCTCCGGCGGCATCTGCGGGCGGAACACGACACCCAACTCAGGACCCATTCGCCTACCTCACCATGCGCCTGCGGCGCTCGTGCGCGGAAATAGTGATGGGAGCGACCATTTCCGCGCACGAGTCGAACGCCAAGGTCTTGCGCGCGCGGCCCGTGCACTGTCCACTGCGAGTACCGACGACCACAGGAGGCACCCATGTGTGGGATCGCCGGCGAGATCAGGCTGGACGGCGGGGCACCCGACGTCGCAGCCGTCGCCCGGATCACCGACGCCATGCACCGCCGCGGACCAGACGGCTCGGGCGTGCACGCTCTGGGCTCGATCGCGCTCGGCCATCGGCGCCTCAAGATCATCGATCTTTCGGAGCGCGGCGGCCAGCCCATGGTCGACTCCGAGCTGGGCCTGTCCGCGGTCTTCAACGGCTGCATCTACAACTACCGCGAGCTGCGGGCCGAGCTGGAGGGCGTCGGGTACCGGTTCTTCTCCAGCTCCGACACCGAGGTGATCCTCAAGGCGTTCCACCGCTGGGGCGCGGCCTGTGTCGAGCGGTTCCTCGGCATGTTCGCCTTCGCCATCGCCGAACGCGACACCGGCGTCCTCACCCTCGCCCGCGACCGCCTCGGGATCAAGCCGCTCTACCTCACCGAGACGCCCGGCCGCATCCGGTTCGCCAGCGCCCTGCCCGCCCTGCTGGCCGGCGGCGACGTCGACACCTCGATCGACCGGGTCGCGCTGCACCACTACATGACGTTCCACTCGGTCGTCCCCGCGCCGCGCACGATCGTGGCGGGCATCCGCAAGCTTCCTCCGGCGACGGTCCGCACGATCCGACCCGACGGGAGCGGCACCGAGCACGTCTACTGGCGTCCCGAGCACGTCCGCCGGGACCGGGACCGGAGCATGACCGCCACCGATTGGCGCGATGCGACGCTGGAGGCGCTGCGGGTTGCGGTGCGCCGCCGTATGGTCGCGGACGTGCCTGTCGGCGTGCTGCTGTCGGGTGGGCTCGACTCGTCGCTGGTCGTCGCCCTCCTCGCCGCCGAGGGACAGACCGGGCTGAAGACCTTCAGCGTGGGCTTCCACGCCGCCGCGGGCGAGAGCGGTGACGAGTTCGAGTACTCCGACCTCATCGCCGAGCACTTCGGCACCGACCACCAGCAGATCCTCGTCGACCCGGACCGCATGTTGCCCGCGGTCGACAACACGATCACGGCGATGGCCGAGCCGATGGTGAGCCACGACTGCGTCGCGTTCTACCTCCTGTCGGAGGAGGTCGCGAAGTCGGTGACGGTCGTGCAGTCCGGCCAGGGCGCCGACGAGGTGTTCGCGGGCTACAACTGGTATCCGCCGCTGGCGTCCGTGCCGCGCGAGCAGGCCGTCGCCGCCTACGCGCGGGTGTTCACCGATCGGCCGCACGACGACCTGGCCGCCATCCTGGAGCCCGAGTGGCTGCTGCCCGACGACCCGAGCCGGGCGTTCATCGCCGAGCACTTCGGCATGCCGGGCGCTGCGGAAACGCTCGACGCCGCACTGCGCCTCGACTCGACGATCATGCTGGTGGACGACCCCGTCAAACGCGTCGACAACATGACCATGGCGTGGGGCCTCGAAGCGCGCGTGCCGTTCCTCGACCACGAGCTGGTCGAGCTGGCCGCGGCGTGCCCGCCGGAGCTCAAGCTCGCGCACGGCGGAAAGGGCGTGCTCAAGGAGGCGGCCAGGGGCGTCGTGCCCGACGCCGTGATCGACCGGCCCAAGGGCTACTTCCCCGTGCCCGCGATCCGGCACCTGGAAGGGCCTTTCCTCGAACGTGTGCGCGACGCCGTGAACGACCCGGTGGCCAAGGCCCGCGGGCTCGTGCGCCGCGACTGGCTCGACGCGATGCTCGCCGACCCCAACACGCAGCGGACGAACCTGGGTTCGAACGCGTTGTGGCAGGTAGCTCTGCTGGAGATGTGGTTGCAGGAGAGGGGGATCTAGGGATTGTCAGCTTTCACCGAACGGCTCGCCGCCCGCCGCGGGCCGGTCTCGCACGCTGCGCCCGCACCCTCGCCGGACGGGACGCGGCTGGCCTGGATCGCCGACGCCGACGGCCGCCCCCGCGCGTGGCTGGCCGAGCTCAAGGCCGCCGAGCTGGTCGAGCCGGACCGGCCGCTCAACGACCTGGCCGACGTCACGGCGCTCGCCTGGTCCCCCGACGGGGCCTGGATCGCGCTTCAGGTGGCCCCGAACGGCGGCGAGCGCACCGCGGTCCACCTCGTCGACCCGGTCACCGGCGACGTCCGTGACCTTGCTCCCGGCGCGGCCGCCGCAACGCTGGGAGCGTGGTCGCCGACCGGACGCCAGGTGGGCCTCACGGTGTTCCCCGAGGGCAGCGGCGACGGGCAGGCGTGCCTCGTCGACGTGCGGGACGGCACGTCGACGGTCCTCGCGGCCGGGCCTGCCGCCCGCGTGTGCGCGGTCTCGGGCGACGGGCGACGCGCGGTCGTCCGGCTCGGCTCCCGCGGCGCGCGGCACCTGGAACTGGTGGACCTGCGCACCGGCAGGCGGACCGAGCTGATCCCCGGCGGCGAAGCGCTGATCGCCGACGCGCGGTTCGGCGTCACCGGCCGCCAGCTCTACGTCCACACCGACGCGGGCCGCGAGCGGGCCGCACTGCTGGCCGTCACGCTGCGCGGCACCTCGGGCGTCTCGACGGTGTTCCCCATCGCCGAGCACCCCGACCGTGACCTCGACATGGTCGCGCTCGATCCCGCGGGAGCCCGCGCCGCGCTGGTCTGGAACGTCGACGGGCGCAGCGAGACCGAGTTGCTCGACCTGCGCTCCGGCCACGTCGAGCCGGTGGCGGCCGCGCCGGGCGAGGTCGTCACCGGCCTGGCGTTCACCCGCTCCGGGGACGGCCTGTTGATCGGCAGCGAAGGCCCGACGGTTCCGCCGCGGATCTGTCACCTCGCGCTCGACCACCCCGCCCAGCCCACCACGATGCTGCCGGTCGGTGTGGGAAACGGCGACACCGGGGAAGCCGAGCAGGACAACGGGCTCGTGGCTCCGACCCTGCACGCGTTCGCCGCCGAGGACGGGCTCCCCCTGGCCGGGTGGCTCTTCCGCCCGCGCGGCGCGCTCGGCCCGCTGCCGACGCTCATGTGGCTGCACGGCGGCCCCGAGGCGCAGGAGCGGCCGGTCTACCAGCCGCTGTTCCAGGCGCTGCTGGAGCAGGGGGTCGCGGTGTTCGCGCCCAACGTGCGCGGCTCGGGCGGCTACGGACGCAGCTTCGCCGCCGCGGACGACCTCGGCCGCCGGTTCGTCGCGATCACGGACGTGCGCGCGGTCGTGACGTTCCTCGTCGGCTCGGGGCTGGCCGATCCCGCACGCGTGGGCGTCGCGGGCCGCTCCTACGGCGGCTACCTCACCCTGGCCGCCCTCGCCCGTTTCCCCGAGCTGTTCGCGGTCGGCGTCGACGTGTGCGGCATCTCCGACTTCGCCACGTTCTACGCCGCCACCGAGCCGTGGATCGCCGCCGCCGCCACGACGAAGTACGGCGACCCGGCCGCCGACGCGGACCTGTTGCGCGCCCTGTCGCCCATTCATCAGGCCGACCGGATCACCGCCCCGCTGCTCGTGGTGCACGGCGCGCACGACACGAACGTGCCGCTCGTCGAGGCGGAGCAGATCGTCGCGGCGCTGCGCGAGCGCGGCGCCTCACCCGGCTTCCTGCTCTTCGACGACGAGGGGCACGAAGTGCACGGCGTGGACAACCGGGCGATGTTCGTGCGCGAGGTCGTGGACTGGGTGAGCGGCCACCTCTCCGACCCGGTCGAGCAGACCGCTTAAGCTGACCCCTCAGCGGCTGAAGGACTGCATCACCGTGGTGCCGTCGGTCGCGGTGCCCATCGTGAAGTTGTAGGCCTCGCTGGTGGTGACGCCGCTCTTGCGGACGAACCGGACACGCGCACTGACCGTGTTGTCACTGGTCTGGCGCGGATCCTGCAGCGTGACCGTGGCCATGTCCGCGTAGAAGTTCGCGAACCCGGCGTGTCCGCCGGACTCGCTCTGAGCGGTAGGCGAAAGCATCGCGAAGGCGGCGTCCGGGTGGTCCGGCAACAGCGCGTAGTAACGCTGGACGAACGCCACCGGGTCCGTGCCCCCGGCCGCCGGGCTGGGCGTGGCGCTGGGCGGCGGGTTGACGGAGGCGCTGGGCTGGGGGCTCGGTGCCGCACTCGTCGCCGCCGTCGGTGGTGGCGCGGCGGACGCAGGCGGTGTGGTCGGGTCCGCCGCCGCCGCGGTGGCAGGCGGCGCAGCCTGGGCCGTCCCGGAGCCTGCGCGGGCCAGCGCGTAGGCCGCCGACCCACCGCCCAGCACCAACACCGCCAGCACTCCCGCGATCAACAGCCGCGTCCGCGATCGCCCCTGCCCACCCCGCGCCGGGGCCTGCACTGCGGCAACCAGGTCGGGGCGCGTCGCAGGACCCGAGGCGGCGGCGGGCGAGAACAGACTCGTTGCGCCGGGCCTGTCCGGCTGCGCGGACGGCGACGGGAGCGGGTCCTGACCGGCCGCCACCGCGCCGAGCAGGTCGCGGGCCTGCGCGGCCGAGGGGCGCTCGTCCGGGTCGACCGCGAGCAGCCGCATCAGCACCGCGGTGAGCGGGCCCGCGTGCTGTGGTGGCTCCGGTGTGCCGGTGGCGACCTTGTGCAGCAGCGCGTAGGCGTTCTCGTCGAGCCCGAACGGCGGCACACCCTCCACGGCCGCGTACAAGGTGGCGCCCAGCGCGAAGACGTCCGACGCCGCGGTCGGCGTGCGACCCTGCGCGATCTCCGGTGCGAGGAACGCGGGTGTGCCCGCAATCAGCCCGGTGCGGGTGAGCTGCACGTCGTCGACGGCACGGGACACCCCGAAATCGGTGAGCTTGACCAGCCCGTCGCCGCCGATGAGGACGTTGCCCGGCTTGACGTCACGGTGCACGACACCCGCTAGGTGCGCCGCAGCCAGTCCGTCGGCCACGTCCCGCCCGATGGCGGCAACCTGCACCGGCAGCAGCGGGCCCTTGCGACGCAGGACCGTGGCGAGCGAGTCGGACGGGAGGTACTCCATCACCAGCCACGGCCGATCGTCGTGGATGACCACGTCGAACATGCTGATGACGTGCGCGTGCCGCAGCCGCGCGCTGATGCGGCCCTCCCGCAGGATCCGCTGGCGCGACTCCTCGACGTCCGCCGCACTCGTGCCCGGCGCGAGCGGCAGCAGCTCTTTGATCGCGACCGGTCGGTTGAGCAGCTCGTCGGTCCCGCGCCAGACGGCCCCCATGGCGCCCACACCGATCTGCTCCTCGATGCGGTAGCGGCCGCCGATGCGGAGCGGGTCACCCTCGGGCGCGGACATCCTTCTCCCTCAAACTCCGATCGACTCCGACCCCACAGGGTAGCCGGCCTGAGTGGAAAGCATGCTGAACATCTCGTGGTCCCTGGCGCAGGACCGGCGTGGCGAGCACCATCGTCAGCAGCGCTGACCGCTGATACAAGGGGCTGTCACCAGGAACGAGGAGCATCGATGAAGATCGCGGACATCCTGGAGGTCAAAGGCCACACGGTGTATTCCATCCGGCTATGGAAGACCGTCGCTGACGTGGTCACCGAGCTGACCAGGGCGCGGGTCGGCGCGCTGCTGGTGCTGGACGCGCACGACACCATCGCGGGCATCGTCTCCGAGCGCGACATCGTGTCGGCGCTGGGCCGCCACGGCGCGGCGACCCTCGCGCTCGAGGTGACCGAGGTGATGACGCGGCAGGTGCGCACCTGCACGTCCGAGGACAGCGTGGCCAGGGCGATGGCCGCCATGACGGCAGGGCGCCACCGCCACCTGCCCGTCGTGGACAACGGTCAGGTGGCGGGGATGGTGAGCATCGGCGACCTCGTGAAGAACCGGCTGCGCGAGATGGAGCTCGAGACCGGCGTCCTGCGCGACACGGTGATCGCGCGAGGTTAGGGATCGCGCCAGGTCAGGGATCGCGCGAGCTCAGGCGGCCTCAGTCGAACTCGGGCTGCTCCTCGCGGGTGCGCTTGAGCTCGAAGAAGTGCGGGTAGTTCGCGAGCAGGCGAGCGCCGTCGAACACGGCGCCCGCTACCTCGCCGCGGGGGATGCGCGAGAGCACCGGGCCGAAGAACGCCACCCCGTCGACGTGGATGGTCGGCGTGCCGACGTCCATGCCGACCGGGTCCATGCCGCGGTGGTGGCTCGCGCGCAGCTCCTCGTCGAACTCCTCGGAGCGTGCGGCGTCGGCAAGCGACGCCGGGAGCCCCAGCTCGACCAACGACTCCTTGATGACCACGTCGAAGTCCTTGTTGCCCTGGTTGTGGATGCGCGTGCCCATGGCCGTGTAGAGGGGCTCCAGGATCTGGTTGCCCAACTGCTTCTCGGCGGCGATCGCCACGCGCACCGGCCCCCACGCGCGCTCCATCATGGCGCGGTAGTCGGGGTTCAGGTCGCGGCCCTCGTTCAGGACCGCGAGGCTCATCACGTTCCAGTTGATGTTCACGTCGCGCACCTCGCGCACCTCGAGCATCCAGCGGGACGTGATCCACGCCCACGGACACAGGGGGTCGAACCAGAAGTCGACCCGCGCGGTGGTCGCGTCGAGAGCCGTCGTCGAAGAGTCAGCCATGACTCCTGCAACCCCCGCCTCGCAGTACGCATTCCACCGGCGGCACCTCAGCCCTCCGTGGTTGGATCAGCACCTCACCGATGAAAGGGACGTCCCGCACATGGCCCCGCCCAACCTCACCCGTGCCGACGCGCAGGCGCGGGCCGCGTTGCTCCAGATAGCCGAGTACCAGATCGCCCTCGACGTGACGGACGGCTCCGGCGGACCCGGCGAAGCGACGTTCGCCAGCGACGCCACCATCCGCTTCACCTGTCGCGAACCGGGGGCCGCGAGCTGGATCGACTTCATGGGCGCGGAGGTCGTCTCCGCCACGCTGAACGGCACGCCGCTGGACGTCAGCGGGTACCGCGAGGAGGACGGGATCGCGCTGCCCGAGCTCGCGGCGGACAACGAGCTGCGGGTCGTGGGCGTCGCGCGCTACACGAACACCGGCGAGGGTCTGCACCGGTTCGTCGACCCTGTCGACGGCGGCGTCTACCTGTACTCCCAGTTCGAGACGGCCGACGCCAAGCGCATGTTCGCCTGCTTCGACCAGCCGGACCTCAAGGCGCGCTACGCGGTCACCGTCACCGCGCCCGCCCAATGGTCGGTCGTGTCCAACGCGGCGATCGCGGAGACGACGCAGGGCCCCGGCGGCGCGGCCGTGCACCGGTTCGCCACCACCGAGATCCTCTCCACCTACCTGGTTGCGCTGATCGCCGGGCCCTACGCGTCCTGGCACGACACGTACGCCGATGAGGGCGGCGAGATCCCGCTGGGCATCTACTGCCGGGCGTCGCTCGCCGAGCACATGGACGCCGAGCGCCTGTTCACCGAGACCAAGCAGGGCTTCGGCTTCTACCACCAGAGCTTCGGCGTGCGCTATCCGTTCGGCAAGTACGACCAGCTCTTCGTGCCGGAGTTCAACGCGGGCGCGATGGAGAACGCGGGCGCCGTCACCTTCCTGGAGGACTACGTCTTCCGGTCCCGGGTCACCCGGCCGGTCTACGAGCGGCGCGCCGAGACCGTGCTGCACGAGATGGCGCACATGTGGTTCGGCGATCTCGTCACCATGCGGTGGTGGGATGACCTGTGGCTCAACGAGTCGTTTGCGACGTTCGCCTCCGTGCTCTGCCAGGCGGGCGCCACGCAGTACACCGAGGCCTGGACGACCTTCGCGAACGTCGAGAAGAGCTGGGCCTACCGCCAGGACCAGCTGCCCTCGACGCACCCCGTGGCCGCGGACATCCCCGACCTGGAGGCCGTCGAGGTCAACTTCGACGGCATCACCTACGCCAAGGGCGCTTCGGTGCTCAAGCAGCTGGTCGCCTACGTCGGGCTGGAGCCGTTCCTGGCCGGGCTGCGCAGCTACTTCGCGGCGCACGCGTGGGGCAACGCCACGTTCAGCGACCTGATCGGCGCGTTGGAGAAGTCCTCGGGCCGCGACCTCTCGGGATGGGGCGAGCAATGGCTGCGCACCACCGGCCTCAACCTGCTCCGGCCGTCGTTCGACGTCGACGACGCGGGCGCGTTCACCCGGTTCGAGATCGTCCAGGGCGGGGCCCGACCGGGCGCGGGTGAGCTGCGCACGCATCGCATCGCCGTCGGCATCTACGACGACGGCAGCGACGACGCCGGGGGCAAGCTCGTGCGCACCCAGCGCGTCGAGGTCGACGTCACGGGCGAACGGACGCCGGTCCCGGCGTTGCTCGGCGTCTCGCGCGGCAAGCTCGTACTGGTCAACGACGACGACCTCACCTACTGCGCGCTGCGGCTGGATCCCGGTTCGCTGACGACCCTCGTGGACCGCATCGGCGACATCGCCGAGCCACTCCCCCGCACGCTGTGTTGGTCGGCGGCGTGGGAGATGACGCGCGAGGCCGAGCTGAAGGCCCGCGACTTCACCGCGCTCGTCGTGGGCGGCCTCGGCGCCGAGTCCGAGGTCGGGGTGGTGCAGCGGCTGCTGCTGCAGGCCCAGACGGCGGTCGCGTCCTACGGTGACCCGGAGTGGTCCGCCGCGCGGGGCTGGCCGATGCTGGTCGACGCGCTGCGGTTCCGGCTGGACACCGCGCCCGCAGGCTCGGACGCGCAGCTGGCCGTGGTCAACTCCCTCGCCGGGTCCGTGCTCCCGCCGTCGGTGCTCACGAGCTTCCGCGGCTGGCTGCTGGACGTGACCGTGCCCGAAGGACTGGTCGTGGACACCGACCTGCGCTGGCGGCTTCTGCAGGCCCTCGTCGCGAACGGGGCGGCGACCGAAGCCGAGGTCGACGAAGAGGCCAAGCGCGACCCGACGTCCACGGGGCGGCGCCAGGCCGAACGGGCGCGCGCGCTGATCCCGACCGCGGAGGCCAAAGAGCGGGCGTGGCAGCGGGCCGTCCACGACGACGACCTGCCCAACGCCGTCCAGGAAGCGATCATCGGCGGCTTCTCGCACCCCGCGCAGCGCCCGTTGCTCGGGCCGTACGTTGAGCGCTACTTCGCCGAGGTCGCCGACGTCTGGTCCCGGCGTACCAGCGAGCGGGCGCAGTCGGTGGTGACGGGCTTGTTCCCGGCGTGGGCCATCGAGAAGCCCACCGTCGACGCCGCCGACGCCTGGCTCGCCGACGACAGCCACCCGCCCGCCCTGCGCAGGCTGGTGTCGGAGGGTCGGGCGGGGATCGTGCGAGCGCTGGCGGCACGGGAGTTCGACCGTAGCTAGCCGCACACCGCCACAGCCGAAGTCGACGTCAGCGGGGTTTGCGCCCGGCGAAACCCCGCTGGTGTCGACTCGGCCGCGACCCACCGCGACTTTCTGAACAGCTCTCAGTTCGCTTCTCGGTCACCGGATCGTCGGGCGCCGTTTGCCGGTAGCCTGGGCGAAGATGACTGCCGCGACCCGAACCCCCCTCGTGCCCAGCCCCTTGCGGCGCCCGCTGATGCTGACGGTGCTCGTGGCGGCGGCGGTGTTCGCGTTCTTGGCGGTGCGGTACGCGGGCACGTCCACGGCGGGCCACGTCGACAACAAGGTCGATTCCGTGGTCGATCCGCTCGGCGACGCCCACCAGTGGCTGGTGGACCACGCCATGATGTTCGGCTCCCCGCCGTGGGTGGTCGCGATGGCGCTCGTGCTGTCGATGCTGTGCCTCCTGCTGCGTCGCTACCGGCTCGCGATCCTGGCCCTCGTCGGTCCCGGCCTCACCGGGCTGACCACGACGGTGCTGAAGCCCGCGCTCGACCGGACGATCGACGGCGGGTACGCGTTCCCCAGCGGCCACACCGGCGGCGCCACGTCCCTCGGTCTGGTCGCGGGCCTGCTGCTGATCAGCCTGCTGCAGCCGGGCCGCGTCGGGGCGCTGGTGATTCTCGCGGTGGCCGCCGTAGGCGTCGGCGGCGGCGTCGGCGCGGCCATGGTGGCGTCCGACGCGCACTACCCGACGGATACGCTCGGTGGCTTCTGCACCGCCGTCGTCATGGTGGGCGGAGCGGCGCTGGCGCTGGACTGGCTGGCGACGGTACGCGGCCCGTCGAACCTGAGAACTAAGAGCTGAACCCGAAGCGCCGGAGGGTCTTGCGGAGCCCGCCACCCTCCGACCGGAAGGCCCCGCACGCCTGTGCACCGCACGCGCCGCAGTCGGTGCCGCGCCGGTAGTGCGTGTGGGCGTCCCTGGCGTGCCCGCAGACACAGGGCTCCACTACCGCCTCCGGCTGCGCCGGAGGAGCGGCGGGGGGCGTGGCGGTACTGCCGCCGGACTCGTGCTGACCTGGGAGAGCAGGAATGCCGACGGGCGGTGTGAGCACGGACGAGCCAGCGTCGCTCGGCCGTCCACGCCGGGCTCGTCCACTGTTGGAACTCGAGATCGTGTCCCCCATCGGGGTCTGCCGCCCTTCCGTCAGTTCGTGGCTCCGCAAAGCCACTACACCAACAGTATGCGACCTGAACCTTAGAGGAGAATAATCAGGTCCGGTGAAAGACGGAGGGCGGGTTGCTGTCGGTCACCGGTTCCTCCGACGCCTCCGCGGACGTCCCGGGCAGGGTCAAGGTGGCCGAACAACCGCGTGGGTTAGTTACTGTGCGTAACACGAGGCGCCCGCCCTGCGTCGCGGCCAACCGTCTGCTGATCGGCAGCCCGAGCCCGGACCCCGGCCCCTTGTCCGACCGTTCGTTCTCCGGCAGAAGTCCGGGACCCGTGTCGCGCACCTCGACGCTCACTCCGTCGCCGCGCCGCCTCGCCGTGACGGCGACCGTCGCGCCCGGTGCGTGGCGATCGCAGTTGACCAGCAGGTTCGTCACGATCTGGGCGAGCACCGCAGGATCGCCGGTCGCGCGCAGCCCCGGTTCGACGTCGAGCTCGACGGTCTTGGCCGCCCGCAGCGCCACGAGCCCGGCGATCACCGGCTGCACGGCATAGTCGACGCTCGGCCCGAGAGCGAGCAGGCCGCCGTCGAGGATCGCGTGCAGGCGGCCGAGCTCGGCGAGCACGGCCTGCTTGAGCCGCTCATGATCCTGCGAACCGCCCTCGACCGAGAGCAGGTGGGTGATGCCCGCAAGTCCCGCTAGGCCGTTGCGGAGCTCGTGGTCGCGCTCGGCCGCCGTCTCCTGCGCCCGCTCCATGTGCACCGCCGCGGCGGCCAGCTCCTCCTGTTGCCGCCATTGAGCGGTCTCGACCGAACGCAGCGCGACCTGCGTCAGCTGCGCGAGGGCGACGAGCACGATCAGCAGACCGAGCAGCCGCAGCGCGGCGAACGTGATGTCGGACGTCGGCAGGGACGCGTCGGCCGCCACCCGGTAGAGCTGGCCGACGGCCAGTACGACCAGGCCGAGGCCCAGCCGAAGGCGCGGGCGGCTGCGGCGACGGTAGCCGTCGGCGACGAACACCGCGGCCACCGCGGCCCACCCGCCGAGCACGGCGACCGTCAGCATCGGCCCGTCCGCCAGCCACGCCAACACGGGCACCGCAGGCAGCTCGAGCACGACGATGGCGAGCAGACCGGTCGCCAGCAACAGCATCCAGCCGCCCCAGGCCCGCAGCAGGCGCGGTGGCCGGATGGCGAGCAGGAGCACCACGAGCGCGCCGAGATAGGCGACCAGCCGCGACGCCCTGTGCGCGACGTCGAGCTGGGCGGCGGCAACCGTGGTCCACGGCAACACGATGACGCAGTAGAGGACCAGCGCGGCGGCGATCCACGAGGGCCGCGGGTCGCCGGTGAGGCGCGCGGTGATCCCGGCCAGGATCGCGGCGGCCGCACCCGCCGCGGCGGCAGCCACCGTCAGGACCAGGAACGTCGGTTCCACCGCCAACGCCCCGCGCATTACGGCGATGTCGAGCAGCACGATGGCGAGCAAGGAGACAGCCGCCGCGCCGAGGACATCGACGATCGGACCCCGCAGCGTCACCGGCGACCCCCTTCGGCGAAGGACGCGATGCTACCGAGTGACGGGGCACGTCCCGTTAGGCTGAACGAGGCTTATCGCCGGGCGGACGCTCAGTGGACGCGGCGCCTGCCGCCGGTCTGGTCAGCCAACATCCGCAGGCCCGAGAGCAGGCCGCCGAGGAGGTCACCCTCCTTGAACGAGGCCACCATGCTCATGACGGCGAGCTTCGCGCTGCGATCGGGCAGCCGCACCCTGGCTTCGGGCCCGGTGAGCACCTCGACCACCCGCTGCCCGGGGCTGACCGCGACCAGCACCGCCTCGGAGGACCCTTCGAGCTGGTCGTGCAGCGCGGCGGCGTGCTCGCTCGGAGCCTCGCCCAGGTCGCCGAGGTAGACGCTGAAGCGCAATCCGGACTCGCGGCTGGCCATCGTCAGCGCCTCGTCGAGGCGCGTGAGCTGGGAGGGACTGAACGGATGGTCGGACGGCGAGGGGTCGCGGTAGACCTCGGCCGTCGACACCCGGCCGGAGACCGTCACCACGGACCCGGTGGGCAGGTCGGCCTGATCGACCGTGGCGAGCCCGCCGGGGCCGCCACCGTGTTCGTCGCCATGCCCGCCGTCGTGGCCGTGCTCACCAGGTCCCACGTGCCCCACCCTTTCCGCCGCTCACGAGGTGTTCCGCGAGGGGCGGCAACTGCGCGCCCCTCGGGTTGGCCGTCCACCACAGTGGGGCGAACGTCCACGGCTGCCCGACCCGGTAGCGGGGTCGGTGGCCGAGCCGCGGCGCCGCGGCCAGCAGCGCGATCAGCACGTAGAGGACGACGGGCGTCACCACGAGGAAGAGCACGGACTGGGTCACGGTCACGGGGTCAAATCTAGCGGATCTCCGTTGGAGCCGGAGCGGCCGTCCTCGGCGGGGTCGCGTAACGATGGTCAGCGGGTTGACGACTTCACAGGTCGCCGACGGCAGTGCCCCGGGCCGACCTCGCGACCCCCATCAACCGTGACGCGAAAGCAGGACATGACGACGACCACGAGTGACGGCAAGCCTGCGTCGGACCGCTCGGATCTGCACGCGCCCGCAACCTTCTCGGCCCTGCTCCCGACGTACAACCGGGCCGCCGCGCTGCGCCGCAACCTGGCAGGCTTCCTCGCACTGGAGGGCCTCGAGGAACTGATCGTGGTCGACGACGGTTCGGCGGACGACACCGAGAAACTGCTGGCAGGCGTCGACGACGATCGGCTACGCCGCATCCGCCACGCCACCAACCAGGGCTCTCCCGCCGCCCGCGCCACCGCCATCGACGCCGCGCGCTCGGACTGGGTCCTGATGCTCGACGACGACTGCCAGGTCCCGCCCGAGTACGGCGCTGTGCTCCTGCGCGTCGCGCAGGAGTGTGACGCGGACATCGTCAGCGCGCCCTGGGTCCACGCGGAGGCGGGCGACAAGCTGGAGTCGGAGGTCGCGTACCGGCGGTCGCATCCCGAGCTGTGTTTCGACCTGACGGCCAACCCGGGCTCGTTTCCCCCGCACGAGGTCGAGACACCGTTCCTCCCACCGCTCGTGCTGGGTCGGCGCACGGTGTTCGAGACGCTGGGCTACCGGCGGCGCTACCGAGGCAATGCCTGGCGGGAGG
>DASWUV010000113.1:0-8304 GCA_036401495.1 Pseudonocardia sp. | reverse complement strand
CCGGCGTGCCATCTGGCCCGCAATCCTGCCCGCTGCTGTGCTGGCCGTGGCCCTCAGCGCCTGCAGTGCCCCCAACCCCTACAACGCGGCCCCGTCCGGCGGTGCTCCCGTGACCGCGGTCCAGCTGCCGGACCACACCGTCCTTTCCGCGAACAGCACCGCCAAGCTGGGCACGGTCGTCATCGACGCTTCGGGTTGGACGCTCTACCGCTCCGACGCCGACTCGGCCAAGCCGCCGAAGTCCACGTGCACCGGCGACTGCGCAACCGCCTGGCCGCCGGTGTTGATGGGGTCCGGCGCCCCGGAGTACGACGGCATCGACCCCAAGGTCGTCGGCACCGTGACCCGCGACGACGGCGCCAAGCAGGTGACGATCGGTGGCTGGCCGATCTACCGGCACGCCGACGACACGAAGCCCGGCTCCGTTGACGGCCAGGGCGCCGCCCGCGGCTGGTTCGCCGTGACGCCCACCGGGGGCCGGGCCACGGCGCCCTGAGCCGGGTGACTCGCAGGCGCGCTCGCTTGGGATATCAGACGTGATCGCTTAGTATCCTATGCATCGCCGACGAGGGAGATGCCATGACGGGTACTGACCAGCGACTGCGCCACGTGCTTGCCGATCTCTCCTTCCCGGCTCAGCGCTGGCAGATCATCGCCGAGGCCGAGCACTACGGCGCCGACGCCCGCACCCGTCAGGAACTGCGCGCCCTTCCCGACGCCCGCTTCGAGTCGTTCGTCGCACTGCTGTGGGCGCTGGAGCGCGCGACAGCCCGGGGCCGCGCGGCTTAAGACCCCGTGATCGCCGGAACTGGCGGATCTCGTGCGTGTGCGCACGGAATCCGCCAGTTCGGCGATCACCAGGCGAGGTCGCCGGCACGGCGCACTCGCTCGCTGCACACCCCTTGTCCCCGCCGAGCGTCATGGGTAGCGTGCTAATTAGTTCAGCTTCCTTCTTAATAGGAGATGTCGTGCCCACTCCGACCAAAGCCGACCGCTTCTCGTTTGGCCTCTGGACCGTCGGCTGGCGGGCCAGTGACCCCTTCGGCGAGCCCACCCGGCCGCCGCTGGACGTCGTCGAGGCTGTTCACCGGCTGGCCGAGCGCGGCGCGTGGGGCCTCACCTTCCACGACGACGACCTGTTCGGCTTCCTTCCGGACGCGGGCAGCCGGGACAAGCAGATCGCGCGCTTGCGGGAAGCGCTCGCCGAGACCGGCATGACCGTCCCCATGGTCACCACGAACCTGTTCACCCACCCCGTCTTCAAGGACGGCGGCTTCACCAGCAACGACCGCGCGGTCCGCCGGTTCGCGCTGCGGAAGGTGCTGCAGAACATCGAGCTGGCCCAGGAGCTCGGCGCCGCCACGTTCGTGCTCTGGGGCGGGCGCGAGGGCGCCGAGTACGACTCGGCGAAGGACATCAGGGCCGCGCTGGACCGTTACCGCGAGGCGATGGACCTGTTGTGCGGCTACGTGCTCGACCACCACTACGACCTGCGGTTCGCCATCGAGCCGAAGCCCAACGAGCCCCGCGGCGACATCCTGCTGCCCACGGTCGGGCACGCGCTGGCGTTCATCGAGAAGCTGGCACACCCCGAGATGGTCGGCGTGAACCCCGAGGTCGGCCACGAGCAGATGTCCAACCTGAACATGGTGCACGGCGTCGCCCAGGCCCTCTGGGCGGGCAAGCTCTTCCACATCGACCTCAACGGCCAGCACGGGCCCAAGTTCGACCAGGACCTCGTGTTCGGCCACGGCGACCTGGTCAACGCATTCTCGCTGGTCGACCTCCTGGAGACCGCGGGATACGAGGGGCCCCGCCACTTCGACTACAAGCCCTCGCGCACCGAGGACATCGGCGGGGTCTGGGCGTCGGCCGAGGCCAACATGCAGATGTACCTGCTGCTCAAGGAGCGGGCCGCGGCGTTCCGGGCCGACCCGGAGGTGGCCGAGGCGCTGGCGACAGCGGGCGTCGCCGATCTCTCGACGCCCACGCTCAACCCGGGCGAGACCTACACCGACCTGCTCGCCGACCGCTCGACCTTCGAGGACTTCGACCCGGACGCCGCCGGTGAGCGGGGCTACGGGTTCGTCCGGCTGCATCAGCTCGCGCTGGAGCACCTGACGGGCGCGCGCTGACGGCACCTGGCGAACTGGCCCGGGCGGTCGTGACCCGACCTCAGCCTGCGGGTCCGCCGACGTTGCGGCGGCACAACCTCGGGTTGGTGCTGGCCGTTCTGCGGGCTGCGGGCGCCGCGTCCCGTGCGCAGCTCGCCGCGCGCACCGGCCTGACCAGGGCCACGGTCACCACCCTGCTCGAGCCGCTCCTCGACGCCGGGGTGCTGATCGAGGACGCCGCCGCCCCGCGGGGCGTGGGGCGGCCGTCGCGGGCCGTGCGGTTCAGCCCGCAGGGGCCGGTCGCGCTCGGGGTGGCCATCGACGTCGACACGCTCACGGTGTGCGCGGTCGGGCTGGACGGGGCCGTGCGCGATCACCGGCGGATCGTCCGCGACCACCGCAACCTGCCGCCCGCCGCGGTGTTCGGCGGTGCTGCCGACCTGGCCGGACGGTTGCGCGCCGACGTCGGCGCGCGCGTGCTCGGCGCCGGGCTCGCCCTGCCTGCCCTGCTGGGCTCGGCAGGCGGCGACGACCAGCCGGTCGTCCTGCGTGCGCCCAACCTCCCCCGTCTTCGCGGCACCCGGCCCGGTGCCGTTCTCGCCGAGCGCCTCCGGCTGCCGGTGAGCGTGGGCAACGAAGCGACGCTGGGCGCGCTGGCCCACCTCGACCTCGCCCCGAACCTGATCTACGTCTCGACCGGGATCGGCATCGGCGGCGGCATCGTGCTCGACGGCCGCATCTACCAGGGCGCCCACGGGCTGGCGGGCGAGCTGGGGCACGTCGTCATCGACCGCGACGGACCGGAGTGCGGCTGCGGCGGCAGCGGGTGCGTCGAGCGCTACGCGGGCACGTCCGCGCTGCTGGCCGACGCGGGCGTGGCCGATCTCGACGCGCTGGAAGCGGGTCTCGTCCGGGGCGACGGGTGGGCCGTCGCCGCCACGAGCCGGGCCACGGCCGCCCTCGGGGTGGGACTCGCCTCGGTGCTGAACGTGCTCGACGTGCCCGTCGTGGTCCTCGGCGGCACCTACGCCCGGCTCGCACGTCATGTCGTTCCGGAACTGGAGTCCGAACTGGGCCGCCGCTCGCTGCAACCCGCGGCCGCTCGTGTGCTGGCCTCGGACCACGGCGACGCGGCTGTGGTGCGGGGGGCGGCGGAGTCCGTTCTCGACGCCGTGCAGCGCGACCCCGACCGGCTACTGGCGTGAGCGCGGCCCTATCGTTGCGGTGATCATCGGTGCGGTCAGAAGTGCCCGCCGCTGAGCGCACGGCATCACGGCGGGGGCACCTGGCTCCCCCCCGTCGAGGCCTACCGACCGAAGGGCTGGGCATGGCACACCACTCGTGGGTCGGACTCGGGGCGACGCTGGGGCTCGCCGCGCTGGCTGCCTGTTCCGCCCCGCCTGCGGCGCCCCCCGCACCCCCTGCGCCGCCCGCCCGCAGCACCCCGGCGGCCTGCACGGCACTGCTCGCGTTCGACGGCACGACCGTCACCTATCCGGGTGGGGATCCGTCCGCCCCGGCTCCGTCGGCGGACCAGGTGAAGAGGTGGGCCGCTACGGCCGTGGCGCCGATCGGTGGCCTTGCCGCGAACATCCCCGCCGACTACGCCGACGAGGTGGCGACGCTGCGCACTGCGGTCACCGGCGCGCAGAACGGGACTCCGATCAACACCAACGACCCGACGATCGTCGGCGCGTCCACGACGCTGGACAAGTGGGGACGCGACAACTGCGGCTTCGCCACGATGGACGTGACCAACGACGGAACCGACTTGGCAGGCGTGCCCGCCACCCTGCCGAAGGGCCCGTTGAGCTTCTCGTTCGCCGACAGCGGCGCTCCCGCGGAGAAGGCGGGCTACGTCCTGGTCGTCGCCAAGGTGAAGGACGGCGCGAAGTACACGCTCGACGGCATCCGCGACGGCTCGGTCGACTTCACGTCCGTGGCCGACGTCGTCGGGATCGCGCAGCCGACGAAGGAGGAGCCGGAGGCGTTCAGCACCGCCACCCTCACCCCCGGCAAGTACCTGGTCGTGACCCCGATCGGCC
The DNA here is from genome assembly GCA_036401495.1 of Pseudonocardia sp. Taxonomy (GTDB): domain Bacteria; phylum Actinomycetota; class Actinomycetes; order Mycobacteriales; family Pseudonocardiaceae; genus Pseudonocardia. The sequence continues at coordinate 4,145 of DASWUV010000113.1, read as the reverse complement.
CGCCGCCGCAGTTCACCGGCATCCTCGCGGGCGAGTTCGCGGTGAGCTGACCGCCTCAACCGGGCTCCGGACCAGCCCACACACCCGCCCCCGAGCGCGGGCGCGAGGCGGTCCGACGACGACACACGATCGAAACGTCCCGGCTACTAGGGCTTCGTAGGGTCCGACGTCGGCCCCGCAAAATGCTGCGGGGCGGTGAAGCCTGTCGAGAGGTGAGCACGGATGAGTGGGAACGCTGCCCGTTTGCAGGCGATCACGAACGTCGAAGCCTATGTTCCGCCCGCTGTCAGCTTCAACGTCGACGAGATGCCCGGCGAGGTGTTCGGCGAGAACGTCTTCAGCAAGGCCGTCATGCAGAAGCGGCTGCCGAAGTCGGTGTACAAGTCCGTGATCGCCACGATCGAGCACGGTGCGAAGCTGGAACCGGTGGTGGCCGACGCCGTGGCGTCGGCGATGAAGGACTGGGCCCTCGAGAAGGGCGCCACCCATTACGCGCACGTCTTCTACCCGCTCACGGGCTTGACGGCGGAGAAGCACGACAGCTTCCTCGAACCGGTCGGCGGCGGCGCCGCGCTCGCCGAGTTCGCGGGCAAGACCCTCATCCAGGGCGAGCCCGACGCGTCGAGCTTCCCGAGCGGCGGCCTGCGCAACACGTTCGAGGCTCGTGGCTACACCGGCTGGGACGTGACGAGCCCCGCTTACGTGCTGGCGAACCCGAACGGCAACACGCTGTGCATCCCGACCGTCTTCGTGTCGATGACCGGCGAGGCGCTGGACCACAAGACCCCGCTGCTGCGTTCGCAGCAGGCGATGGGGATACAGGCCGAGCGTGTGCTGAAGCTGTTCGGACACCAGAACCTCGACCACATCGTGTCGTTCTGCGGCCCTGAACAGGAGTACTTCCTCGTCGACCGGCACTTCTTCCTGGCTCGCCCCGACCTGCTCAACGCCGGTCGCACGCTGTTCGGCGCGAAGCCCCCCAAGGGCCAGGAGTTCGACGACCACTACTTCGGCGCGATCCCCGAGCGTGTGCTCGGGTTCATGATGGACGCGGAGCGGGAGCTGTTCAAGCTCGGCATCCCCGCCAAGACCAGGCACAACGAGGTCGCGCCTGGTCAGTTCGAGATCGCGCCGATGTTCGAGCGGGCCAACGTCGCGTCCGATCACCAGCAGCTGCTGATGACGACGTTCAAGACGCTCGCCAAGAAGCACGGCATGGAATGCCTCTTCCACGAGAAGCCGTTCAACGGGATCAACGGCTCGGGCAAGCACGTCAACTTCTCGCTCGGCAACAACGACGTGGGCAGCCTGTTCGTCCCCGGCGACACCCCCCACGAGAACGCGCAGTTCCTCGTGTTCTGCGCGGCTGTCATCCGGGCGGTCCACCTGTATTCGGGGTTGCTGCGGGCGTCGGTCGCGTCCGCGACGAACGACCACAGGCTCGGGGCGAACGAGGCCCCTCCCGCGATCATCTCGATCTTCCTCGGCGACCAGCTCGCCGACGTCTTCGAGCAGATCGCCAAGGGTGCCGCGACGTCGTCGAAGGGCAAGGGGGTGATGCACATCGGGGTGGACACGCTCCCGGTGCTGCCCACCGACCCCGGCGACCGCAACCGGACCAGCCCGTTCGCGTTCACCGGCAACCGCTTCGAGTTCCGCGCGCCGGGCTCGATGCAGACCGTCGCCGCGCCGATGGTCGTGCTCAACACGATCATGGCCGACTCCCTCGACTACTGCGCGACGGAGCTCGAGGAAGCCGTCGCGGCGGGCACCGACTTCGACGCCGCGGTGCAGACCCTGCTCACGTCGATCATCACCGAGCACGGTGCGGTCGTGTTCAACGGCAACGGCTACTCCGACAAGTGGCAGATCGAGGCGGCCGACCGGGGTCTGGCGAACCTGCGCACGACGCTCGACGCGCTCCCGGAGCTGATCAGCGAGCCCGCCATGGCGTTGTTCGAGAAGTACAGGGTCTTCAACCACCGCGAGATGCACAGCCGCTACGAGATCGGGCTGGAGCACTACGCGCTGACCGTCGGGGTCGAGGCCAACCTGACCCTCGAGATCGGCTCGACCCAGATCCTGCCCGCCGCGATCCGGCACCAGACGGAGATGGCCGTCAACATCGGCGCGCTGAAGAGCGCGGGCGTCGACGCGGACACGTCGGGGCTCATCGAGGTGTCGGAACGGATCGCCGAGCTCAAAGCGGGCCTCGCGGAACTGAAGACGGCGCTGAGCGGCGACGCTGGTGAGACCGCGCTCGCCGAGGCCGAGCACGCCCGCGACGCGCTGCTGCCCGCCATGGCCGCCGTGCGCAGCGCGGCCGACCAGCTCGAGGGGATGGTGGCCGACGACCTCTGGCCGCTGCCGTCCTACCAGGAGATGTTGTACATCCTCTGACCGACGCCCTTACGGAGACGCCTGGGACATCAGCACGACGTCCCAGGCGTCTCGGCGTCAAGGGGACTGCGGGTCTGGTCCCCCGCCACCCTGGTCCGGGCTTGGGCTCTCCGCGCGCTGGCCCGGCGAGGGCGTCCACCCGGGACCGGGGCGGGCCAGTCCCGCAGGACGGAACCGCGGCATGTTCCCGCCTCGGCCACTCACGGGCGCCGTGACCTCCTCGCCGGCAGGGGCGCCTGCGCGCAGCTCGTAGGCCAACGCGTCGCGGACCCCACTCAGTGTGCGCATGAGCCGCTCCAGGTCGGCCCGGACCTCGGCCTGCACCCCCACCAGACGCTCCACCGCGGCCCGAGCCTGCTCCGTCCGTTGAGCTGCGGTGTGCTCGGCGTACAGCCGCGTCTGCTCGGCCCAGTCGTGGGCCTCCCTCCGGATGTGCTGTGCGTCCCGCTCGGCGACCTCCAACAGCGCCCGGACCTGCTGTTGCGCCTCGGCCGCAGCGGCCGCCATCGCGCGCTCGGCGTCGGCTATCGCGGCCTCCCGCTGCGCCCACCTCGCACGGTGTTCGTCCTGCTCCTGTTCGGCGTCGGCCCGGGCCCTGGCCAGTACGGCCGCCACTTCCCGGGTGGCCTGCGCACGTATCTCCTTGGCCTCCTCCTCGGCCGCGCGCAGCAGCTTCTCCATCCGCCGCCCTGGGCCCGCGCGCTCTGGCGTGCCCGCGTCACCTCCGGCCGCCGCTCCGCTGCGAACCTCTGCGGCCGCCGCGCGCGCACGTGCGGCTGTCAGCTGCGCGTGCAACTCCCTGACCGCCGCGTCGACCTGGTCGCGGTCGTAGCCGCGACGCACGGTCGCGAAGCCGACGTCCACCCCGATGTCTACTGTGGACTCTGCTGCATCTCCGGCCGCGGGGGCCCCGTCCCCCGTGGCGCCGGAATCGACCGCCGTCGTCGAGCCCGCTCTCGGACCCGCCGCGTCGGTGCCCCCCACCTCCACCATGCCTCCAGTAAAACGGGTCGGACACTCCGGCGGGCACCGGACGCACGCCGATACCCGTCAGTGCCGCACTTCCATGCCGTAGTGGCCTTGGCTAACCCGACCTGACCCGCATCGCGGGCTGGAGGTGCATTCTCGCAGGAAAGCCCGTCGTCGGCCTAGGAGGTCTTGATCGTGCCGCCGTCGATGACGATGTCGGATCCGACGATGTTCGTCGCGGCGCCGGAGACGAGGAAGGTGACCAGCGCGGCGACCTCCTCGGGCTCGGTGATCCTCGGCGAGGCCATGCCGAACCGTTGCGGGAGCGCGGACAGGAAATCCTCGTGTGCCATGCCGTTGGCCGCCGCAACCAGTGCGCCGAAGCCGTCCGGATCGCGCCAGAGAGACGACCCGACCACTCCCGGCGACACGGTGTTGACGCGCACCCCCTGCGGCCCGAACTCCTCGCTCAGCCGCTTGCCGAAGGCGGTCAGGGCGGCCTTCGCCTCGCTGTAGCCGACCGGGCCGGTCGCGGGCACCCGCGAGTTGATCGAGGAGATGTTCACGACGGCGCCGTCGCGCTCGATCAGGCTCGGCAACGCGGCGCGGGTCGTCCAGACCGCACTGAACAGGTTGAGGGCGAACAGACGACGCCACTGCTCGTCGTCGACGTCGAGGAAGCCGCCGAGCCCGAGGTTCTCGGTGTCGCCTGCGCCGACGTTGTTCACGACGATGTCGACGCCCCCCAGCGCCGACACCGCCTCCGCGACGACGGC
>DASWUV010000112.1:0-9187 GCA_036401495.1 Pseudonocardia sp. | reverse complement strand
GGCGCCCGACTCACCGGGGCGAGGCGTCGGGCTCACCCTCGGGGTGTGTTTCCCCGGTGACCCGTTGACCAGGCTGTCGGTCGCCGTGCGGCCGTCGCAGGCGATCTGCAGTCGGCTGGCCGCGCTGCCCCGCGAGCCGCTACCCGGCGTCAACTGGACGGCGCCCGAGCGGTGGATCGTCAAGCTCCGCCCTCTCGGACACGTGGCCGAGCACCTGGTCGCCCCGCTCGTCGACGCGCTCTACGACGCGCTCGACGGGGCTCCCGCCCCGACCTGCACGCTCGGCCCCTTAACCGTCCGGGCCGGGGGGTCCTGGCTCTACGCCCCGGTAGCAGGCCTGGACGAGCTCGCCGAAGAGGTGTTCGCCGCGACGGAACACCTCGTCCCGGTGACCCATCCGCAGCCCTACCTGGCCGCGCTGGCCCTCGCGACCGGTCGCATCCCCGCCGAGCTGGCCGGTGCGCCGGTCGACGGGACATGGCGCGCCAGTGCGGCCGCGCTCATCGCCGACCGCTCCGCGCCGGGCCGGGCGCGTCTCGTCGAGCTGGGCACGTTCCCGTTGGTGTGATCACCGATGCGCCCCGGCCGGTCTGGCGCCCGGCCGCGGCGCCCGAAAAGATGTCTCCGACGGAGGCGCCACGCCCCGTCCCGACGAGGGGAGCAGGTCATCGGTACACCGAGTGGCAGCGGTCAGGGCATCGTCGCCGTGGCGGGGGAGGCGCTGATCGATCTCGTCCCGGCGCCCGTGGCGGAGTATTTCGAGGCCCGCCCAGGGGGCAGCCCGGCGAACGTGGCCGTCGGCCTGGCCCGGCTCGGCGTGCCGACGCGGATGCTCGCCCGGATCGCCGACGACATGCTCGGCCGTCGCCTGACCGAGCACTTGGCGGGCAACGACGTCGACCTCTCCCACGTTGTGGCCGCCACCGAGCAGACGTCGATGGCGATGGTCGCGATCGGGCCGGACGGCGGGCCCACCTACGACTTCCGGATCACCGGCACGGCGGACTGGCAGTGGAGCGCCGACGAGCTGAAGGGCGCGCTGGACGGCCCCGTGGTCGCCCTGCACTCGGGGTCGCTCGCGCTCACCATGGCCCCGGGCGCCCCCGTGCTCCGCGAGCTCATGGCCACCGCAGCCGCGACCGCCACGGTCAGCTACGACCCCAACTGCCGCCCGCTGCTCATGGGCGACCCCGCCGACGTGCTGACGGGGGTACACGAGCTGCTCGGCGTCGCCGACGTGGTGAAGGTCAGCTCCGAGGACCTCGCCTGGCTCTGCCCCGGCGCGACCCCCGAGGACATCCTGGAGGACTGGCTCGGCAGGGGCCCGGCGATCGTGGCGATCACGCTGGGCCGCGAGGGCGTGGTCGCGGGAACGTCGGAGGGCCTGCGGGTGCGACGGCCCGGCGTCCTGGTCACTGTGATCGACACGGTCGGCGCGGGTGACACGTTCTCCGGCGCGCTGCTCGCGGGCCTGCACGAGCGCGAACTGCTCGGCGCCGCGGCCCGGCCCGCGCTGCGCTCCGTCGACGCCTCGACGGTGGAGGCGCTGCTCGACCAGGCCGCGCTCGCTGCCGCGATCACCTGCTCGCGCCGCGGGGCCGACCCGCCCACCAAGGCGGACCTGGCGGCACGGGCCCGGGTCGTCGGCGGCGGGTAACGGCCCCAGAACCCATTCGTCACCCGCCGCCGGAACACATTGTCAGCCCCGACCCGGCACCGGCGCGAGATCAGCCACCCGGGCGGGTGGCACCCGTGCGAGCGAGCAGCGCCTCGACCGACCACGTGTTGAGCACACGCTCGGCAGGCACCTCGCAGGTCACGGCACGTTCGCAGCCGTTGTCGAGCCAGTCGAGCTGGCCGGGGGCATGCGCGTCCGTGTCGATCGTGAACACGCAGCCTGCCTCGACCGCCTTGCGCAGCAAGCGCAACGGGGGGTCCAGGCGCTCCGGCCGCGAGTTGATCTCGACGGCCACGCCGTTCTCCACACAGGCGGCGAACACGGCGTCCGCGTCGAACTCCGACTCAGGGCGTTTCCGGTTGCCCGTGACCATCCGTCCGGTGCAGTGGCCGAGGACGGCGACGTGGGGGTTCGCGACGGCCGTCAGCATCCGCTCGGTCATCTCCGCCTTCGGCATCCGCAGCTTGGAGTGCACCGAGGCGACGACGACGTCGAGCTGGGCGAGCAGGTCGGGGTCCTGGTCGAGCGAGCCGTCCTCGTTGATGTCCACCTCGATGCCCGTGAGCACCCGGAAGCCCGCGTCGAGCCCAGAATTCAGTTCGGTGTTCAGCTCGGCGACCTGTTCCAGCTGGGCGCGCAGCCGCTCGGGCGAGAGGCCGTTGGCGACGGTCAGGCGCGGCGAGTGGTCGGTGATCACCAGGTACTCGTGTCCCAGCACCCGCGCGGTCGCCACCATCTCGCGCAGCGGCGAGCCGCCGTCAGAGGCGTCGGTGTGGCTGTGGCAGTCCCCCTTGAGCGCGGCGCGCAGTGCGGCCGTCGCGTCGTCCGGCGGGGCGGGGACCTGTGCCTCCAGCCGTTCCAGGTACGCGGGCACCCGACCCAGCAGGGACTCCATGACGCAACGCGCCGTGACGTCGCCGACGCCCTTGAGCTTCTGCAGCTCCCCGGCCGCCGCGAGCCGGGCCACGTCGTCGGGGTCGCGGCGGGCCAGCGCGGCGATCGCGCCGCGGAACGCCCGGACCCGATAGGTCGACTCGTGCGCGCGCTCCAGCAGGAACGCGATGCGGCGCAGGTCGTCGACAGGGTCGCGGGCTTCGTCCACGGTCCAGATCGTGGCACGTCACCGGATGTGCGCGCGGGCCTGGCGCCACAACCGCGGCAGCTCGGCTTCGATCGCCGCGGCCCGGCTGCCGTCGAGGCCGTACAGGACGCCGAAGCTGAAGCCGTTGTCCGCGGCCGCGCCGAGCTCGCGCAGGACGGGCCGGGCCACGACGGCGTCCTGGTGTCGACCCAACGCCTTGAGCAGCGGCTTCAGCCCCCTGGGACGATCACCGGTCACCTCGGTCGCGTAGCGCAGCCGCTTGGCGGCCTTGCGGGCGGTGTGCAGGGTTGTGTCGTGATCGCTGTCGGGCCCGTCGCTGTCGGGTCCGTTGCCGTCGGCGAGTGCGGCGCGCATCGCCCGGCGCAGGCGCTTGGCCGTGCGGCGGGTGCTCAGCGCCTTCCGGGCGCGCTGGTCGGCGCGGTCGTTCAGCGGGGGCTGTTCGAGCAGGTCGTGCAGCGCAGTGCGGAGCGCGAGGTGCTCGGGGCTGTCGAGCGCGGCCAGCGCAGCGGCCCCCGCCTCGGCCTCCACCCCGGCGAAGTGCCGCGTGGCCTGGGCGCGGACCGGTCCCAGCAGCAACTCGGACGGGAGGGCGGCGAGATCGGCGTCGACCCGCTCGCGCAACACCTCGGCGTCACGGGCGGGGGCCAGATGCCTGCCGAGATCGCGCAGCCGCTCGGCGACGGGGTCGGTCCTTGTACGGTCGAGCACAGGTCGGTACGCCGTGAGCGCGCTGCGCAGCCGTCGGGCCGCGATGCGCATCTGGTGGACGGCGTCGGGGGCCCCGTTGCGCACCCGCGTCTCTTCGGTGGCGAGCCGTTCGGCCTGCTCCGCGACGTAATCCATCAGCACAGCGCCCGCCGACCCCACTCGGGGCGCGAGGTGGAGGGAGTCCTCGGTCATCCACTCGGATGCCCCGTCCGGCCTGCTCCCAACCCCGACATGATCGCCGCGTCAGGGCGGCGCCTCAGCCGACCACCTTGCCGGGGTTCAGGATGCCCGCCGGGTCGAGCGCGGCCTTGATCGCCCGCTGCATCGCCAACGAGGCCTGCCCGACCTCCCGGAACATGCCGGACCGCTTGAGCAACCCGACGCCGTGCTCGCCGGTGACCGTGCCGCCCAGGTCGAGCGCGGCCGTCACGATGTCGTCGAACGCGGCCTGGGCGCGCACCCGTGCGGCGTCGTCGCCGTGCGGGGTGAGCAGCAGCGGGTGCAGGTTGCCGTCGCCCGCGTGCGCGACCGTGGCGATCGAGGTGGTGTGCCGTGCGCCGATCTCCTCGATCCGCGTCAACATCTCGGCGAGCTTCCCGCGCGGCAGGCAGACGTCCTCGGTGAGCATCGCCTCCCCGCGCTGCTCCAGCGCCGGATACGCCAGCCTGCGGGCGTCGAACAGCGCCTCGGCCTCAACGGGATCGGTCGAGACGAGCGCCTCGCGGGCCCCCGCCGCGACGAACTCGGCGTGGATCGCGTCGGCCATCTGCTCGGCGGCGGGCTCGGGCAGGTCGGTCTGGGCGAGCAACAGCGCGGCCGCGTCTTCCGGCAGCCCGGCGTGCTTCCAGCTGTTCACGGCGTGCAGGCACACGCGGTCGATCAACTCGAACGCCGAGGGCTCCAGCCCGCGCGCGGTGACCCTGGAGACGGCGTCGCCCGCCTCGGCGAGGGTGTCGAAGAACCCGACGACCGTGCGCGGGGCGGTGCTGCGCAGCGGGCGCAGCCGCACGGTGATCTCCGTGATCACCCCGAGCGTGCCCTCCGACCCGACCATGAGCCCGACCAGGTCGTAGCCCGCCACGCCCTTGGCGGTGCGGCGGCCGACGCGCACGACCTCGCCCGCGGCCGTCACGATCTCGAGGGCGAGCACGTAGTCGCGGGTCACGCCGTACTTGACGCAGCACAGGCCGCCCGCGTTGGTGGCGACGTTGCCCCCGATCGTCGACCACGGAGCGCTCGCCGGATCCGGCGGATACCACAGCCCCTGCTCGGCGACGGCCGCGCGCAGGTGGTCATTGACGACGCCGGGCTGGACGACGGCGAGCCGCTCCGCCGTGTTGATCTCGACGATCGCGCGCATCCGTTCCAGGGACAGCACAACGCAGCCGTCGACGGCGTTGGCTCCGCCCGAGAGGCCGGTGCCCGCCCCGCGCGGAACGACCGGGACCCCGGCTCGCGCGCAGGCCTTGACCACGGCGGCGACCTCGGCAGTGCTCTGCGGCCGCACGACGGCGATCGCCTGGCCCGCCTCGGCCCATTCGGCCTCGTCGCGGGAGTAGGACGCCAACACGTCGGGGTCGGTGACCACCCGGTCGGGCGGCAGGTCAGCGAAGAGTTCCACCGTGGCGGTCATGGCGTCGACGGTAGGTGCGAAAGGCAGCAGTGTCACCCCGCCGCGACCTGACCCACGATCGCCCGACCCAGGTCGGTGCCGGAGCGCCAGGCCGCCTCGACCCGGGAGCGACCCCAACCGTCACCGGCGAGCCCGATCCCGTCCTCGAACCCGAAGGTCGCCTCCCGCCCTTCGGCCGGTGCGGCGAACCGCCAGCGGTGGGCGTGGGTCCACAGCGGTTCGCCGACGCCCAGGAGTTCGCGCAGCCCGGCGAGCACCAGCGGCACCGCGTCGGCAGGCTCGGCGTCGTGTGCGCGGGCAACCGCACCGGTTGTGTGGGCGACGAGCACCGGTGCGCCGTCGCCGCGCCGGTCACCGTCGTCGGCGACGAGTGCGAGCACCGGGTGATCGTTCACGAACGCGGCGGGGAGGTCGGCCCAACCGCGCTCGGCATAGCCCGCGACGACGGTGATCACCGGGTTCCAGCGGCGCTCGGCGACCCCCACGGGAACGGGGTCGAGCAGCCGGGCGGCCTGCGGATCGGGCATCGCGAGCACCACGGCGTCGGCCGCCTCGCCGTCGACAACCGGCCCGGGGCCGACGCGACCGACCTCGTGCTCCAGCGTGACGTCCAGGCCCTCGGCCAGCGCAGTGACCAGGCTGCGCAGCCCACCCGCCGCCGCCCACCGCATCGGGCCCGACGAGCTGCCGCGCGCGCCGTCGCCGAGGACGGCGAGCGTGTCGGTCCAGGGTCTGGCCAGCCCCGCTTCCTGCCAGCCCGCGACGACGTCGGCGAACCCGGGATCCGAGACGGTGAAGTACGCGGCCCCGAGGTCGACCGGGCGCCCGTGCAGCCGACGGCTCGCCATCCGCCCGCCCACGACCCGCGCCCGTTCCAGCACCCGCACCTCGACGCCCGCCGCGGTGAGCGCCCGCGCGCACGCGACCCCCGCGATCCCGGCCCCGACGACGATCACTCCCACGCGAGGCACGCTACCCGCGCCCACCGACAGCAGCCCGCTCCCGCAGCAGCCCCGACCCGCACACCCCGGCTTGCCGCGCCGTCAACTACTGGCGACCCCAGCCCAGCGCGCGGACGCGGGCGTGGCGCGCCGTCCACCACTCGACGCGGTCCGCCGCAGCCGCGAGCGCCGGAGCGAGCACGGGGGCGGGGGCTCGGCGAGGGACGGGGAGCCAGCCGTCGACCGGCACGAGCGGGTCGGCCACGACGTCCGCGGTGAGGAGCGCGCCCGTGCCCAGCCCGCACGCGAAGTCAAGCGCGGGCAACGCCCCGGCCAGCGCGATCTCGGCCGCCAGCCCGACGCTCGTCTGCAGCGCCGACGACACCACACACGGCAGCCCGCACGCCTGCGCCACCGCCAGCGCGCGGCGCACCCCACCCAGCGGCGCGCACTTCAGGACGGCCACGTCGGCCGCCTCCGCCACCGCGACCCGCAGCGGGTCCTCGGCGCGGCGGATGGACTCGTCGGCGGCGATCCGCACGTCCACCCGCCGCCGCACGGCCGCCAGCTCCGCGACCGAAGGGCAGGGCTGCTCCACGTACTCCAGGCCGCCTGCCGCCTTGTCCAGTGCACGGATCGCGATGACCGCCTCGTCGACGTCCCAGGCCGCGTTGGCGTCCACCCGGACCGCCCCGCCGGGTCCGAGCGCGTCCCGGACCGCCGCGACCCGTTCCACGTCCGCGTCGAGCGAGCCGGGGGCGTCCGCCACCTTGACCTTCGCCGTTCCACACCCCGACGCGCTGACCAGCGCATACGCCCGTTCCGGGGACACCGCAGGGACGATCGCGTTGACCGGCACCCGGTCCCGCACCGGCGACGGCCACCCCTGCTCCGCCGCCTCGACCGCTGCCGCGAGCCACGGCACGCTCTCCGCGTCCGAGTACTCGGTGAACGGGCAGAACTCGCCCCAACCCGCGGGTCCCTCGACGAGCATCCCCTCGCGGACGTCGATGCGCCGGAAGCGCGTGGTCAAGGAGATCGCGTAGACGAGCACGCACCACTACTACCAGCGGTTACCGACGGTAGGGTCTTCCCGTGCCGACCAGAACGCGCCTGCCCCGCGCCACGCGCGAGCGGCAGATCCTCGACGCGGCGCGGGACGTGTTCGCCGAGCGCGGGTTCCAGAACGCGTCGATGGACGCGGTCGCCGAACGCGTCGGCGTGACGAAGCCGGTGCTCTACACCCACTTCGGGTCCAAGGAGGGGCTGCTGCTCGCGTTGCTGGCGCAGGCGCGGGCCGAGCTTCTGGACGTCACGACGGCGGCGGCGGCGGCCGCGCAGAACCCCGAGGACGTGCTGCGCCGCGGGACGCTGGCGTTCTTCACCTACGTCGAGCGCAAGCCCGCGTGGTCGCTGCTCTGCGCGGAGTCGGGAGTGGGGGGCGACGCGCTGGAGGGCATCCGCGCCCAGCAGACGGACTTCGTCGCCGCACTGCTTGCCGCCCAGTTCCCGGACGGCCCTGCGCAGCAGCTGATGGGGTGGGCCCACGTCGTCGTCGGCGCGTGTGAGCGGTTGGCGAACTGGCGGGCCAACGACCCCACGGTCACCGCCGAGCGGGCGACGGACTACCTGATGGACCTCGTCTGGACCGGTCTGGGCAACGCGGCACAATCGGCGGGGTGACGACGACAGCGCCGCGGCTGCTGCAGGTGCGCCGCAGCGAACGGGTGACGCCCGGGATGATCCGGGTGACGCTCACCGGCGACGAGCTCGCAGGCTTCACCGGCGACGGCCCTGACCGGCGCATCAAGATGTTCTTCCCCGCGCCCGGCCAGGAGCGCCCTGCGGTCCCGCGCGCGAGCACGGGCGGGCCGGTCTGGCCTGCGGGCGAGGCCCGCCCCGCGATCCGCACCTACACCGTCCGCCGGTTCGACGCCGCCGCGGGCGAGCTCGACGTCGACTTCGTGCTGCACGCGGGCCACGGGCCTGCCGCCGCGTGGGCCAGGGCCGCGCGGCCCGGCGCGTGGGTCGGCGTCTCGGAGCCGGGCGGGCGCTACGAGCCGGACCCGGGCGTCGACTTCCACGTGTTGATCGGCGACGAGACGGCGTTGCCCGCCGTGGCGACCGTGCTGGACGCGCTGGCCTCGGACGGCCCGGCGCGCGCGATGACGTTCATCGAGGTCGCCGACCCCCATGAGGAGCAGCGCCTGCCCGGCTCCGTCACCTGGGTGCACCGCGGCGCGCGGCGGGCGGGAGAGCCGCTGGTCGACGCCGTGCGCGCCGCCGTGTTCCCCGCCGGGCGGGGGCAGGCGTGGCTGTCGGGCGAGTCGGGCTGTGTGCGCGACCTGCGCCGCCACCTCATCGAGGAGCGCGGCCTCGACCGGCGGCTGGTGTACGCCACCGGCTACTGGCGAGCCCGCTGACGGCGCGCGCCGGCGGGCGGCGCGCCGAATCGTCGACCATGACGGTGGCCGGGCGGAGGCAGCGCCATGATCGCCAAGAAGGGGACATGACGGCCATATTCGGCAGCCATGTCCCAACCTCGGCGATCACGTCGGCGGGACGGGCGCGCCGACGTGCGTGTCGAGCCACTCGACCAGCGGCCCAGCGGCCCGCCAGGCGCCGCGAATCCGCGCCAACGGCTCCGGGGTCGAGATCCACTCCCCCAGTTCCCACCGGCGGACCACCTGCAGGCCGCGGCGGCGAGCCAGCGCGATGCGTGGGTGGTCGCCGCGCCACCCGCGCGGCGTTCCGCGCAGCTCGCCATCCGGGTCGGGGATCAGCTCTTGCCCGGCCAGCCGCTCCAGCACAGCAGCCAGGTCCGCCCCCGGATCCGGCACGCACCGCGCCTCGCAGGCCACCCCGGCCACCCCCGCCACCCCGGACTCGCCGGCAATCCCAGTCTCCCGGGCCATCCCAGCCACACCGGCCATCCCGGCCGCCTCGACCTCGTCGACCTCGCCAGTCATTCCAGCTGCCCCGGCCATCCCGGCCATCGCAGCCACCCCGGCCGCCCACGCCGCTCCCGCCGCCCCGGCTTCCGCGGCCACCCCGGCCAATCCGGCTTGCCCCGCCACCCCGGCCTCCCCTGCCACCGCGGCCCGGTAGCGGAGCACCTGGCCACG
>DASWUV010000111.1:0-8212 GCA_036401495.1 Pseudonocardia sp. | reverse complement strand
TGCCCGACGCCCGGTCGCGCGGCGTCGGGCGCGCCCTGCTCGTCGCCTTGGAGGACGCGGGCAGACGCCTCGGCTATGCCACAGTGCGGCTGGACGCGGGCGAGGAGCAGAGGCACAGCCGTGCGCTGTTCGCCCGCACGGGCTACCGGGCGATCCCGCAGTACAACCAGAACCACATCGCGGTGTACTTCGGCGAGAAGGATCTCTGAGCACCCCCGCCGGTGGTTGTGATCATGTCGGGGCCCCTCAGCCGCCGTTGATCGGCTTCGTCAGGTCGTAGACGGTGTGCCCGCCCACCGTGGTGGCGGTGAAGTGCTGCTGCACCCACGTGCTGATCGACGAGCCGCCGCCGAACCCGCCGCCCCCGGAGATGAAGTAGTGCACCTGCCCCGCGCTGACGTAGGACTGGAACTGGGCGAGGGTGGGGGCGGGGTCCGAGCCCGTGAACCCGCCGATGGCCATCACGTCGGTGCCGCTGTCGAGGGCCAACGGGGCCGCAGCCAGCGAGGCGACGGTCGCCGCGGACCACTTCGTGCCCGCGCTCTGTAGCAGGCTCACCAGCGCGGCCTCGGTCGGCTGGGACACGCCGGGGCCGCCCCCGAACCCTCCTGCACTGGATCCTCCTGCACCGGACCCACCGACACCTCCTGCGCCGGGCCCGTTCGCGCCAGGGTCTGCCGTTGCGGCGCCGCCCGGTGCGGCGGGGGCGCCCGGGGTTGCCGCGCCGTTGCGCTGGTTGCGGCCCGCGCCTGCGGCACCCCGGTCACGAGCGCCGCGGCCGTCGCCGAAGCCGCCGCGGCCGCCGGTGGACGGTCCGGCGAGCACGATCCCGCCGGACTTGGTCGTGGCGACCGTCTGGACGGCGTACGCAGCGGGCCCCAGCAGGCCGGACACGAGCGTGGCCGTCAGCGCGACCGCGGCGATCAGCCCGGTCCGGCGCGGGACCAGGAGCAGGGCGGCGCCGACGACGCCGAGTGCCACGACGGCCCACCGGACCCACGGCGCGAACTCCGGCGTCCGGGCGAGCAGCACCCACGCCCACCCCGCCGTCAGCAGCACCAGCGCCGCCATGCCCACACGGGCAGCGAACCTGTCGCGCAGCTGCCACAGCTGCGCACCGCCGATGCCGATGAGCGCGGCGATCCCCGGCGCGAGGGCCACCGTGTAGTACTGGTGGAAGGTCCCCTTCATCAGGCTGAACACCAAGGCCGACACCACGGTCCAGCCGCCCCAGAGCAGCAGTGACGCGCGAAGGCGGTCGGTGCGGGCGAACCGCGCGGTCAGCACGAGCCCGATGACCAACAACACGAGCGCCGCAGGCAGGAGCCAGGCGATCTGGCCGCCCACGTCGGTGGCGAACAGCCTGCCCAGGCCCGCGCCGCCCCCGAACGGGCTGCCGCCGGGCGCACCCCCCGGTCCGCCCGCGAAGCCCGCCGGTGCAGCGCCGCCTGCAGCGCCCGCGAACCCGGCCCCGCCACCGCGGTTCTGGCCGAAGATGCGGCCGAGCCCGTTGTAGCCGAGTGCGAGCTGAATGGCGCTGTTGTCCGTCGACCCGCCGATGTAAGGCCGGGTCGCGGCAGGCCACAGGGCGACCGCGACGAACCACCAGCCGCAAACGACCACCATCGCGACCCCGGCCCCGATCAGCTGCCGGATCCGCCGCCACAGCCCGGTCGGCGCCGCCCACGCGTACGCCAGCGTGAGCGCGGGCAAGACGAGCAGGGCCTGGGCCGTCTTCGTCAGGAACGCCAACCCCATCAGCGCGCCCGCCAGTAGCAGCCACCGCGTGCTCGCGTGCTCGATCGCCCGCACGACGGCGTAGGCGGCGGCGACCATGAGCAGCACGAGCAACGCGTCGGGGTTGTTGAACCGGAACATCAGCGTCGCGACCGGCGTCAGCGCCATGGCTGTGCCCGCCAGCAGCGCGGCACCCGGTCCGGACACCCGGCGGACCGCCGCATACAGCAGCGCGACCGTGCCGACCGCCATCAGCGCCTGCGGCACGAGCATGCTCAGCGATGAGAAGCCGAAGACCCTGCCTGACAGCGCCATCACCCACAGCGCGGCGGGCGGCTTGTCGACGGTGACGATGTTGCCCGCGTCGAACGAGCCGAAGAAGAACGCTTCCCAGTTCTTGGTCATCGACTGGACGGCCGCCGCGTAGAAGTCGTTGGCGAAGCCGTTGGCCGACAGGTTCACCAGGTACAGCGCGGCCGTGCCGAGCAGCAGCACGCCGAGGGCGACCCGCTCGCGCCGCGAGCGCGGGGCCGCATCCGGCGGGGGCGCCGGAGGCTGAACCTGGTCGGTGGGGGTGAGGGTGGCGGTCATGCGACATGCTCCGAAGAGGTCGAAGTGGTACGGCCGCGGAACATCCACGACCGGAAGGCGACGAAGCGCAGAACAGTGGCCAGCCCGTTGGCAGCGACGAGCACCAGCAGCTCGACGGGCCTGCTGACGGCTGCGGGGAGCAGAGCGAGCGCTCCCGTCGTGAGGGCGAGCCCGAGGGCGAACACCATGAGGCCCTGGATCTGGCTGGTGGCCGCGCCCACCCGGCCGCGCACGCCGAACGTCAGGCGCCGGTTGGCCGCGGTGTTGGCCACGGCGGTGACGACCAGCGCCACCAGATTGGCGCCGAACGGCCCGAGCCCGGCCCGGAGCAGGACGTAGAGCAGCAGGTAGGCCACGGTGCTTGCGACCCCGATGGCCGCGAACCGCACCAGTTGGCCGATCAATCCGCGAGGCACGCCCGCGACCTCTCTTTCCGGCGCGTCGAGCGCGCCGCGGCCCAGCTGGGCGCGCAGATCCTGCAGGGGTACGCGGCCCGAGGCGAGCGCGCGGCCGAGTCGGACGATGCCCTTGAGATCCTCGGTGGCGGTCTTGACGATATCGACCGACGAGTTGGGGTCGTCGACCCAGTCCACCGGCACCTCGTGGATGCGCAGCCCGGCGCGCTCGGCGAGCACCAGCAGCTCGGTGTCGAAGAACCAGCCGGTGTCCTCCACCAGCGGCACGAGGCGCTGCGCGACGTCGCCGCGGATCGCCTTGAAGCCGCACTGGGCGTCGGAGAACCGGGCCGCCAGCGTGCCGCGCAGGATGAGGTTGTAGGTGCGGGAGATGAACTCGCGCTTGGCCCCGCGCACCACGCGCGAATCCCGCGAGAGCCGGGTGCCGATCGCCAGATCGGAGTGGCCGGAGATCAGCGGGGCCACCAGCGGGAGCAGGGCCGCGAGGTCGGTGGACAGGTCCACGTCGCAATAGGCGAGGACCTGCGCGTCGGACGCGGTCCACGCCGCGCGCAGCGCCCGACCGCGCCCCTTCTCCGGCATCCGCAGCGAGGTGACCTCGGGCAGCTGCGCGGCGAGCCGGGCGGCGATCGCGGGCGTGGCGTCGACGCTGGCGTTGTCCGCGATCGTGATCCGGAACGGGTAGGGGAACTGCGTGGACAGGTGCGCGTGCAGCCGCCGGACCGAAGGCTCGAGGTCGGTCTCCTCGTTGTAGACGGGCACGACCACGTCAAGGACAGGCCCGGTTCGGGGCCGCACGATCTCGGGGTTCGGCGCGGTGTCGACGCTCATAGGGGCAACGATCGCGGTGGGCGCTGTCCGGCTCTTGTGGCCGACCTGTGCGCAGGCTGTGGGTGCCGCGACACCCGGCGTGACCGTGCTCACCGTGCCGCCCCCGCGCTCAGGTCGTACAGGGTCGAGCCGCCGACCGTGGTCGGCGCGTAGTGCTCCTGGACCCACTGGGCGATCTGGGCGGCGTCGTCACTGCCACCACTCTGTGTCGAGTCGGCCCCGGCGCCGCCGACGAACCAATGGATCTTGTTCTGCGCGACGAGCTGTTCGAACTGCGCGAGCGTGGGGGAGGGATCGGTGCCGTTGAACCCGCCGACGGCCATCACCGGCAGCCCGCCCGCGAGCTGGTAGCCCGCCGCGGTGTTGGAGCCCACCGCCGCCGCAGCCCACGTGAAGCTGCTCGCGTCGCGCTGCAACAGCGCCACGACCTGTGCAGACGGCGTCGGGGTGGACAGGAGGCCGCCGAAGCCGCCCGGACCGCCGTTTCGGCCCGGCGAACCGGTGGCGCCACGGCCGCTCGCCGCGCCGCCGCCGTTCCGGCCGCTGGAGCCCGTCGTGGCGCCGCCGGTGCCTGGCGCGAACCGGCCGCCGGGGGGTCCGAACTGGCCGCCGCGGGCCCCCCCGCGGGCGCCGCCGAACCCGCCGCCGAACTGCCCGCCGCCGAAGCCCCCTGGCCCCATCCCACCGGACGGGCCCGCGGACGGGACCGCCCCCGTGTGCGCGGTCGCCGCCGTCGCCACCGCGTAGCCGCCGGGGCCGGCCAGCCCGGCCAGCACGGCGGCGGCCACGATTCCCGCGCCCAGCACCCTGGGTCCGCGGTGGGCGACCAGCAGGCCTGCCACCGCCAGGACGCCGAGCGCAACCACCGTCCACGCCGTCCACGGCAGCCACTGCGGGGTGCGGCGCAGCAGCACGTACGCCTCGCAGGCGGACGCGGCCACCAGCGCGGCGAGCACCAGACGGGCCGCGAGCTGCGCCCGATCTCGCCACAGCACCGCGCCGCCGAGCCCGACGAGTGCGGCAATCGGCGGCGCGAGCACCACCGCGTAGTACGGATGGATGATCCCCGCCATCAGGCTGAACGTCAGCCCGGTGACGATGAGCCAACCCCCCCAGAGGAGCGTCGCGGCCCGCACCGCGTCGGTCCGCCGGGCGCGCCGGGTCCACCACAGCAGTGCGCCGAACGCGATCAACGCCGCAGGCAGCAGCCAGGCCACCTGTCCGCCGAACTCGGCGCCGAACAGCCTGGTGAGGCCGGTCTGCCCCCAGCCGCGGCCCGCGCCGCCGCCGACGCTGCCCACCTCGTCGCCCGTGAGTCTGCCGAACCCGTTGTAGCCGAGCACGAGCTCCAGGGCGCTGTTGGTCTGCGACCCGCCGATGAACGGCCGGTCGGCGGCGGGCCAGAGCTCCACCACGAGCACCCACCAGCCCGCGCTGACGATCAGGGCGACGGTGGCCAGCGCGAGGTCGCGCAGTCGCCGCCCCCAGCCGACCGGGGCGACGAGCAGCCACACCAGCGCCAGCGCGGGCAGCACGAGGAAGGCCTGCAGCATCTTGGCGAGGAACCCGAACCCGACCAGCGTCGCGGCGAGCACCAGCCACCGGGTGCCGCCCCGCTCGACCGCCCGCAGGGTCGCGTAGGCCGAGCCCACGAGCAGCAGCGTGAGCAGCGCGTCGGGGTTGTTGAACCGGAAGATCAACACGGCGACCGGGGTGACCGCGAGCGCCGCGCCTGCGAGCAGTGCGGCGCCCGTCCCGAGACGCTCGGAGAGCTCCGCTGCCTGCGCGGTACGGCGCACGCCTGCGTAGAGCAGCGCCACGGTGGCGACGCCCATCAACGCCTGCGGCACCAGGATGCTCCACGACGAGAGGCCGAAGATCCGCACGGCGAGCCCGTCGACCCAGAGCGCGGCAGGCGTCTTGTCGACCGTGATCCAGTTCGCGGCGTCGGACGAGCCGAAGAACCACGCCTTCCAGCTGACGCTCCCGGCCTGCGCGGCGGCCGAGTAGAAGCCGTTGGCCCAGCCGGACGCGGCGAGCCCCCACAGGTAGAGCGCCGCGGTCGCGGCCAGCAGGACCCCGAGGGCGGCGTGCCGGGGACGCAGGCGCCTCGCCCGCGACGGCGGAGGGGAGTCCGCCGCGGGCGAGGCTGTCGGAGACGGGGAGAGAGTGGAGGTCACGTGATCCGAGCGTCGTCGCGGCGGCTGTGCGCCCGCGATGGCGGACCTATGCGTCAGCTGTGAAGCAGGGCGGGGTGCGGGATGGGCAGGCGCACCGTGAACTCGGTGTCTCCCGGCCTGCTGGTCACGCTCACGCCGCCGCCGTGCGCGGCCATGACCGCGTGCACGATGGCCAGACCGAGACCGGTGCTGCCGTTCTCCCGCGAGCGCGACGACGAGCCGCGCGCGAACCGCTCGAACACGTGCGGCAGCAGGTCGGGCGGGATCCCGGGACCCTCGTCGGCCACCGTCACGCGCGCGGTACCCGCACCTGCGGCGAGCGTGACCCGCACGGCGGTGCCGGGCGGTGTGTGGGTGCGCGCGTTGGCCAGCAGATTGGTGATCACCTGGGTCAGCCGGGAAGGGTCGCCGCTGACGATGACGGGCTCCTCCGGCAGGTCGAGCTGCCAGTGGTGGCTCGATCCCGCGGCATGGGCGTCGCTCACGGCGTCGAGGACGAGGCGGGTGAGGTCGACGTCGACGCGCTCCAAGGGCCTGCCCGCGTCGAGGCGGGCAAGCAGGAGCAGGTCCTCGACGAGCGTGGTCATCCGCTCGGCCTGTGAAGAGATGCGCAGGAGCGAGTAGGTGGCCTCGTCCGAGAGGGGGCCGCGCCTGCTCAGCTCCGCGTAGCCACGGATGGCCGCGAGCGGGGTGCGCAGCTCGTGGCTGGCGTCCGCGACGAACTGGCGCAGCTGCATCTCGCTGTCCTGGCGGGCCTCCAGAGCCGCGCCGACGTGGTCGAGCATGCGGTTGAGCGCCGCCCCGACTTGGCCGACCTCGGTGTCCGGGTCGGCGTCCGGCACGCGCTCGGCGAGCTGGACCTCACCGCGGTCCAGGGGAAGCATGCTGACCCGCCGGGCGGTGGCGGCGACCCGTTCCAACGGCTCCAGCTCCCTGCGCACCACCACCGCGCCGATCACGCCCGCGATGCCCAGCGTGATCGCGGCGACGACGAGCTCGGTCGTGACGAGGTTGGCGATGGTCTGCTGAAGCGCGCCCTCGGGCAGGCCGGTGTACCCAACGACGCCGTTGAGGTGCCTGACGGCGACGACGCGGTAGGCGCCGAGTTCGGGCAGGTTCAGCGTCACGGGGCGGCCGCCGGGCGGCACGGCCAGCAGCGTGGGCAGATCACCTTCGGGGAAGGTCTGGTCCCCGCCCGCCCTGGTGTGGACGTGCGAGTCGAGCACCTGGTTGTCCAGGACCGCGACGGCGATCAGGTCCGGCGAGGGGGGCAGACCCCTGTTCGGGTTGGCGCCGCCGGGGCCTGCGGAGTTGGGGTAGCCGTCCGGGCCTCCGCTGTCGGAGTTGGCACCGTTGCCGTTCGGCTGACGACTGTGATTGGTCGCGGACAGGCCGGGGGCGCTGCTGATGGCCAAGAGCTCGGTGTCCAGCCGCGAGATCAACGACTGCCGCACGGCCAGCGCGGTGACGAGCCCGACCGCGATCGACGCGACGGCGAGCAGCAGCAGGGTCAGTGCGACCAGCCGCGTGCGCAACGACCGTGCGCGCAACATCTCCTAGGCCCCCGGTTTGAGGACGTACCCGGCGCCGCGCACGGTGTGGATCATCGGGGAACGGCCTGCGTCGATCTTCTTGCGCAGGTAGGAGACGTAGAGCTCGACGACGTTGGACTGGCCGCCGAAGTCGTAGTTCCAGACCCGGTCGAGGATCTGGCCCTTCGACAGCACGCGCTTGGGGTTGCGCATGAGGAAGCGCAACAGCTCGAACTCGGTGGCAGTGAGCTCGATCAGGTCGTCGGCCCTGCGGACCTCGTGGCTGTCCTCGTCAAGGGTCAGGTCGCCGACGACGAGCTCGGAGCCGTGGCGCGCGGCCGACATCCCGGAGCGGCGCAGCAGCCCACGCAGCCGGGCGACCAGCTCTTCGAGGCTGAACGGCTTCGTGACGTAGTCGTCGCCGCCCGCGGTGAGGCCCGCCACCCGGTCTTCGACGGCGTCGCGCGCGGTGAGGAACAGCACCGGCATCTCGGGGGCGTCCCCGCGCATGCGACGCAGCACCTCGAGCCCGTCGAAGTCGGGGAGCATGACGTCGAGGACGACGGCGTCGGGGCGGAACTCGCGGGCGACCCGCACGGCGGAGGTGCCGTCCGCGGCCGCGCGCACATCCCAGCCCTCATAGCGCAGGGCCATCGACAGCAGGTCGGAAAGGCTCGACTCGTCGTCGACGACGAGCACGCGGATCGCGCCGCCGTCCGGCCGTCGAAGAGCCCGATCGGCTTGGGCACGCTCGTCCACGTTGCCCCCCGGGACCGCTGTCTGCGCCTGCTCTGCCGTCGACATGGTAACGATCGTGAGCGCCCAGCCTGTGGCATGCATGGGCGAATCCTGTGCCTCTCCTGTGGAACCGCGGCGGCCGCGGATCCGTCTGCACTGCCGACGATCGTTTTGGCGACGACAGGAG
>DASWUV010000110.1:0-15336 GCA_036401495.1 Pseudonocardia sp. | reverse complement strand
GGCGCGTCGGGGTCGCGGGCGTGCACCGGCACGAACTGGGCGATGTCGCGCCAAGGGTGGCCGAAGGCGGCCGGGAACTGTGTGCGCCAGAACGTCTGCAGCGCCGCCACGGCCGTCTGGGCGGTGTCGACCCGCGCGAAGCTCGAAGGGCCTGCCGCGGCAGGCCTCGGCTGACCGGGGACGACCTGGGCGCAGCCCGCGAGGAGCAGTCCGACCGCCGACCAGGCGGCCAGAACGGCACGGGTGCGCACCGCACCATCGTGCCGTCTTCGGGTCGACCCGGGAGGCGTTTCGGTGGATCTGCACCGGGACGGCTAGCGTCGTCACTCGTGCGCCTGGATCTGTCGCGTCCCCGCCCCGTTGCCGCGTGGGCGGTGGCCGGTGTCGTCGTGGTCGCGTCGGTGGTCACGATGGTGTGGCTCGACGTCCTGTACCCGGCGCTTCCGGTGATGATCCCGACGACCGACATGTACGAGGTGCACGTCGACTTCGACACGTTCTGGCAGTCGGCGGTGGCGCTGGTCCACGGCGGCGACATCTACGCCACACCCGCCAAGCTGACCAACCTGAACCCACCGCTGCTCACCGTGTTGCTGGTCCCGTTCGCCTGGCTCGACCCGCTCACCGCCTACCGCATCTGGGTGGTGCTCAGCCTGCTCATGGTGCTCGGCTCGCTGCTCGCCGTCGCGCGTGAGCTGCGGCTGCGCGCACTGCCGACCGGCCTGGTGCTGGCCGCGGTGCTCGCGTCCTCGCCTCTGCACGGCACGCTGGTGCTGGGCCAGATCTACCCGCTGTTGCTGGTCGGGCTCGTCGCAGGCTGGCTCGCCGAGCGTCGGGGGCGGCCGGTGCTCGCCGCGGTCCTGTTCGGGATCACGGTGGCGCTCAAGCCCTCGCTCGCCCCTGTGCTGCTCCTGTACGTGGCCCAGCGACGGTGGGTGCCGCTGCGGGCGGGTGTGGCGTCGGCTGCGGTCGCGTCGCTGCTGGGGGTGGCGATCTGCGGCCCGACCAGCGGACTGACGTGGCTGCACATCGCCTTCAACTCGCCCGTGCCCGACACGGTCGACAACGCGTCGCTGCCGGGGCTCGCCGTCCGGCTCGGCCTGCCGCCGACGCTGGGGCTCGTCGCGGGTCTGGTCGTGCTCGGCGCCACGTTGGCGGTGCTGGGTCGGCAACGGGACCGGGTGAACCCCGCGGGCACGGCGGTGTGGGCCGTGCTCGCCGCGGGCCTGCTGCTCTCGCCGATCGCGTGGCACAACTATCTGATGCTGCTCTGGCCCGGCGTGCTCCTGCTGATCACGTTGGGGCGCGCGGCGGTCGCCGCCGCGATGTTCGCGGTGGCGGTGGTCCCCGTGGCGTGGAACGCGGCCGTCGTGCCCGCGTTCGCCTCGGGGCGCTCGCTGTACTTCGTCATCCTGCTCGGCTACTGGGCTGTGCTGCTCCGCTGTGCCGGGTCGTCCGGGCCGTCACCGGTGCCGTCCGCGGCGTCGCCCGCGGCAGACGCTTCGACGCCTGCATCCTCGACGGCGGTCTGACCGCCGCCGGACGACGGGGCGCTCGCCTGCTCCTCGAACGCCTCGTCCAGGGCCGGAAGCCCGTTCGGCGGCGTCGCGGTCTCGTCGGCGAACGGGCTGAACGCGGTGGTCGCCTCGTTGCCCACCGGGTTCAGCGGAGGGGAGCTCAACGGATGGGGCCTCAGCGTGTCCGGGCCACCGGCGGGCTCGCCCATGTCGACGACGGACTCACCCGTGACCTCCGCGGGGTCGACGCCGGACGCGCTCGACGGCTCGACGACCGCGGACCGGGCATCCGCCGCGGGAAGCGGGTCGACGACCACGGCGGCGGGCTCGGGCGCGGGCGCCGCCACGACCTCCGCCCCAGCGCCGGGCTCGTCGGCGGCCGCCTCGGCCAGGCCCGTCCGCCGTCGCACCGGTCCCTCGAACGGCTCGGGGGCCAGCCACAACACACCCGCCGGAGGCAGCTGGAGCACGGCCGAAGCGGGCCGCCCGTGCCAGACGACCTGCTCGGCGTCGACGCCGCCCAGGTTGCCCCAGCCCGATCCGCCGTAGCTGAGCGCGTCGGTGTTGAGCACCTCGCGCCATCGGCCTGCGAACGGCAGCCCGACCCGGTAGTCGGGCTTGGGGCTGCCGGAGAAGTTCGCGACGCACGCCATCACGACAGTGCGGCCGTCCGCGTCGACGCCATAGCGCAGGAAGCTCAGCACGTTGCCGCTGGAGTCGTTGGCGTCGATCCACGAGAAGCCCTCGGGGGAGACGTCGCGCGTCCACATCGCGGGCGTGGAGCGGTAGACGCGGTTGAGGTCGCCGACCAGCGTCTTGATCCCGCCGTGCAGCGGGTCTTCGAGCAGGTGCCAGTCGAGTGACCGCTGCTCGGACCATTCCCGTTCCTGGCCGAACTCGCCACCTTGGAAGAGCAGCTGCTTGCCGGGGTGCGCCCACATGTACGCCAGCAGCGCGCGCAGGTTGGCGGCCTTGTTCCACGCGTCGCCGGGCATCCGCTGCCACAGCGAGCCCTTGCCGTGCACGACCTCGTCGTGCGACAGCGGGAGCACGAAGTTCTCGCTGAACGCGTACATCAGCGAGAAGGTCATCTGGTTGTGGTGGTAGCCGCGGTAGATCGGGTCACGCCCGATGTAGTCGAGCGTGTCGTGCATCCAGCCCATGTTCCACTTGAAGCCGAAGCCCAGCCCGCCCAGGTGCGTCGGCCGCGAGACGCCCGGCCACGCCGTCGACTCCTCGGCGATCGTCACGACGCCGGGGTGCACCCGGTAGACGGTGGCGTTCATCTCCTTGAGGAAGTCCACCGCGTCGAGGTTCTCCCGGCCGCCGTGGATGTTGGGCAGCCACTGCCCCTCGGGACGGGAGTAGTCCAGGTAGAGCATGGAGGCGACCGCGTCGACCCGCAGCCCGTCGATGTGGAACTGGTCGAGCCAGTACAGCGCGTTGGCGACGAGGAAGTTGCGCACTTCCTTGCGGCCGAAGTCGAACACCAGCGTGCCCCAGTCGGGCTGCTCGCCCCGGCGCGGGTCGGCGTGCTCGTAGAGCGGCGTGCCGTCGAACTTGGCGAGCGCCCACTCGTCGCGCGGGAAGTGCGCGGGCACCCAGTCGACGATCACCCCGTAGCCGTGCTGGTGGAGGTGGTCGACGAACCAGCGGAAGTCGTCAGGCGTGCCGAACCGCGAGGTCGGCGCGTAGTAGGAGGTGACCTGGTAGCCCCACGACCCGCCGAAGGGGTGCTCGGCGACGGGCAGCAGCTCGACGTGGGTGAACCCGGTCTCGTCGAGGTAGTCGACCAGCTGCCGGGCCATGTCGCGGTAGCCCAGCCCGGCGCGCCACGAGCCGAGGTGTACCTCGTAGACGCTCATCGGCTCGGCGAAGGCCTGGCGTTGCTCGCGCGCGGTCATCCACTCGACGTCGCCCCACTCGTGGGTGGGGACATCCACGATGGACCCCGTCGCGGGCGGCACCTCGGTGCGGAACGCGAGCGGGTCGGCCTTGTCCCGCCACCGGCCGTCGACGCCGAGGATCCGGTACTTGTAGCGCATGCCCGTGCCGATCTCCGGTACGAACAGCTCCCAGACGCCGCTGCTGCCCAGCGCCCGCATCGGATGCGCCCAGCCGCTCCAGCCGTCGAAGTCGCCGGTGACCCGCACCCCCTGCGCGGTGGGCGCCCACACGGCGAAGCTGGTGCCGGTGACCGCGCCCGAAGGCGTGTCATACGTGCGCACATGCGCGCCGAGCACGTCCCACAGCCGCTCGTGGCGCCCCTCGCCGATCAGGTGCAGGTCGACCTCGCCGAGCGTCGGCAGCCAGCGGTAGGGGTCGTCGACGGTGTCGACGCGGTCGCCGTAGCGGACCGCGAGCCGGTAGTCGGCGGACGGGCCGGGCACCACACCCGAGAACAGGCCTGCGTCGTGCACCTTGACCAGCGGGTAGCTCTCGCCGTTGCCGCGCACCACGTGCACCTCGTCGGCGTGCGGGCGCAGGACGCGCACCACGGTGCCGTCCGGGTGCGGGTGCGCGCCGAGCACCGAGTGCGGGTCGTAATGCGCGCCGCCGAGCAACCTGTCGACGGTGTGCGCGTCGGGCGCGGCCGCATCGATCGTCTGGGTCGGGTTCTCGTCGCGCTCCACGCGGGAACCCTATTGCTCCGGCCGCGAGCCCGCCGAATTCGGGCACGGCGAAACGGGATCGGGCCCCCGGATGGCGGAACCACGGCCGTGCGCGGATATCGTCGCTCTAACAACGTTATCCGCGCACGGGGGGCATCAGGCCAGGTGGACGTACTCGTAGTCCACGGGCTTGTCGTTGATCCCCTTGCTCGGCGGGGCGATCCAGCTCGCCATCTTCCCCGGCTCGTAGACCGGGCGCATCAACGAGCGGACGTGGGTCTTGTCGGCCTCGGTGGGCAGCCACGCGTCCTTGCGCGCCGCCCATGTGTCGGACCCGACGAGATCGCCCGCGGGGGTGACGTGGTGTCCGCCGAACAGGCCGACGTGCCGGTTGAACCCGACGTGGGGCAGCGACAGCCGCCGCTGGATCCCCGCGTTCTCCAGGACCCGGTTCCACCGCTTCATGCCGGTCTGGCAGTCGGCGACGTACTCGGTGCGCAGGTCGTGGTTGAGCGCGACCAGCGCGGAGACCTCCTCGGTGGTGATCGCGTCGTCGCGGATCGTGTCGACCTGCCGCGCGTCCTCGGTGAGCACGTGGTCGTCCTTGCGCCGCTCCTCCTGCCACCGCCCCTTCAGCCCGGCGGTGAAGTAGTTGGCGGCGTTCGTGGACTTCTCCGACCCGAACAGGTCGAGCGACACCGAGTAGTGGAAGTTCACGTACTTCTGGATGACGTCGAGCGGCACGCCGCCGTGCGGAGCGACGTCCTCCGTGTCGTGCTCGCGCATCAGCTCGGCCGTGCGGGCCACCACGCGGTCGACACCCGTGGTGCCGACGAACATGTGGTGCGCCTCCTCCTTGAGCATGAACTCGCAGGTGCGGCTCAGGGGATCGAACGCCGACTCCTTCAGCGTGCCGAGCTGGTACTTCCCGTCCCGGTCGGTGAAGTAGGTGAACATGAAGAACGAGAGCCAGTCGGGCGTCTCCTCGTTGAACGCGCCGAGGATCCGCGGCGAGTCGAGGTCGCCGGAGTTGCGCTGCAACAGCGCCTCGGCCTCCTCGCGCCCGGCCCGTCCGAAGTGGGCGTGCAGGAGGTAGACCATCGCCCAGAGGTGGCGGCCCTCCTCGACGTTGACCTGGAACAGGTTGCGCAAGTCGTACAGCGACGGCGCGGTCTCGCCGAGGCGGCGCTGCTGCTCCACCGACGCGGGCTCGGTGTCGCCCTGGATGACGATGAGCCGCTGCAGGTCGGCGCGGTACTCGCCGGGCACCTGCTGCCAGACCGGCTCGCCCTTCTGCTCGCCGAACGCGATGCGCCGGTCACTGTTGCGCTCCGCGAGAAACACGCCCCAGCGGTACTCCTCCATCGCGACGTGGTCGAAGTGCGCCCATCCCTCCCGCCCGACCGCGACGGCGGTCCGCAGGTAGACGTCCTCGGTGGGGACGGCGGGCCCCATCGTCTTCCACCAGTTCAGGAAGTTGGGCTGCCAGCTCTCCAGCGCCCGCTGCAACCTGCGGTCGCCCGCGATGTCGACGTTGTTCGGGATCTTCTCGGAGTAGTCGATCGGCATGCTCACACCCTCTTCCGGTCGAATTCGGCCTTGCGGCCCGTGCCGTAGCGGCGCAGCGCCCCGTCCTCGCCGGACGCGTTGGGCCGCACGAAGATCCAGTTCTGCCACGCCGTGAGCCGGGCGAAGATCCGCGTCTCCATCGTCTCGGGGCCCACGAAGCGGAGGTTGGCTTCCATCCCGGTGAGCGCGTCGGGGGACAGCGACGCCCGTTCCTCCAGCATGATGCGCACCTCGTCCTCCCAGTCGATGTCGTCGGGGGCCTCGGTGACCAGGCCCAACGCCAGCGCGTCGGCGGCGTCGATGCGGCGGTCGGTCTCCTGGCGCAGCTTCGCGACCGAGTCGCCGGGATCGTCGGGGCCGCTCCAGAACCGCGAGCCCAGCCGCGAGAGGCCGTTGCCCATCGGGAACGTGCCGAAGTTGGACGCCGAGAGCACGAGCTGGGCGGGCTCGCCCTCTTCGTCGTGTTCTTCCATGAAGCCCTCGAGCATGTACTGGCGGTCGCAGGCCAGTGCCAGCTCCAGCAGTGCCCCCGCGAAGCAGCTGCCCGGCTCGATCAGCGCGACGAGCGAGCGGGAGGTGACGTCGAGGCGCTTGAGGACGCGCTTGAAGTAGTGGCGGATCTCGTTGACCAGCCAGTCGGTGCCGGAGTGCTCGGCGATCACCCGTTCGAAGGCCAGCGCGTCCTCGACGGCGCCCTTGGTGCGGATCACCCAGGTGCCCAGCTCCAGCTCGTTGGCCCGCAGCCGGAGGATGAGGTCGTCGAGCTCGCGGGTCATGGCCAGCGGCCAGAAGTCGGCGCCGAGGGCGTGGACGCGTTCGAGGGTGTCGGGCACGTCTCCCTCCGGTCCGAACACGGTGATGTTGACCAGGCCGTTCTCCCGGTCGAAGGCGGCCTCGACGTGGCGGTACCGGATGCCGTCGGCGGTCTCCTCGCGCTGTAGCGGAGGAAGCGTGATCCCTCTTGCGTCGGCGGGTCGCGAGGAACGGGCTGCGGCGGCCGCAGCGCGCTCGCGCACCTTTTCGTCCCACTGACGCTTGGGGATCACTTCGTCGACGAGCCGCCATTCGACGGCCTGGCGTCCGCGGATGCCTTCCGCGCGCGTGGCCAGCACGTCGGCACGGTCCTTGCGCACCCGGCGCTTGTCGATGACGCGGGTGAGGCCGCCGGTGCCGGGCAGCACGCCCAGCAGCGGCACCTCGGGCAGCGAGACGGCCGAGGAGTTGTCGTCGACGAGCAGGATCTGGTCACACGCCAGCGCCAGCTCGTAGCCGCCGCCCGCCGCGGTGCCGTTGACGGCGGCGATCCAGGTCTGGCCCGAGTGCGCGGTGGCGTCCTCGATGCCGTTGCGGGTCTCGTTGGTGAACTTGCAGAAGTTCACCTTCCACGGGTGCGAGGACTGCGCGAGCATCCTGATGTTGGCGCCCGCGCAGAAGTTGCGGTCCTTGGCGCTGGTGACGACGACCGCGCGGACGCCGGGGTGCTCGAAGCGCAGCCGCTGCGTGGCGTCGTAGAGCTCGATGTCGACGCCGAGGTCGTAGCTGTTCATCTTCAGCTCGTAGCCGGGCACGATGCCGCCGTCCTCGGCGATGTCGAGGCGCAGGTAGGCGACATCGCCGTCGACATCGAGCTTCCAGTGCCGGTAGGTAGCCGGGTCCGCGTCGAACGACACCTGCGTCATGCGGATAGTCTACAACCGTGACGCCAGGCGTCAAGAAGTTGTAGAAGATCGGCGGGGCCGGGGTCCGACTCGACCGTCACACCGGTGCTGTGGTGCCCGCACCCGTGCCGGGACGCAGGTGCGGCCTCGACAACGCCGGGGCCGGCATCTGAACGGCGCGTGTGAGCACGCCATCAGGTGCAGGCGACGGCGGTCGCGAGGGCTTGGCAGAGCTGTTCCATGCGCTCCGGGCCGAGGACGCCGATCCGCTGGACGAACCGGGCCTTCGGGAGCAGCGTCAGGTTGTCCAGCGAGGCGATGCATTCGCGGTCGAGGCCGTCGTCGGGCCCGAGCCGGACGGCCGTGGGGATCTCGCGCACGCTCGACGTCAGCGGCGCGACGAGCACGGCGTTCAGCGACCGGCCGGCGAAATCCCGGTGCATGACGACGGCCGGGCGCAGCTTGTCCATCTCGGCCAGCCAGATCTCGCCGCGCCGCGGACTACCACTCAAGGTCGGCCGTCCGCAGCCCTTCGACGCTCAGCTCGGCCCACGCCTGCTCCTCCGCACCGGGAGGTCGGGCGCCGTAGCCCGCTGCGAGCTCGGCGTCGATCCGCTCTTCGCGGCGGCGGGCGACGAACTCGTCGACGGCTGTGCGCAGAGCCTCCGCACGCGACCGGAACACCTTCTCCTTGACCAGGACGTCGATCTCGGCCAGGCGGGCGAGATCGAGTTGGAACGCCACCTGGCTCACCCCGCCGTCCTGAGTGTCGTTCCGCATGGCAAAACCATACAGAAACTCACTCAGAACGTGGATCATGGCGACGCGGGCGGGGCGTGCGACGCGGGCGGGCCACCTCCGGCCAGCTCGCGCAGCCGGTAGCGCTGGATCTTGCCCGTCGCCGTCTTCGGCAGCTCGGCGACGGTGACCACCCTGCGCGGCCGCTTGAACGACGCCAGCCCGGCCCGGCAGAACGCGATCACGTCGGCCTCGTCGAGCACAGCGCCCGGCATCGGGACGACGTAGGCGACGGGTTTGTCCAGGCCGTCCTCGTCCGGCACCCCGACGACGACGGCCTCGGCCACCGCGGGGTGCTCCAGGATGCGCGTCTCGACCTCGGTCGGGCTCACCCAGATGCCGCCGACCTTGAGCACGTCCGCGGAGCGGCCGAGGCAGGTCCAGCTTCCGTCGGCGCCGCGCACGTAGGTGTCGCCGGTGCGCATCCACTCGCCGTGGAAGACCGCGCGGTTGACGTCGGTGCGACACCAGTACCCCGTGCACAGCGACTCGCCCGCCACCCAGAGCATCCCCGGCTCGTCGGGGCCGTCGATCACGGAGCCGTCCGGACGCCGCAGCTCCACGCGGTAGCCGGGCACCGGGAAGCCCGAGCTGCCGGGCACGACCTTGCCCGCGACGTTGGAGATGAAGATGTGCAGCACTTCGGTTGACCCGATGCCGTCGAGGATCTCGAAGCCGTACTGCTCCTTGACACCGTGGTACATCCGCGCGGGCAACGCCTCACCCGCCGATACGCCGTTGCGCACGGTGGCGAAGGTCTCCCGGGGCAGGTCCGCGGCCATGAGCGGGCCCCAGAAGCTCGGGCCGCCGAAGAACAGCGTGACCCCGTGCTCGACGGTCCGCTCGCCGAACAGCGTCGGGTTGGGCCGCGCGGGCTCCAGCACGACGCTCGCGCCCACCGACAGCGGGAACAGCAGGGAGTTGCCCAGGCCGTAGGCGAAGAACAGCTTGGCCCCCGAGAGGCAGACGTCGTCGGGCGTGATGCCCAG
Source organism: Pseudonocardia sp. (assembly GCA_036401495.1). Classification (GTDB taxonomy): domain Bacteria; phylum Actinomycetota; class Actinomycetes; order Mycobacteriales; family Pseudonocardiaceae; genus Pseudonocardia. The sequence continues at coordinate 6,193 of DASWUV010000110.1, read as the reverse complement.
CACCTGCCGCCCGTAGGTCTCACAGACGTAGCGGATGTCGGTGTGGCGGTGCATCGCGCCCTTGGGCGAGCCGGTGGTGCCGGACGTGTAGAGCCACAACGCGGGCGACTCGGCCCAGCTCGCGTACGCCGCGGTGAGCGGCTCCCCGTCGCGCAGCGCGTCCCACACCAGGCCGGTGACTCCCGCGACGACGGGGGTGGTGTCGCCGGTGAGGACGACGTGGCGCAGGTCCGGCGCGCTCGCGGCCGCCGTCGTCACCGCGGCGGCGAACTGGTGGCTGCCCAGCAACACCCTGGCGCGCGAGTCGACCACCAGCTTGGCCAGCTCGCCGCCGGTGAGCATCGTCGAGCAGGGGACGGCCACCGCGCCGAGGTACATCGCGGCCAGGATGGCGACGGCCAGCTCGATGTCGTCGGCCATGCACAGCAGCACCCGCTCCTCGGGACGTACCCCGATCGCGGCGAGTCCGCCCGCCACACGGCGCACTTCCTCGGTCAGCTGACCATAGGTATGGGTCCCCCTGGGGTGGCGCAGCGCCACCCGGTCGGCGGCACCGGCGGCAACCCGCTCCTCGGTGAGATACGCAGCGGCGTTGAACTGTTCCGTCATCGGTGCGCTCCGGTGCTCGGCGGGGATCGGTGACACTACGCCGTCGTGGCGTTGCGTCAACGAGTCGTAGATCTTCCCAAGGCATGCAGAGGCTGCTATGAACGGCGGGGACCAGGGTGTTGCCGTTCAAGGGAGAACATTTCGCATGCAGACCCGTGGAGCGATCATTAGGCAGGCGCCGGGCAAATACGAGGTCGTGGACCTGGAAGTGGACGACCCGGGCCCCGGCGAGATCCAGGTGAAGCTGGTGGCGTCCGGGCTGTGCCACTCCGACGACCACATCGCTACCGGTGACATCCCGGTGGGGGTCTATCCGTTCGCGGGTGGCCATGAGGGTTCCGGGGTCGTGAGCAAGGCGGGCGCGAACAACAAGGGCCTCAAGGAAGGCGACCACGTCGTCTTCTCGTTCCTGCCCTCGTGCGGGCACTGCCGCTGGTGCGCGTCGGGCATGCAGAACCTGTGTGACCTCGGCGCAGGCCTCTTGCAAGGCTCGCGGTGGTCCGACCCCACCTCGTTCCGCCTCAAGATGGCCGACGGTGGACAGCCGGTCGGGCAGATGTGCGGCATCTCCACCTTCGTCGAGACGACGACGGTCTCGGAGGACTCCTGCGTCAAGGTGGCCGACGACATTCCGCTCGAGGTCGCCTGCCTGGTGGGCTGCGGCGTCGGTACGGGCTGGGGTTCGGCGGTGAACGCGGGTGGCGTCCAGCCGGGCAACACGACCATCGTCATGGGCATCGGCGGCATCGGCATCAACGCCGTCCAGGGCGCGTCGCACGCGGGCGCGGCGAACATCATCGCCGTGGACCCGGTGGCGTTCAAACGGGAGAAGGCGCAGGAGCTCGGCGCGACGCACGCGGTGGAGACGATGGAGGAGGCCACCGAGATCGCGAAGCAGTTCACCAACGGGCAGGGCGCCGACCAGACCATCGTGACCGTCGGCATCGTCAAGCCGGAGCACATCGGGCAGGCGATGGCCTCGATCCGCAAGGCGGGCACGGTCGTCGTCACGGCGCTGGGCAACATCGCCGACACCACGCCGGTGCCGATCTCCCTCGCCGACGTCACGCTCTTCCAGAAGCGCATCCAGGGCGCGATGTTCGGCATGTCCAACCCGAACTGGGACATCCTGCGCCAGCTGGAGCTGTACCAGCACGGACTGCTGAAGCTCGACGAGCTGGTCACCAAGACCTACTCGCTCGACGAGATCCAGCAGGGCTACCAGGACATGCACGACGGCAAGAACATCCGCGGCGTCATCAGGTACGAGAACTGACGCTGTCGTTGTCGATCCCTGTCGTCGGCCTGCGTCGCGAGCGCGAGGTGCTCACCGTCGCGCTCGCGACCGGCCGCCACGTCGTGCTCGAAGGGCCGCCGGGCACCGGGAAGTCCACGTTGCTGCGGTCGATCGCCGCGGCCACCGGCCAGCAGGTCGTGTTCGTCGAGGGCAACGCCGAGCTCACGCCCGCGCGGCTGATCGGCCAGTTCGACCCGTCCCAGGTGCTCGCCGAGGGCTACCGGGCCGAGCACTTCGTCGACGGACCGCTGATCACCGCCATGCGCGGCGCCGAAGGCGGCTCCACCTCCGCTCCGCCGCGGGGCGGCCTGCTCTACATGGAGGAGCTCAACCGGGTTCCCGAGGAGACGCTCAACGTCCTGATCACGGTGCTCACCGAGGGTGAGATCGCCGTCCCCCGGCTCGGCACGGTGGTGGCGGGCAAGGACTTCCGGCTGATCGCCGCGATGAACCCGTTCGACGCCGTCGGCACGGCGCGGGTCAGCCAGGCCATCGCCGACCGCATGTGCCGGGTCGTGCTGGGCTACCAGGACGTCGAGGGCGAGCGGGCGATCACCGAGTCGGTCAGTGGGCTGTCCGGGCGCTGGGTGGACCTGTCCGTGCAGCTCACCAGGGCCACCCGCGGGCACCGCGACGTGCGGATGGGCTCCTCCGTGCGCGGGGCGATCGACCTGTCGCTGGTGCTCACGGGGTTGGCCGCACTGCGCGGCGAGGCGGACCCCGGCCAGGACACCGCACGCGACGCCGCCTACGCCGCCTTGTCCGGACGCATCCGGGTCGCGGACGGCGTCGACCGCACACCCGAGTCGGTGATCGACGAGCTGCTCGACCGGATGTGGCCCGCCGACCCCGCAGAGCCGGACCCCGCCGACGCCGCCGACGCCGACCCGGACGCGCCGGACGCCGAGGGAGCTGGTGACGTCGAGGGAAAAGGCGAGCGCCCGTCGGGTAGCACCCCGCCGGGCTTCCAACCCCGATCACGGCCGGGCCGCGAGCGCGCGCCCCGTACCCAGGGCCGCAGGCAGCTCGCGCAGCAGCACCCCGCGTTCACCGACGTGTCGCCTGAGGTGGGGGAGCTCTCCGCGGAGGCGTTCGACGCGGCCGTCGCGGAAGACCCGGAGGCGGCCGCCGCGATGCTGGCCGACCTGGCCGTCGCCACCGATGTCGAGCTGCGGGCGGCCGCGCGGCGGCTGGCCGGGCGGGTGTTCCTGCAGCTCGGCAGGGTCGGGCCTGCCAGGGCGCGCGGCACGCGACGGCTCGGGCCCTCCCGCGGCCTCGACGGCGACGTCGACCTCGACCGGACGCTCGACGGGTGGACGCCGACGCACTCCCGGCGCCCCGGCCTCGACGACATCGTCACGCGGGCGTGGACCGCGCACCGGCGGGCCGTGTGTCTCGTCGTGGACATCTCGGGTTCGATGCAGGGCCTTGCGGTGGCGCTGGCCGCGGTCGCGGCGGCGGGCGTGATCGTCGCGAACGAGGCGGGACGGGCGCGGCTGCAGCCCTCCGTGCTGACCTTCAGCGCCGGGGTGACGGTGCTGCAGGCGCAGGGGGTGCGGCGGCCGCCGGAGGAGCTGTTGTCGGATCTGGTCGCGTTGCGCGGGCACGGGACGACGGACCTGGCGGCGGGGCTGCGGGAGGCGTCGACCCAGCTCGCGGCGGCCGTGGCCGACGAGCGCATGGTGGTCCTGCTCTCGGACTGCCTGCACACCGCGGGCGCCGACCCTGCCGAAGCGCTGTCGGGCATCGACCGGCTGCACGTCCTCGTCCCGCTCGGCGGGGTGGAGGCCGAGGCGGCGGCGGGCGTGCTGGCGGCGAGGGGCGGCGGCCGCGCGCAGACGGTGGCCCGCCTGGCTGACGTGGCCCCCGCACTGACCCGCATCCTGTCGTGACCCGGCCGTAGGCTCTCCGCGTGGGCACCATCGTCTCCTTCCATGCGCATCCCGACGACGAGTCGATCGCGGCTGCGGGGACCCTCGCCAAGGCCGTTGCGGCCGGACACCGGGTTGTGCTGGTCTTCGCCACGCGCGGTGAGCTGGGCGAACCCGTCCCGGGCGTGCTGAAGCCCGGTGAGCAGCTGCCGGTGCGCCGGTCCGCGGAGTGCTACGCCTCGGCGGCGGCCATCGGGGCCAAGCGCGTGGAGTTCCTCGCCTACACCGACTCGGGGATGATGGGCGAGCCGAGCAACGACGCGCCCTACTGCTTCTGGCAGGCCGACGTCGAGCACGCCGCACGCACCCTCGCCGTGATCCTCGACGAGGAGGAGCCCGACGTCCTCACGACCTACGACGACAACGGCGTGTACGGGCATCCCGACCACATCCAGGTGCACCGCGTGGGCAGAAGAGCGGGTGAGCTGTCCGCGGTGCCCGTGGTCGCGCAGATCACCGTGAACCGCGACTGGATGCGCCGCGGCGCCCGTGAGGCGGGCCGGGACGTCGACCTCCCGCCGGACATGGGCAAGGCCGAGGCGGAGATCACCCATCGGGTGGAGGCGGTCGACTTCGTCGAGCAGAAGCGGGCGTCGATGCGGGCCCACGCCAGCCAGATGGCGCCCGACCACTTCATGCTCGCCATGCCCGACCCGGTGTTCACCCTCGGCATGGGCACCGAGTTCTACATCGTCGACCCGCTGCCCAGCCCGGCCGCGACGCCCGAGCTGTTCGAGGAGCTCTTCATCCCGCTGCGGTGACGGCTGAACCCGCGACGCGCCTTCGACGTTCAGTAGAGCTACGATCCTCCAGTGACCCGCCGAGCACCGATCGGGAGAGCACAGTGACTGCTGTAGTACCCCAGCCGATCACGTCGCGCCCCTACCCCGCGCGTGTGGCGCCCAAGGGGTCCGTGTTCCTCAAGATGCTGAGGACGACGGACCCGAAGGACATCGCGATCCTCTATCTGGTCGCGTCGTTCGGGTTCTTCCTCGTGGGCGGCCTCATGGCGCTGCTGATGCGGGCCGAGCTGGCGGTGCCGGGACAGCAGTTCCTGTCCAACGAGCAGTACAACCAGCTGTTCACCATGCACGGCACGATCATGCTGCTGCTGTACGCGACGCCGATCCTGTTCGGCTTCGCCAACTACATCGTGCCGCTCCAGATCGGCGCTCCTGACGTCGCGTTCCCCCGGCTCAACGCCTTCTCGTTCTGGCTGTTCCTGTTCGGCGGCCTCACGGTGATGTCGGGCTTCCTCACCCCCGGCGGGGCGGCCGACTTCGGCTGGTTCGCCTACACGCCGCTCTCGGACGCCATCCATTCCCCCGGCCATGGTGCCGACCTGTGGATCGTCGGCCTCGCGGTCAGCGGTCTCGGCACGATCCTCGGCGGCGTCAACTTCATCACGACGGTCGTCTGCATGCGCGCGCCCGGCATGACGATGTTCCGGATGCCGATCTTCACCTGGAACATCTTCGTCACCGCCATCCTCGTGCTGATCGCGTTCCCGGTGCTGACGGTCGCGCTGTTCGGACTGCTGGCCGACCGACATCTCGGCGCGCACGTGTTCGACCCGGCCAACGGCGGCGCGATCCTCTGGCAACACCTGTTCTGGTTCTTCGGCCATCCCGAGGTCTACATCGTCGCGCTCCCGTTCTTCGGCATAGTGTCGGAGGTCTTTCCGGTCTTCGCCCGCAAGCCGGTCTTCGGCTACAAGGGCCTGATCTACGCGACGATCTCCATCGGCGCGCTGTCGGTGGCCGTGTGGGCCCACCACATGTACGCGACGGGCGCCGTGCTGCTGGCGTTCTTCTCGCTGACGACCTTCCTCATCGCGGTGCCGACGGGCGTCAAGTTCGTCAACTGGATCGGCACCCTGTGGAAGGGCCAGATCACGTTCGAGACGCCGATGATGTTTGCGCTCGGCTTCCTCGTGACCTTCCTGTTCGGCGGCCTCACCGGCATCCTGCTGGCGTCCCCGCCCATCGACTTCCACGTCTCGGACACGTACTTCGTGGTGGCGCACTTCCACTACGTCCTGTTCGGCACGATCGTCTTCGCCACCTACTCCGGCATCTACTTCTGGTTCCCGAAGATGACCGGCCGGATGTTGGACGAGACGCTGGGCAAGGTGCACTTCTGGCTGACGTTCATCGGGTTCCACACCACGTTCCTGGTGCAGCACTGGCTGGGCAACATGGGCATGCCGCGCCGGTACGCGGACTACCTGCCCACCGACGGGTTCACGACGCTGAACGTGATCTCCTCGATCGGCGCGTTCATCCTCGGCGCCTCGACCTTGCCGTTCATCTGGAACGTGTTCCGCAGCTACCGCTACGGGCGGGTCGTCACCGTG
>DASWUV010000109.1:0-27284 GCA_036401495.1 Pseudonocardia sp. | reverse complement strand
GGGAGATCCCGGGCGAATGCGGTGGCCCCGGCGGGCCCGAAGATCTCGTCACCGGCACCCCAGATCGCGAGCAACGGGACCTTGCTGGTGCGGAAGTAGTCGTGGACGGCCGGGTAGAGCGGAGGGTTGGTGGCGTAGTCGCGGAACAGGGCCAGCTGGATCTCGTCCTGGCCGGGACGGCTGATGTCGGCGTAGTCCAGCTGCCAGACATCCGGGTCGACGAGGTCCGGGTTCGACACACCGGTGAGGTACTGCCAGCGGATCGCGTCGAGGCTCAGCGCGCTGCGCATCGGCCCTTCGGTGTCAGGGCCGGGAGCGGTGGCGTAGGCGAAGGGCCCCGACCAGAACGCCTCGACGAACCCGTCGTCGTAGGCGTTGCCGTTCTGGGTGATGATCGCTGACACCGCGTCGGGCCTGCGCAGCGCCAGGCGCCAACCGATCGGCGCGCCGTAGTCCTGCACATACATCGAGAACCGGCCGATGCCCAACTGCGCGAGCAGTTCCTCGGTGACGTCGGCGAGCGCATCGAAGGTGTAGGGGAACGCGCTGGGCGCCGGGGTCGATGACCGGCCGAAGCCGATGTGATCGGGCGCGATGACGTGATAGCGATCGGCGAGCTGCGGGATCAGGTGCCGGAACATCCGAGAGCTGGTCGGGAAACCGTGAAGCAAAAGGACGACGGGTGCGTCCGCCGGGCCGGCCTCCCGGTAGAACACCTCCCGGTTCTTCACGGCGGTGGTTCGGTGGTGGACCTCGACCATAGCTAACTCCTTCGATATTCCATCATGGTTAGGCAGGGGGTACGCAACACCCTCGCTAGCTAACTTGTCAAGAACCTCGAAGAGGTTAGACTTCCGAGCATGGCTGACGGAGCGGACCGCAAGGTCGAGCAGGTTCTGCTCGACCTGCTCAACAGCACACCCGTCACTGCGACCGGTCAGCTCGATCTGCTCGCCGACCCGACCGCCGCCGCCGACTGGGTGCGGACCCGAGGCGGCGCAGGCTCGCCGCACGAGGTGTCGCACCTCCGCGATGTCCGCGACCAGTTGCAGGCGGTCGTTCGAGGTGCGGAACCGGTCACGTCGCTCGCTTCGGCGCTATCCGGTGTGCGCATGGTGCCGGAGGTCGCGGACGATGCGATGTCCTGGCGACTGGATGTCGACGACGAGAACTATCGATTGGCCGCCCGCGTCCTGCTGGCCTGGGGTCGGCTTCAGGAGGAGATGCCCGGGCGGTTGCGGCCGTGCGCCAACGACGAGTGCCGCTTGTTCCTGCTCGACCGCAGCAGGCCCAACACGGCACGCTGGTGCTCGATGAAGGTGTGCGGCAACCGACTCAAGGTCCGTAGGCACTACCAGCGCAGCCGAGGTTCGGCCTGAGCGTCGGCACGTTCAGGCCAGTGTCACCTCGTCGCCGACGTAGACCACTCCACATCGGACGACCTCGGCGTACCCGTCCGCGCACGGCCCGAACGGCGTGTGATGCGCGGCCGAGCAGCCCGTGCTCGAGCGTGGGCACGACGACGTCAGTGCGGCTGCGGCGTGTAGTTCTGGACGATCTGCTTGTATTCGAGGAAGTCCTCCATGCTGGCGACCCCGCCGAGCCTGCCGACGCCGCTGGCTTTGAACCCGCCCTCCTCGAACTCGATGGTCAGGTTCGCCCAACTGTTGATGGAGATGAGGCCTGCGTCCAGCTGCCGGGCCACGCGCACGGGCCGGTCGACGTCCCGGCTCCAGATGCAGGCGCTGAGCCCGTACTCGGACTCGTTGGCCAGCGCGACGGCCTCGTCCTCGGCGTCGAAGATCTGCACGGTCTGCACCGGCCCGAAGGTCTCCTCTTGCACGATGGGCAGCGACGACTCGGTGACGGACAGTAGGGTGGGGTGGTAGAAGGCGCCTGCGGCAAGGTCCGGCTCGGTGCTCGGACCACCCCGGACGATCGCCTTCGCGCCCGCGGCGATCGCCGCCTCGACGGCGGCGTCGACCCGCGCGACCGACGCCTTGTCGATCATCGGCCCGATCTCGCTGGTGGGGTCCGACGCCGGGCCGGGCTTCACCGCCTCCAATCGCCGCGCCAGTTTCTCGATGAACTCGTCGGCGATCTCGCGCTGCACGATGACACGGCTGCCGGTCATGCAGAACTGGCCTGCGAACACGGTCGAGGAGGCCACCACCGTGGGGACGACGAGGTCGAGATCGGCGTCGGCGAAGACCAGGTGCGGGGTCTTTCCGCCGAGCTCGAGACCGACCCGCTTGAGACGGGCCGCCGCGGACTGCGCGATGAGCTTGCCGGTCGCGGTGCTGCCGGTGAAGCTGATCACCGGGACTTGCGGCGAATCTACGAGTAGCCGGGCGACCTCCGACCCGGACTCGACCACGATGTTGACCGCCCCGGCAGGCAACTCGGGAACGCTCGCCAAGATCTCGCCCATGAGCGCCGCCGACTGTGCCGCCTGCCCGGGCATCTTCACCACGGCCGTGCACCCGGCCGCGAGCGCGGGCGCGAGCGCGCGGATCGACAGGTAGGCGGGGGAGTTCCACGGGACGATGAGGCCTGCCACCCCGACGGGTTGGCGGATCGACATGGCCTGCCTGCCGGGGGCCGTGTCGCTCACTCGACCGAACGTCTGCAGCGCCAGCCCGGAGGCGAACCGCAGAGCCCGGATGATGAAGTGCGCCTCGAAAGCCGCCTCGCCACGCAGCTTCCCGTTCTCCCGGCACAGCGTGTCGACGACATCGTCCATGCGTACTGTCCAGGCGTCGGCGAGGTGGCTCAGCGCGGTCGCACGAACCATGGCGTCCAACCGCCACGGGCTCGCCTTGAAGGTGCGTTCGGCGGCATCGATTGCCGCCTGCCCCACCTCGGCGTCAGCGTCGGCGTAAGTGCCGATCACCTCGCCGGTGGCCGGGTCGACCGTGTTCGATGTCCGGGCCGAGCCGGTTGGCTGGCCGTCGATCCAGTGCTGTGCCATGCGCTCGGTCATCTTGTCGCCTTCCCATGAGGGGCGGTCGTCGGGCGTGAGGTGAGGGCGGGTACGACGTCTACGGGCCGGGCCGCCGTGTTCACTGCAGTCCCAACAGCCGTTCGGCGTTGCCGTGCGCGATCTTGGCGCGGTCGCCCTCGCTGATCGGGGCGGTGCGCAGAAACTCGGTGGCGACGTCCATCTCCTCGAAGGGGTAGTCGGTGCCGAAGAGGATGTGGTCGGCGCCGAGCGCGAGCAGCGCGCAGAGGAGTGGCGGGGCGTCGCAGACGCCGCTGGTGGTCAGGTAGAGGTTGTGGCGCAGGTAGTCCGAAGGACGCTCGCGCGCCAGCTCGATGCCGTGGTGGGCGTGGAAGCCCCACCGGGAGTCCAGTCGCCACAGCACGAAGGGCAGGCCCTCGCCCATGTGCCCGAGGAGCAGCTTCGCGTCGGGGAAGTCGTCGAAGACGCCGCCGAAGACCAGCCGCAGGACGTGCGAGGCCGTGTCGATGCCCCAGCTCCACATGGGCCCGATGAGCTCCGGGTGGCCGGAGAGGACATGGGCGGCGTCGACGCCGTTGGCGGGGTGCAGATAAAGGGGGACGTCGAGGCCCGTCGCGTACTCCCAGACCACGCGCAGGGTGGGGTCGTCGAGGTAGCGGCCCTGGGTGTGGGCGTTGACCAGCGCGCCCTTGAGCCCGAGCTGGTTGACGGCGCGTTCGAGCTCCTTGGCCGCGGCCTGGGGGTCCTGCAGGGGGAGTGCCGCGAACCCGGTGAACCGGTCGGGGTGCTCGGCGATGGTGCTGGCGAGCAGGTCGTTGACCGCCGCCGCCCGGGAGACGGCGAGCAGCGGGTCGGTCTCTGCCTGGATGCCAGGGGAGTTGAGTGAGAGCACCTGCACGTCCAGCCCGGCGGCGTCCATGGCGGTCAGCCGCTCGGCGGTCAGGTCGAGCAGGCGGCGCGACGCACCGGCCCATTTCGCGGGTTGGAGGAGGGCCGCCGAGCTCGCGCCGTACGCGGCGAGCTCCTCGGTCACGAAGTGCTCTTCCAGCCCGATCATTCGCATCCGGCACCCTGTTCCCTGATGTCCTGATTCCACATGATGCATTGACTTCACGAATGATGGACCCTACGTTTCAGGCGTGTCAACGTCGCGGGATCGGGGGCGGGCGGTGGACGAGCCGGTCGACGTCGCAGTGGTCGGGTACGGCCCGGTCGGCATGGCGACCGCGGCCTTGGTGGGCCGCGCCGGGCACACGGTGACGGTGCTGGAGCGCTACGCGGGGCTCTACAACCTGCCGCGGGCGGCGACCTTCGACGACGAGACGATGCGCAGCTTCGCGCGGCTGGGGATCGCCGAGCGTCTGCGACCTACGCTGCGCGTGCAGCCCTCCTACGAGTGGCGCAACAGCGCGGGTGACCTTCTCATCCAGCAACGGTTCGCCGAGGTCGGCCGCAGCGGGTGGCCCGAGTGGAACATGATGTACCAGCCCGCGCTCGAGGACGCGCTGGACGAGCTGTGCCGCTCCACCCGCGGCGTCGAGGTGCGGCTCGACTCGCGCGTAACGGCCCTTGAGCAGGACGCCGAGCGGGTCACCCTCCGCACCGCGGACGGGTCGCACATCACGGCCCGCTACGTCGTGGCCTGCGACGGCGGCAACAGCTTCGTCCGTCATGCGCTGGGGGTCGACCAGGACGACTACGGCTTCGCCGAGCCGTGGATGGTCTGCGACTTCCGTCTCCGCCGCCGGATCGAGGACATCGGTCTGCCCCCGGCGCTGCAGCTCGGGGATCCGCGGCAGCCGACGTCGGTCATCTCTCTGGGTGCGCAGCACCACCGGTTCAGCTTCATGCTCGACGCCGAGGAGGACTTCGAAACCGAGCGGCCGCCGGAGAAGGTCTGGGCGCGGGTGGCGCGGTGGCTCTCGCCCGATGACGCCGAGCTGATCCGGGTGGCCACCTACACCTTCCGGTCGCTGGTGGCCCACCGCTGGCGGGTCGGCCGCGTGCTGCTGGCGGGCGACGCGGCCCACCAGATGCCCCCGTTCCTGGGCCAGGGCATGTGCTCAGGTGTCCGCGACGCCCAGAACGTCGCGTTCAAGCTGGACCTGATCCTGCGCGGGGCGCTCGACGACACGGTGCTCGAGACCTATCAAAGTGAACGCGAGCCGCACGTACGCGCTGTCATCGAGAAGGGCGTCGAGCTCGGCCGGATGCAGACGATCCGCGACCCGGATCGGGCGGCCGAGCGCGATCGGGCCCTGCTGGCGCGGCGCAGCGAGGCCGCGGAGCCCGAGGGGTTCCGATTCCCCGGCCTGGGTCCGGGACTCTTCGGCGCCGGGGGTGGCGCCCTTTCGGTGCAGGGGCGGGTTGACGACGGGACCCGGGTCGACCGGCTCGACCAGCTCGTCGGGGCCGGATTCCATCTGCTCGTCGGCGAGGATGCCCTGGCCAGGCTCGATCTCGACGCGTTGCGGGCGGCCGGGGTGCGGGTCGTCGCGTTCGGTGAGCGGCCGGGCGCAGGCGGCGTGGTTGTCGATGTGGACGGCACCTATGCGCGCTGGTTCGACGAGCTCGGCGCGACCGCGGTCGCGGTCCGGCCCGACCTGTACGTGTTCGGCGCCGGGTCCGATCCCACGGCCGTGTCCGCGGAGCTGCTCTCCGCGTTCGCTCCCGTTCCGGCGCTCGCCGAGCGCTGAGTCCCCTCCCGGCAACGTTGCAGGAGAAGCCATGTCCGTCGCTCATCTCACGTCCTCGCGGACCGTGCCCGCCGTCGGGGCGGTGTTCGCCGCGCTCGAGGGCTACGACCTCGCCTGCTATGGCGTCACCGTGCCCTCCCTGCTCGGCGATCACGCCGTCGGCGCCGACAAGGCCACCGCAGGCGCCGTCGGCTCGATTGTCGCTATCGGCATGCTCGTCGGTGCCGCCGCGTCTGCGGCGATGATCCGCCGCTTCGGCAGCAAGCGGCTGCTCCTCGGCGGCGCGACGCTGTTCTCGATCGGCATGCTCGTCTGCGCCGTCGCCCAAGTCTTCTGGCTCTTCGGTGCCGCGCGGTTGGTCGTCGGCGTCGGGCTCGGGATCGTGCTGCCAACCATCACCGCCTACGTCGCCGACCTCTCGGCGCCCGAGCGCTGCAACCGCAACATCGGGATCATGATGTCCGGTTACGCGGGTGGTGCCCTGCTCGCGCCGCTGCTCGGCGCGGCGCTGTTGCCCGAAGCCTCGTGGCGTTGGATCTACGTCATCGGCGCCGTGCCCGCCGCCGTGCTCATCCCGGCGGCCGCTCGGCTGCTCTCGGAGAGCCCGGTCTCTCCACCCGCGAGCTCGCCCGCCCCCGGCCGCACGCAGCTGCTGGGGCTGCGTCCGCTGCTCGCGCCGCATGTCCGCGCGGTGACGCTGCTGTTCTGGTTGATCTCATTCTGCGGGCTGCTGCTGGTGTTCGGAATCAGCACCTGGCTGCCCACGATCATGCAGGCCGCGGGCTACTCGCTCGGGTCGTCGTTGCTGCAGACCGCGGCGATGTGGGTCGGTGCGGGCGTCGGCATGGTCGCAGGCGGGCGCGTCGCCGACGCGGTGGGCATCAAGCCCGTCGTCGCCGTGGCGTTCCTGGCAGGCTCGGCGAGCCTGCTGCTGATGAGCGCCCGGCCGCCCCTCGTCCTGCTCTTCCTGCTGATGTTCGTCAGCGGCCTCGGCTTCATCGGGAGCCAGGCACTGACGAACTCCTTCATCGTCACCCGCTACCCCGACGAGCTGCGCGCGCGTGGCATCGGGTGGGCGCTCGCGGTCGGCCGCCTCGGGGCGATCACAGGTCCGCTCATGGGGGCGGCGATCTTGACTTCGCAGTTGTCCGTGCAGTGGAACTTCTACTTGTTCGCGGTGCCCGGCGTGCTCGGTGCGGCACTGGCCGCGGCGGTACCTGCCGTCCGCCTCCGGGCGCAGCGCGTCGACGCAGGCCCGGAACCCGGATTCGTATGATGCGACTCGTGGCATCGCACGACGGCCAGGCCGTCGCCGACACGCAGGACGGTGTCGGCGGCTCCCTCGACGCCCGGCAGGGGATCCAGTCGGTCGAGATCGCCATGACGGTGCTGCGCGCCCTTGAGGAGGGGCGTGGCCCGATGAGCCTCACCCAGCTCGCGGTGGCCAGCAAGATGGGTGCGAGCAAGGTGCACCGCTACCTGGTCAGCCTGGGTCGGATCGGTCTCGTGGCGCAGTCGCAGCGCTCGGGCCTCTACGACCTGGGACCTGCGATGCGCAGGCTCGGCGTGGAGGCCCTGCGGCGCACGGACGAGGTCGGCGTCGCCTCCGAGCACTTGCCCGGCCTGCGGGACCGCACCGGGCACGCGGTGAACCTCGCGGCGTGGAGCGACCACGGCCCGGTGATCGTGCGGTGGGACTACGGCTACCACGCCCTCCCGATCACCGTGCGCGTCGGCGCGACGATGCCGATGGTCTCCTCGGCGATCGGCCGGGTCTACCTCGCCCACCTGCCCGCGACGCTGGTCGAGCCGGTGCTGCGCGGAGAACTGGAGTCGGGCGCGCGCGACGAGGTCCCCCGGGCGGAGATCACGCGGATCCAGGAAGCCGTGCGGCGCGACGGCTTTGCCATCATCAGGGGCGGAGTGGTCCCGGGGGTGGTCTCGGTGGCGGCGCCGGTGTTCTCGGCAGGCGACTCGTTGCCTCTGGCGGTGGCGGTTGCGATGCCCGCGCGGGTGGTCACCGCCGCGGTGCTCGATGACGTCACCCCCAAACTGCTCCACGCCACCCAGGAGATGTCGGCCGAGCTGGGATACGAGCCTCGCGGCGCATGACCCCGCCCGCGAACACGAAGGAACCCGTGTGAAGATCATCGCTCTGGAAGAGCACTACCTCGACCCGGCCGTGGCCGCGGCAGGCGCCCCGCCGGGGTTGGCAGGCCAGGGCGGCGACGGCGGCGACCCGTCGGTGAAGCTGTCCTACACACCGAGCCCCGAGCAGCTGACCGATCTCGGCGAGGGCCGCATCAGGGACATGGACGCGTACGGCATCGACGTCCAGATCCTCTCGAGCCTCTCGACCCAGCAGCTGTCGGCCGCCGTCGCGGTCGGGTTGGTGGAGCAGACCAACAACAAGCTGGCCGCGGCGGTCCGGGCCCACCCCGACCGGTTTGCCGGGTTTGCCGCGCTGCCCACCTCCGTGCCGGAGGCCGCGGCCGACGAGCTCGCGCGCGGCGTCACGGAGCTCGGTTTCGTCGGCACCCTGATCATGGGGCGCACCGAGGGGCAGTTCCTCGACCATCCCCGCTTCGACCCGATATTGAAGCGGGCAGCCGAGCTCGACGTGCCGATCTACCTGCATCCCGGCGTCCCGCCTGCCGGGACCACGGCCGAGAACTACTCCGGCCTGGCGCCCCTCGTGTCGGCACGCTTCGCGACCACCGCGTGGGGCTGGCACAACGAGACCGGGGTGCACTTCATCCACCTGGTGCTCTCGGGCGTTCTCGACCGCTACCCGAACCTGCAGATCATCCTGGGGCACTGGGGTGAGCTGGTGCCCTTCTACCTCGACCGGCTCGACGAAGCGCTGCCCCGGGTCGTCACGCGGCTCGACCGCACCTTCGGCGAGTACATGCGCGAGAACGTGTACGTCACTCCCAGCGGCCTGTTCACGCAGGCCAACCTGCGCTACTGCGCCGACGTTCTCGGCGTCGACCGGATCATGTACTCGGTCGACTACCCCTTCATCGGCAACGAGCAGGCGGCGACGTTCCTCGCGGAGGCGGAAGTCTCCGACTCAGATCGGGAGAAGATCGCCCACGGCAACGCGGAGAAGCTGCTCAACATCTGACGAAACGCCGGTGGCCGGCGGCCGGGACCGGCGGGGCGCTCATATTGTTCTCGCGGGTGTCGGGATCCAGTGCGCGTAGACGCTCAGGGTCGTGGCGTAGTCGGCGTGCCCCAGCACTCCGAGACCTCGCGGTAGTCGTGGTTGTCGTCGAGGGCATCGTCGCGAACGAGTGTCGAAGATCGGCTATGGCGCCGGATCCCCAAGGCGGCTCCATCTTGGCTGTTTCCAGTGGCGACAACGAGAAGCCGACGCGGTGAACCTGCCAGCAGGTGCCCGTCGCGGAAATCGCGGTCCTTGGTCACTACGACGCGGTTCTCGACATCGGCTCGGCGGGCGATGTCGGTGTCCGTTGACCGGTTGCCATGGGGGAGATCGCTCGTGTGGATCGCGTCGTGTCCCGCTGCGGCCAGGGCACGCGCCAGACGTAGCGGCAACTGCGCGTCGACCAGGAACTTCACGCAGCGCCGAGCGGAACGATCTTGCTGCGGCTCGCCGTCAGGGCTCCGTACTCCAGTGCCGCGAGCAGGTCGTCATGTTCGAGGTCCGGGTAGTCCGCCAGCACCTCGTCGACGGTCATACCCGACGCCAGCAGCTCCAGCAGGTCGTCGACCGGATACCGCAGACCGCGGACCGTGGGTCGGCCGTGGCAGACGTCGGGGTCGGCGGTAATGCGGTCGAAGCGTGACACCTCTTCAGGCTAGCGTCGGCGCGGTCCCCTGCGCTCAGCTGATATCGATGGTCCTGCCGGCAGCAACAATCGCAACGGGTGATCGTCGCGAGGAGCCATTCGTGGAGCCAACCGTGGTCGTCTCTGGCCTATGGAGCCACTGACGCGTAACTGCTGCACCGCGGAGTCGCTGGTGGAAGCCACGGCCGGTGCTGTGTGGGTCACTCGCAATGCGTAGGTCTGGGGTTCGGCTCCCCAAGGCGGCTCCAGCTTCGCTGATCGGCATCGGAACCTCCTGGAAAGCTTTCCAGCCACCACCGTAGGTAGTACGCTGAGGACCGGCAACCCTGTGTTTGGGACTCCCGTTCCGCCTGTCATCCCTCGTCAAGGAGCCCACGACGTCGACCCGTCGCGAACGTCGGACGCAGCGCAGGCCCGGCGTCCGTGAAGTCGCCGCCCGGGCCGGAGTTGCGATGTCCTCGGTCTCCCGAGTGCTGTCCGAGCATCCGGATGTGAGTCCGGACATGCGTGATCGGGTGCTGGCGGCCGTCGGCGAGCTCGGGTACTACCCCAACGTGCTCGCGCAGGGACTGCGCTCGCAGCGCACCATGTCGGTCGGGTTCGCAGCCTCCAACATCACCAACGCCGTGCTGGCCGAAACCGCGGTCGGCGCCGAGGGTGAACTGCGTCGAGCAGGCTACGGTCTGCTCCTCACCGACGCAGGCGGTGATCCGCTGCAGGACGTGGCGAACATCGCGATGCTGGGGCGTCGGCGGGTGGACGGGATCCTGCTCGCGCACGGTGACGAGCGGCACCGCCGGGTCAACGCCTGCCTGAAGCAGGTCGACATACCGCTGGTGCTGATCGACCGCGATCCGCCGCGTGGAGTGAAGATCCCCAGTGTCGGCTTCGACCACCGCAGCGGCATGCGGGCGGCGGCCGAGCATCTGCGCCTGCTCGGCCACCGCCGGGTCGCCATGATCGTCGGCGGTCCGCGACGCGCGGCCCGGGAACGCCGCGCCGGGGTCCAGGACGTCTTCGACCGCTGCGAGATCCTCGAGGGCGACTTCTCGATCGAGTTCGGGTACCGGGCGGCCGTCGAGCTGATCGGACGAAGGCCCCGTCCGACGGCCCTGGTCGCAGGCGGCAACACCCTCATGCACGGCGCCCTGCGGGCCCTGCGGGACGCCTCGTTGACCTTGGGCGCCGACGTGTCGTTCGTCGGCTGCGACGACGTCGCGGTGGCCGAGTTCCACCAGCCGCAGATCGCTCTCGTGCGGCGGCGACCGCGCGAGGCAGGCGTTCGGGGAGCCCAACTGCTGATACAGATCCTCAGCGAAGACGGTGAACCCGAGAACGTGCTGCTGCCGACCTGGTTCGCCGCCGCCGCAAGCTGCGCACCTCCCCCGTAGTCGTCCTGCGTCCACCAGCTGCCGAAGGGAGCCTGCCCGCGATGCGCGACATATCCGTCGACGCGGTGGCGACGCTTGTCCACGATCTGTGCGTCACGGCCAACCACGAGATCCGCGCCGATCACCTCGCCGCGCTCGAGCGCGGCTTGGCGGCCGAGCGGTCACCGCTCGGTTGCCGGGTGTTGCGCGGTCTTCTCGACAGTGCCGAAGTCGCCCGCACCGAGCACGTGCCGTTCTGCCAGGACACCGGATACGCGGTGGTCTTCCTCGATGTCGGGCAGGAGGTGCACTTCACCGGTGGGAACCTGACCGAGGCCATCGACCGCGGGGTGGCAGGCGGCTACCGCGACGGTTACCTGCGGGCGTCGATGGTCGACAGCGCCCTGACGCGCCGCAACACCGGTGACAACACGCCTGCGATGGTCTACTACAACCTCGTCGCAGGCTCAGCGGTCCGCATCACCGTGCTGATCAAGGGCGCGGGTTGCGACAACATGAGCGCCATCCGCATGTTGACCCCCGCTCAGGGGGTCGCGGCCATGGTCGACTTCGTGGTCGAGACCGTCGAGAAGGCGGGCCCCAGCGCCAGCCCGCCGGTCACCATCGGCATCGGCATGGGCGGTACCTTCGACAAGGCGGCCTTCCTGGCCAAGTGGGCCCTCACCCGCACCTCCGGCGAGCCGAGCCCGGACGAAGGCGTCGCCCTGCTGGAGAAGCAGATCGCCGAGGCCGTCAACGCCACCGGGATCGGACCGGCCGGTTTCGGTGGCACCGTCACCACCGTGGCTGTCCACATCGAGTCGATGGCCACCCACATCGCCGCTTTCCCGGTGGCCGTCAACATCGACTGCCATTCGCACCGCGTACGGCAGGTCACGCTGTGACCGGTGCTCCCGACGCCACGGACGCCCCACCCGAGCGCGCCGTACGGTTGCCGTTCGGTCGGGACGTGGCCGTTCGGCTCCGCGCAGGCGACTCCGTCCGGCTGACCGGCACGCTGATCACCGGGCGGGACGCGGCACACGCCCGTATCGCGCAGGCGGTCGCCGAGGGAATGCCCCTGCCCTTCGATCCTGCCGGGCAGGTCCTGTACTTCGTCGGACCGACACCTGCGCCGCCCGGCAGGCCGATCGGGTCCGCCGGGCCCACGACGGCGTCCCGCATGGATCCGTATTCGCCGTTGCTGATCGAACGCGGACTGGCGGCGATGATCGGGAAGGGGCGGCGCTCCGCCGTGGTCAAACAGAGCATGCTCGAGCACGGTTGCGTGTACTTCGGAGCGGTCGAAGGCCACGCCGCGATGCTCGGCCGCTGCGTGACCGCGGCCGAGGTCATCGCCTACGCCGACCTCGGAACCGAGGCGATCCACCGCCTCGAGGTCGTCGACTTCCCCGCGGTCGTCGTCAACGACCTGCACGGCGGCGACCAGTACGACTTCGGCCCACGGCAATGGCGTCGCGCGCCGACCCGCGAGAGGGGGTAGCACGGTGACGCTTCCGCTTTCGGGCCTCGTGGTCGTGTCCTGCGAGCAGGCCGTCGCCGCGCCGCTCGCCACCCGGCACCTCGCCGACCTCGGCGCCCGCGTGATCAAGGTCGAGCGGGAGGGCGAGGGCGACTTCGCCCGCGGCCTGGACGAGACCGTCAAAGGCCTGTCGAGCCACTTCGTGTGGCTCAACCGCTCGAAGGAGTCCATCGCGCTCGACCTGAAGCAACCCGCGTCCATCGAGATCATGAAGAAGCTGATCGCCCGCGCCGACGTGTTCGTGCAGAATCTGGCTCCCGGCGCCATCGACCGGCTCGGGTTGGGCCCGGCAGAGCTGCGCGCGCAGTTCCCTCGCCTGATCACGTGCTCGATCTCGGGCTACGGCAGCGACGGGCCCTACCGCGACGCGAAGGCCTACGACATGCTGATCCAGGCCGAGACCGGCGTGCTGTCGGTGACCGGGACCGAAGACCACCCGGCCAAGACCGGGATACCGGTGGCCGACATCGGGGCAGGCATGTACGCGTTCTCCGGCATCCTCGCGGCCCTCTACGAGCGCCGGTCCTCGGGCCAGGGCACCGCGGTGGAGGTCAGCCTGTTCGACGCGCTGATCGAGTGGATGGGCTTCCCGCTGTACTACGCAGGCTACAGCGGCGCGCCGCCGCCGCGCACCGGCACCCACCACGCCGCGATCGCCCCCTACGGCACCTTTGCGACCCGGGACGGATCGGAGGTGGTGCTCGCCGTGCAGAACGACCGTGAGTGGCGGCGCTTCTGCACCACCGTGTTGCACCATCCCGAGCTCGCCGCCGACCCGCGGTTCGTCTCGGGATCGCTGCGGGTCCTGCACCGCGCCGAGTTGGACGCGGTGATCGCGACGGTGTTCGACGAACTCACCGCCGACGCGGTGAATGCGCGGCTGGCCGAAGCGCAGATCGCGCACGCCGAGCGTCGCGAACTCGCCGATGTGCTGCGGCACCCGCAGTTGGAGGCTCGCGGCCGATGGGCGAGCGTCGACTCCCCCGTGGGATCGCTGTGGGCGCTACGCCCCCCCATCGACCTGCTCGGCCACGAGCCGCGGATGGACCCGATTCCCGCTGTGGGACAGCACACCGAGGGCATCCTGGCGTGGCTGGAGGACGGGGCGTCGGAGTAGCGCGCACGCCGCGACGTTCAGACATGCGGAACCGCACTTGGTGGGAGCGCAGCGACAAGACATGCTCGGCGACCGGGGGCAGGCGAGACCGACATCCCGGTCAGCCGTCCGTATACGAGCGAGGGTCGGCCTTGCGCGACTACCTCCCGATGCGGGGAGTGTGACCCATGACCGAGCAGGTCCATCCGTTGATCACGAGCGCCGACACCGTGCCAGGGCACTGGCAGCTGGACATCCTCTGGAGTGTGCTCGTCTCGCAGGACGACACCGGGGGACAGTTCTCCGTGATGGAGCAGCTGATGCCGGTTCCTCGCCCGGCTCGAGGGCCACGACTGGGCCGGACTCGCCGGCCTCACCGCCGACGATCTCGTCCCCGCCGGTTCCGGGGGAGCCGAGGTCCGCACCTGGATCGCCGCCGCCTTTGCTGCAGGCACCCCCCTGGCGACCGTCGCCGACGAGCCCGTGACCGAGTGGGTCACCGGCATGGGTATCGCGGCCGGCACCGCCCTCACCGGCTCCTAGTGCCCCCCGTCAAGCAAGGTTCGGCACCAACCAATGGCGTCCGCCGTGCCGGATGCGTCAGAGCGCTCTGCCCGCTTCGATGCTCTCGGGTCCCAGTACATTGAGAAGGGCTAGCGCCTCCGCGCCACGCGAGCCTGGGGGCGCGGTGTACAGCACGAGGTGCTGATCGCGTTCTGCGAGGATCAGTGAGTCGCAGTCAACGGTGATGTCCCCGATGGCCGGGTGCCGGAAGGTTTTCGTCAGCATCGGCGCCGTCTGCACGTCATGGCGCTCCCAGAGCCGGGTGAACTCCGGGCTACCGTTGCGCAGCTCCTCGATGAGGCCGGTGACCGTGGGATCCAACGGATATCGGGCGAGCGTGGTCCGGAGCTCCGTCACGACAGTGTGCCGGAACTCCACCTCGTCGGAGATTCCATACACTGTTGCGCCAGGTTGTACCGGCGCGAGGAATGCCTTGCGGGCGAGGTTGCGGTCCTCGGGGGCGAGCTCGCCGAAATTCTCCATCAGGGCCGCCGCGAGATCGTTCCAGGCGAGCACCTCGAACGCCGCGGACATCACGAAGGCAGCCGTCAGCGGAAGCCGCTCCAGGACCGCGATGATGCTCGGGCGCACATCGCGGCGGTGCAGGCCTGCCCGGACCGGTGCGGTACCCGCCAGGAGGTGAAGGTGATCAGATTCCGCATCAGTGAGTCGCAGCGCGCCCGAGATCCCGGCGAGGACCTCTCCTGACGGACGTGGCGCCCTGCCCTGCTCGAGCCGGACGTAATACTCGGTGGAGATGTGCGCGAGCACCGCAATCTCCTCACGGCGCAGCCCCGGGGTCCTGCGCCGCGGCCCCGAAGGAAGACCGAGGTCCTGCGGCTGGAGCCGCTCACGTCGGCTGCGGAGGAAGGCCCCGAGCTCCTGCTTGTCCATACCCCGAGTCTGCCCATCACTTGCCCGTTACACAGCCGTGGACCCTAGTACTGTCTGTGCCTGCATCCGGGTCGCGGGCGGACCCAAGATTGCCTGCATGACAGACACCATCAGCGCCACGCCCATCGGCCTGCTCACCGGCAAGGTCGTCTTCGTCACCGGCGCCAGCCGTGGCATCGGCGCAGCCGCCGCTCGGCTGTTCGCCCGCGAGGGTGCCGCTGTCGTGCTCGCCGCGCGCAGCACGGACGCACTCGACCGAATCGTCTCCGAGGTCCGCGCCGAGGGAGGCGTCGCTGACGCCGTCACCCTGGACCTCGCCGACAGCGCAGGCATCCGCGCTGCCGTCGATCGTGTCGAAGAGCTGCACGGCAGGCTGGACGGTGCCTTCAACAACGGCGCGGTCCCCCAGCAGCAGTCCGGCCCGCTCGACACCACGAGCGAGGAGGACATCGACGAGCAGTTCGTCGTGAACTTCCGCGCGCACTGGACCGCCATGATCGCCGAGGCCGCCCTGATGCGACGCGGCGGTGGTGGGGCGATGGTCAACACATCGAGCATCGGCAGCCGCCGCGCGAACCCGGTCCTCCCCGTCTACGGCGCCATGAAGCGCGCGCTCAACAGCATCACCGAGACTGCCGCGGCGAGTTGGGCGCGTGCGGGCATCCGGGTGAATGGCATCACCCCGGGCGGCACCTCCACGGACATGATCACGACGTGGGAATCGGCGAGCCCCGGCATAGTCGAGCAGATGACGGCATCCATCCCGCTCGGCCGGTTGGCCGAGCCCCATGAGATCGCCGAAGTGGCCGCATGGCTGCTCAGCGACCGGGCCTCGTACGTCACCGGCGCGATCGTGCCGGTCGACGGCGGTGCGGGCGCCTGAAGGAGTGGTTCACATCGTCAACTCGACCGGCTCGGCCCGCTATTCGCCGCCGCATGTGCTGTATCGCGAAATTGTCTTGGTGAGGAGCCGACCGTCCGGCGGAATGCCGTGCTGAACGCGCTCTCCGATTGATAGCCGGTCGCGAACGCGAGTTCCGAGATCGACCGAGTGCCGCGACGCAGGGCATCGCGGGCGAGGCTCATTCGCCACTCGATCAAGTACTCCAGTGGTGCAGTTCCGATCTGGTTCTTGAAGGATGCGGCGAACGTCGAGCGTGACATGCAGCTGATGCCCGCGAGCTCTTTGAGTGTCCAACGGTGTGCCACGTCTGCGTGCATGGCGCGAAGTGCGGCACCGATGCCGTCATCGCTGAGCGCACCCAGCAAGCCGGTGGGCCGACCGGCTTGGTCCGCGTGGCCGCGCAGCATGTGGACGAACAGGATCTGTGCGAGGTAGTCAAGGACCAAAGAGCCGCCGAGCGCGCTGGTCTCGACCTCGGTGACCAGTAGTTCGCTCAGGTGCGCAAGTAGCTTGCCTCGTGGATCCGCAGCGCGGACGTGCACGAGCGGCGGCAGGACATCGAGCAAAATCGAGGCATTGGTGTCGTCGAACGCGAAGAACCCGCCGCACAAGAAGGTGTCTTCCTCGGCCTCGGAGCCGATCCGCATGGCGCCGTTCGCGGCGTTGTCCCACAGCGACTTCGCGGCGCGGGGTTGCACGGTGAGCGCGCTGGCCAGCACGTAGGGCGGAGGGTTGCCCATCAGGTAGAAGTCGCCTTCTTGCAGTAGCACGGGTTCGCGCCCCTCAAGGGCCAGCCAGCACTGGCCACGCGCGACGACGCCCAGCTTCACGTGCGGAGACGGATCAAAACGCAGCGCCCATGGCCCCGCAGTGCGGAGGCTGGCTTGGACGACGTTGCGGGGCCGCAGAAGACGGATGGCATCGATGATCGGGTCTGCGGAACCAACCCCCGTCTCATCCGTGGACGATGCGTAATGAAGTACGGACTTCACATGATGCATCGTACCGCCCTGGTCCGGCAGCATCGAGCTCATGGACACGACGAAGCAGGCGGCGCTCGTCACGGGCGCCAACAAGGGCATTGGATTCGAGACGGCACGGCAGCTCGCGCAGCGGGGCTTGACCGTGTGGCTGGGATGCCGCGACCAGGGCCGCGGCGAAGCCGCAGCAAAAGAACTCGCCGATGACGGCGACGTTCGATTCGTCCATCTCGACGTGACCGACACCGAAAGCGTCAGAGCAGCATCTGTGCGCATCGGGCGCGAAACCGGCGCGCTGGACGTGCTGGTCAACAATGCGGGCGTCGCGATCGCGGAAGGTGAAGGATTTCCCGGTACCGTGCAGCTGGAGACGATCGAGCGCACCTTCGACGTGAACTTCTACGGGGCATTGCGCGTCACGCAGGAGTTTCTCCCGCACGTCCGGAAAGCCAACGCCGGGCGTATCGTGAACGTCAGCAGCACCATGGGTTCGAGCACGGCACTCGGCACGTCGGGAAATATCGTCGGACAGGTCCCGGCCTTCGCCTACTCCGCGTCGAAGACTCTCATGAATTCGCTCACCGGCTGGTTGGCTGTCGAGCTCGACGGCACGCCGATCAAAGTCAACTCGGTGTGCCCCGGCTATAACTCCACGGATCTGACCGACAACCGCGGGACGCAGCATCCAGCACAGGGCGCGAAGGTCGTCGTGCGCGCCGCCACGCTCCGGGCGGATGGTCCCACCGGCAGCTTCTTCGACGTGAACGGCACCGTCGCCTGGTGACCTCCAGGACTCTGTTCAGAACGTCGCGCAGGTTGCCGCTGCGGCGAAGTCGCGGTCATGACCGGTATTCGGGGTTCGCATAGCCAAAGCGGGCGCCCGCGTCCCATTCGCGGCGCTGGTTGCCGTAGGCGGGAAATCCGCCTGCTGTGGTGAGCAGCCGAGCCAGGTGCAACAGATTCCAGGTCATAAAGGTGGTGTTGCGCTGGGTGAACTCGTTGTCGACCCCTACGCGGACGCCGTCCTCAAGTATATCGCCGTAGCTCGGCCCAGGTCCGGCTTCGCCGATCCAGCCCGCGTCTGATTGCGGCGCGACACAGTACCCGATGTGCTGCAGGCTGTAGAGCACGTTCGAGGCGCAGTGTTTGATGCCGTCTTCGTTGCCGGTGATCAGGCAGCCGCCGACCTTGCCGTAGTAGAGCCATTGTCCGCGGTCGTTGAGTTCGCCGGAGTGGGCATAGAGGCGTTCAATCACCTTCTTGGTCTCGCTGCTGTTGTCGCCGAGCCAGATCGGGCCGGCGACGACGAGGATGTCGGCGGCGAGCACTCGGGTGAACAGTTCCGGCCAGGCGTCTGTGTCCCAGCCGTGGTCGCGCATGTCCGGATAGACCCCAGTGGCGATTGGGTGGTCGACCGCCCGGAACTGGTCGACGGCCACGCCCTGCTTGGTCATGATGGCGGCGCTGGCGTCAATCAACAGTTGGGTATGGCTGAGATCGGGTGAACGGGTCAGGGTCGTGTTGATGAACAGCGCGCTGAGGCCCGAGAAGTCCAACGTAGAGTCGCTCACCGAGGGAACGTAACCCGAACCTCCGGAATAAGCGGTGGCCTGGTCCTTACCGAAGCGTGATGCGCTGCTTAGGCGGCGTGCGGGCTCCGGCAGACGGCCACCCGTCCTGCCCCGCGGCAGACAGCCCACGCGCCCGGTCTGACGCCGTGGTGCGCCGGAAGACGCGCCTGTGATCTGCAGGGACAAACCCGTCAATCCGGCCGACTGCGGTCGGCGTACCAGGCCCCCGGTGTCTTCCTTGACCCTCGCGGCCTGCCACCCAGGCGTTGACAGCGGCCTAGGTCACACCTAGCGTACGCAGAATCGTAACTCCGGACAGCTTGTCCGTATATGCGGACAACGTGAGAGCGGAAGGGAGTTCGCCGATGGCATATGCACTGGCAGTCGCCCTCCAGGTACGACCGGGTTGCCGGCAACGCGTCCTGGAGGTCATCGACCAGCTTCGTGCCGTGGCGGAGTCCAGCGGCGAGTGCATCGCCCACGTCGCCCACACGCCGGTTGCCGAGCCGGACACGGTCTGGCTTTACGAGTGCTATTCGTCCGAGGAGTACCACCGGGACGAGCACCTCGTCATTCCCCGCGTACAGGAGCTGCTCGCGGACCTGACCTCCCTCATCACCCTTCCGTGGACGGTCTGGCAGGGGCACACGTGGCCGCCGCGGGAGGAACATCCACATACCGCTCGATCGGCGGATGCAGAGACCTTCTCAACGACCGACAGGAGTCCGGCATGATTGACGATGTTTTCGTCGTGGACGCCATTGCTCATTGCCTCGACTATTCGGACGCCAACTGCGTCAGCGGGGCGGGTGAGCCGGTCCAGGAGCTTCTGTGGAACATCCACAGAACGTGGAACCCGCCAGAGATTCTGCTCCCGCGCGAACTCGTGCTCATGCAGATGGAGCCCGAGACCATGGCTCGGACGCTGTTCCTGGAAAGCGACGTGGACTTCGCGGTGACCCATCACCTGCCTACGTACTCCTGGTTCACCGATGGCCTGACGACCAGGGCGCAGAATGAGGAACTGGTCAACCGTTGGCCGCAACGCTTCCTCGGCTACGCGGGCGTCGACCCGACGCAGGGGATGGACGTCGCTATCCGCCAGCTCGAGGAGCAGGTGGACAGTTGTCCATCGCTGGTCGGGTTGAAACTCTATCCCGCCGCCGTGAACCCGTACCGTTCATTCCGGCTCGATGATGCCGAGATGTTCCCGCTCTATGAACGTGCGCTCGAGCTGGGTCTGAAGGTCGTCGCCGTACACAAGGCGGTTCCGCTGGGTCCGGTCCCGCTCAGCCCGTTCCACGTGCAGGATGTCGACGGTGCCGCATTCCACTTCCCGGAGCTCAAGTTCGAGATCGTGCACGCGGGCATGGCGTTCGCCGAGGAAACCGCAATCGCTCTGGCGCAGTTCCCGAACGTCTACGCGAACTTGGAGATCACCACGGGTTGGCTGTCGGCTCCCAACGGACCCAAGGGGCTCTTCTACGAAGCACTGGGCACCTTCCTCCACTGGGGTGGCGTCGAGAAGGTCTTCTTCTCCACTACTGCCATGGCCACCCACCCACAGCCGGTCCTGCGCAGTGTCTGGGAGATGGAGTTCCCGCCCGAGATACTGGACAAGTACGGCCTTTCTCAGGTGACCCGGGCCGACAAGGAACTGCTTCTCGGCGGCAGCTACCTCAACATGCTGGAACTCGACGTCGAAAAGCTCAAGGCGGGCATCGCCAATGACGAGTTCGCCCAGGAGCGTGCCGAGCGGGGCGGGCAGCTGATGGAACCCCACCAGGCGTGGCGTGAGCAGCACGCCAGGGAGTCCGGCAACACGACCGTCGGGGCACCGCGATGACCAGCACCCCCACGGCGCGCGAAGACGCCGCCCATCCGGAGACGGATCCCGACACCCTCGAACTCGTCGAAGGCGCATTGCGCAAGGTCTACGACCCCTGCAGCGTCGCGGCGGGCACGACGATGAACATCCTCGACATGGGTCTGGTCCGAGACTGGACGCTCGAGGAAGGCCGCCTGGAGATCGAGTTCTGTGTGACCTCCGTCTCGTGCCGGTTGGCGCCGAGCTTCATCCGCGCGGCCGAGAACGAGCTGCTCGGGCTTCCGGGCATCCAGGAGGTCAAGAGCACGATCGATGCCGCGTTCATCTGGACCGAGGACCGGCTGTCCGCCTCGGCACGGGCGCGCCTGGAGGAGACCCGGACCGCGCTGCGTCTGTCGGTACGTCCGCAACAGTGGAAGACGGACTCCGCACGCGCTTCCGGTGTGGCCGGGCGTGATGCGACGCACGCGCCTCGATCGTGACGGGCACGACGCCTGGCGCCTCGGCGCCGACGGCCGGACCCGACGAGGCGCTGGTCCGCAGTATCGAAGCTGCGGTGGGCGTTACCCACGTCGGAAGCCGCGGACTTCAGATAACGGAGCGGTTGGTTCGCCGCTACGCGAGGGCGATAGGCGCCGACGCCCCGTTTGCGGGCGCTCGCAGCAACGGTCCGCGAGCGTTGGTCGCGCCGCCCACGATGCTGACCGCCATGATGAACTGGAGCGACGAGGAAAATGACGGTTCGTTCGCCCGTGATGACGGCTTCTCATTTCACGACGACCTGCCCGGAGTGCACCTCGGGAAGGTGCGCATCATGGGTGGTGGCGAGAAGACCCGATTTCTCCGCTCCGTCAAGGTGGGCATGACGGTGTGGCGCCGGAGCACTCTGCGCGCGGTACGACACAAGGCCGGAAGTGCGGGACGATTCCTGTTGCTGACCTTCGACACCGCGTACGTGGACGACAACGACAATCTACTCCTGACGTCGACCAAGACGGTGATCGTACGGTGACCGGAACCGAGAGCCCGTGGCTGCTGCAACAGCGTCATACGCCGAGCAGGAGGGCTATCCCGACGTCCTCGTTCACTCGCATCTTCACGAGGCGCTGCTGGCCCGCCTCTGCACGTCATGGGCCGGTACTCGAGCCGATCTGACCGAGCTCGAGGTGACGATGCGCCGGTACGCAACGGTCGGGGAATCACTGATCTGTCGCGGAAGGCGGCCACGCCCCGACGAGCACGGTGGGGCCACACCGGATCGTCACCTCATTCTCGAGACAGTCCGGCTAAGTGACGGCGAGATCTGCGCAACTGCGGTGGCAGGCTTCGATGTCGTCGCTGATCCGGGGCCGAACCGCCCGTAGCAGTTGCCCCTTTTCGCAAACGAACTGGAAGGTTGGTCGACGATAGTGACCAGGACGGCGCCTGCCCCGCAACTGGGGCGACGGACCGACTCACTGTACCGGATGTGGGTCATCAGGATCGTAGAAGAACGCTGCGAGAAGTTGTTCCGAGAGGCAAAGGTCCGAGGGGCCATGCACCTGTACTCGGGACAGGAGGCCGTTGCCGTTGGCACCTGCAATGCCTTGAGCGGGCAGGACCGGCTGCTGTTCACCTACCGCTCGCACGGATGGGCATTGGCCCGGGGAATGCGGGTGGAAGCGTTGCTCGGCGAGCTCCTCGGCCGGGAGGAGGGCTGCTGCAAGGGACGCGCGGGATCAAAGAACCTCTGTGACTGGAGCATGGGAATCTTCCCCAGCTCGGCGATCGTCGGGGCGAATCTGCCCATTGCGAACGGTGTTGCGTTGGCCGCACGGCGACTGGATGAGGACCGCGTCGTCGTGACCGCATTCGGTGAAGGGGCGACCAACCAGGGCGTTGTCCACGAGGCCTTGGCCCAAGCGACGATCTGGAATTTGCCGGTCGTGTTCGTCTGCGAGAACAACCTGTACGCGGAGCTCACTCCGGCGTCGGAGTTCCGCCCGACAGCGGAGGTCGTGGACATCGCCGCGGCCGCCGCCATGCCGACCCTCGTCGCCGACGGAATGGACGTGGAGGCGGTGGAGGAGACCGCCAAGGTTGCGGTAGATCGCGCCCGGTCAGGCGGCGGACCGACCTTCATCGAATACAAGACCTACCGATTCTGCGGGCACATGACCGGTGATCCACAGAGCTATCGAACTGCCGACGAGGTCGACCAGTGGCGTCAACGTGATCCCCTGGAGATCCTCGCTGCACGTCTGACAGATGACGGAGTCGGTGCCGACGAGTTGGACGAGATCCGGGCCCGCGCCCACGAGGCCGTC
Source organism: Pseudonocardia sp. (assembly GCA_036401495.1). Lineage (GTDB taxonomy): Bacteria > Actinomycetota > Actinomycetes > Mycobacteriales > Pseudonocardiaceae > Pseudonocardia. Next base: position 4,755 of record DASWUV010000109.1, on the reverse strand, counting down.
CGATCGGCTGAGGCGGCCGCTTTGGAGATGTCGCCGCCATCGGTCGACGACATCCTCGCCTACGCCCCGTCCTGGATGGAGAGGACCCGATGACCGTCAAGAGGATCACCTATGCCGCTGCGATCAATGATGCGCTGCGCATAGAGATGGAGCGCGACCCCACGGTTTTCCTGCTCGGGGAGGACATCGGGAAGCCAGGCGGCATCTATACGGTGACTCGCGGCCTGTACGACCAGTTCGGCGCCGAGCGCGTCATGGACACCCCGATCGCAGAGGCCGGATTCGTGGGCCTGGCCACAGGCGCGGCCGCTGCGGGCCTACGGCCGGTCGTAGAGATCATGTTCGTGGAGTTCATGCTCGTGGCCGCTGACCAGATCATGAACCAGGCCGCCAAGCTGCACTTCCTCAGTGGCGGGCAGATCACCGTGCCGCTCACGATCAGGACGCAGCAGGGCATCGTCGGCGGCGGCGGCGCACAACACTCGCAGTCGCTCGAGTCCGTGTTCGCCTCGGTACCGGGTCTCTCGATCGCGCTTCCCTACACACCCGCCGATGCCAAGGGACTGATTGCCACCGCGATCCGCTCCGATGAGCCCACCCTCGTGATCGAACACAAAGGGCTCTACTTCACCAAGGGTGACGTCCCGGAAGGCGAGCACCTGGTGCCTTTCGGCAAAGCGGCAGTGCGCCGAGCAGGCGACGACGTGACGCTCGTAGGTTTTTCCCGGTCCGTCGAGTGGTGTCTGCAGGCCGCCGAGCAGCTCGCGGACAAGCACGGGGTGTCCGCCGAGGTCGTCGACCTCCGCTCGATCGTCCCCCTCGATGTCCCCACGCTCGTCGAATCGGTGGGCAAGACCGGTCGCTGCGTCGTAGTTCAGGAGGCCCCCGGGTCCGCGTCGACCGCAGGCCAGGTCGCGAGCATCGTCACGGAGCAGTGCTGGAGCGAACTGCGGGCACCCGTTGCGCGCGTGACGGGCCTGGACATGCCCGTTCCTTACGCCAAGACGCTCGAGGACGTGTGGCGGCCCTCGAGCGACGACGTCATCGCGGCAGCCCTCCACGCGGTCGGCGAGCCGGCTGCGTCAAGCCGGCGTGATCGAACCACAGCGTCGCCCGGCAGATAGCACTCAGAAGGGACGAGGGGAGATGAACCATGGACGACAGCGAGGACGAGACATGCGGGCCGCTCACAGGTGTGCGTGTCCTGGACCTGACATCGGTGGTGATGGGGCCGATGGCCACCCAGATCCTCGCCGATCTCGGCGCTGACGTCATCGCTGTCGAGCCGCGCGGCGGAGACGTCAGCCGATCCATGGACACCGGCGCGCACCCCGAACTCTCCGGAGTTGCGCTGAACCTCCTGCGGAACAAGCGCAACATCTCCATCGACTACAAGTCCGACAGCGGCCGAGAGGCAGTGCTGCGGATCGCGGCCACCTGCGATCTCGTGGTGACCAACCATCGGCCGGGCGTGGCCCGACGAGCCCGTCTCGGGTACAAGGACTTCACGGAGGCTCGCCCGGACATCATCTACTGCCGGGCCATCGGCTTTCCCGTCGGCAGCGGCTCCGAGGATCTGCCTGCCTACGACGACATCATCCAGGCGGCCTCCGGAGTCGCCGACGCGAGTCGCATGGCGACCGGAGTACCGAACCTCGCGCCCACCCTGCTCGCCGACAAGGTGGTCGGGCTTTCCATTGTCTACGCCGTGACCGCGGCGCTGTTCGCTCGCGAGCGGACCGGTGCGGGCACCTCGATCGACGTACCGATGGTCGACGTGACGCGCTCGTTCATGCTCGTCGAACACGCAGGGGCGGCAACGACGTCCACGGTGTCAGGCTCGCCGGGATACGAACGCATACTCACCCGCGAGCGCCGACCACAGGCGACACTCGACGGAACCGTGTTCGTCCTCCCGTACTCGAAGCAGAACTACGACGACATCTTCGCGTGGGGCAACCGCCGTGACCTGCTCGACGACCCGAGGTTCGCGGACCGGCGGAACCGGATCGCCCATTCCGAGTTCCTCTACCACGAGGTGCGGGCCATCCTGGCCGAGCGCACAACCGAGGAATGCCTCGAGTACTGCCGCGCTCACGACATCCCGGCCACGGCCGCCGAAACTCTCGGCGAACTCGTCGAGAGGTTGCCGAAGGAGACCCATCCCGTAGTGGGGGAGTACCGGTCGATCCCGGCGCCCGTGCAGTTCGGCCGAAAATCCTTACCGGTACGTCGACAGGCGCCGGTGATCGGGCAGCACACCACAGAAATCCTCGGCGAAGTCGGCTACTCCGGCCCGCAGATCGCTGATCTGCTCGCCTGCTCGGTGGCCTATCAGAGCCGCGGAGGTAAACAAGCCGAGCCGGACGCGGCACACGGCTGACGACATCGAACACATCACCCACAAGGGAGTGCGGAAATGGGAAGACTTGCCAACAAGGTAGCGCTGATCTCCGGGATTGCGACCGGACAGGGGCAGAGCCACGCAATCCGGCTGGCCCAAGAAGGCGCGGACATCCTCGGTTTCGACATCTGCAAGCAGCTCGACAGTGTCCCCTACCAGATGGGCACGATCGAGGGGATGGAGGGAACCGCCAAGGCGGTCGAGAACCTCGATCGACGCTGCATCACGGGCCAGATCGACGTACGTGACGAGGCCGCTCTTCAGAAGTTCGTCGCAGAGGGCTCCGCCGAACTCGGCGGAATCGACATCGTCGTAGCGAATGCCGGCATCTCAACCGACGTCTCACCGGCACACGAAATTCCTCGACAGTGGTGGGACGACGTGCTCGACGTCAACCTCACGGGCGTGTGGCTGACCGCGAAAGCGGCGATCCCGCAGATGATCGAGCGCGGGGCGGGGGGGTCGATCATCCTGACGAGCTCGGCGAGAGGTCTCAGCGCCGTAGAGAACCTCGCCAACTACACCGCCGCCAAGCACGGCGTCATCGGACTGATGCGGTCGCTCGCTCTCGAACTGGCGCGCCACTCGATCAGAGTCAACAGTGTCCTCCCGACCCAGGTCGACACCGGAATGATTATGAACGAGAAGATCATGAAGCTGTTCTGCCCGGGGGTCGAGAACCCGACGAGAGAACAGTTCGCCGAGGTTTCGGGCGCCCTCATCCCGCTGCCGATCCCCTGGGTGGAACCCGTCGACGTGTCGAACGCCATTCTCTGGCTGGCCTCCGACGAAGCCCGGTACATCACCGGAGTTGCATTACCCGTCGATGGCGGAGAGCTCATTCGCTAGGAATTTACGGGTCCGGAGCCGCCCGAACGGGCCCACTCCTTGTTCCTGCAGTGACCCGGATACTCACTTGGTTCGCCGTTTCCGCGACGAGTCGACGGCTGAGCAAACAACGACGTGGTTCAGACACGAAGGGCATCAGTTATGTTTCAGAAGACTTTGCCGAGGAAATGGTCACTGCGCACAGCCGTTCTTGCGGTCGCGGTCCTGGGTGCGACGGCGGCTTGCGGTTCAGGTGGAGGTTCAGCTCCCGGCGACCAGTCCACCGCCCAGTCAGGCTCGGATGCCGACACGGCGGCGGTCGTTCAGGCGGCCAAAACCCAACTGGCTCAGTACGTGCGCTCCGCGACCACGTGGAACGGCCCGACCAGCGGGCCGCCGATAGCCACCGGTAAATCGATCATCTATGTCGCCTACGACCAAGGAAATCCCCAGAGCGTGCAGGCGTCCGACGCCGTCAAGGCAATCGGCCAGTCTGTCGGGTGGACGGTGACCGTCCTCGACGGTCAAGGGACCACCTCGGGGCAGCAAGGTGCGCTCACCCAGGCGATCGCGGCGCATCCGGACGGCATCGTGCTCGGCAGCTACCCCGACTCGTTCAGGCCCTACTTCAAGCAGGCCCATGACGCGGGAATTGCGGTCATCGGCCTGGGGACTGCGGCAGAGCCCGGCATGTACCCCGAGTACGGCATCGACGCGAACGTGTTCCAGAACCAGGCCCAGGCCTCTGGTGCAGCCGGAGACTGGGTGGTTGTCCATTCGAACGGCAAGGCGCGCGTCATCCTCACCTCCGACAACACGTATTCCATCGTCATCGCGAAGACCAACGCACAACGGTCGGCGATCCAGAAATGCGCCACTTGCCAGATCGTGGTCGATACTCAGATGCCGTTCGCCGACGCGGCCAATCGCACCACGTCGCTGACGACAGGTTGGGTCAACCAATTCGGTACCGAGCCCCCCCTGTACATCCTGCAGCCTGCTTACTACTTCGTTCCGTTCGAGGCCCAAGCTCTTCGTACCCTCGGCATCAAGCCTGGCCAGGTCGTCCTGACGGGCAGTAACGGCACGGCCCAGGAATACGAAGACATCCGGCGCGGCGACTACCTTCAGATGACCATACCTCTCGCCATCCAGCAGCAGGGGTATGAGGTGATCGACAACCTGAACCGGGTGTTCCATCACGTCCAGCCTGCCGGGCTTGAGTCAGCCGTATGGGTGGTTGACGCATCCAACGTGAACCAGCTCGGCGGCGACAAGAACCAGTTCGAACCGTCAAACGATTACGCTCGGCATTACCGAGAGCTCTGGTCGACCGGAAAGACCGCCGCCTGATGTCCGGCACCGATGGCCGACGCCCCGCCGCAGCGCGAACTGCAACGCCTGCGGTGCGGATAACGGCTCTCAGCAAAACGTATGCAGGCAACCAGGCTCTGCGCGACGTGTCGATGCAGATCATGCCCGGGCAGATCCACGCTCTGGCCGGACAAAATGGAGCGGGCAAG
>DASWUV010000108.1:0-5586 GCA_036401495.1 Pseudonocardia sp. | reverse complement strand
GCGTCCTGCGGCGGCTTCGAGGGCAACGCGCAGACGCTGCGGATCCTCACCCGGCTGGAGCTGAAGATCTCCGGCGGCGGCCTGAACCTGACGCGGGCCTCGCTGGACGCCGCGTGCAAGTACCCGTGGGTCCGCTCCGGGAGCGAGCGCAAGTACGGCGCCTACGCCGACGACGCGGCGGTCTTCGCCTGGGTCCGCGACGGCGCCCCCGGCAGGCGGCGCTGTCTGGAGGCGGACGTCATGGACTGGGCCGACGACGTGGCCTACTCCGTCCACGACGTCGAGGACGGCGTCGTGTCCGGGCGCATCGACCTCGCGGCGCTGGGCGGCGCAGCGGAGCGCGACGTCCTCGTCGACCTCGCGGCGCAGTACTTCGGCGGCGATCCGGGAGCGCTGCGCGAGACGGCGCGCGACCTGTCCGCCTTGCCGGTCGTCGCAGGCGTGCGGGAGGCGGGCGTCGCGTCGGTGGCCGGGCAGCTCGCGCTCAAGCGGCTGACGAGCGAGCTGGTGGGCAGGTTCGTCCTCGCCGCGACCGACGCCACCCGCGACGCCCACGGCGAGGGGCCGCTGGCCCGTTACGGCGCCGACCTCGTCGTGCCTGCCTGGGCCCGAGCCGAGGTGGCGCTGCTCAAGGCGGTGGCGCTGCACTACGTCATGCGCGACCCCGAGCGCCTCGCCATGCAGGCCCGGCAGCGCGAACTGCTCGCTGAGCTGGCGGCAGCGTTGCTGGCCAAGGCACCCGACACGCTGGACCCCGTGTTCGCCCACGCCTGGGCGGAGGCGCCCGACGACGCCGCCCGGCTGCGGGTGGTGATCGACCAGGTCGCGTTGCTGACCGACCAGCAGGCCATCGCCCGCCACCGCGCCGTCCTCGGAGCGTCCTGACGACCTTGGTGAGTCCGGCACTTCAGCACGGTGAGTTGGCCTTTCGCGCACGTGTAGTGCCGTGCTCGTTTCGCGGCGGCCTTCCCGCGTGACTCGCCGGAACCGGCGCTTTCCGTGCACCGCCGCAAACGCCGCAACGGCGGTCACGGCGCGCCGGCCCTGTGACCCGCGTCTCTCTCCGTCACGGCGCCGCCCCCCGTCTCGTCCCACAGGCAGTGACCAACGAGGAGGAGACATGGCACGGATTCCCGCAGTTCCCGACGCCGAGGCAGGGTTCTTCGGCAGGCTCGCCTACCGCTACGGCCGGCGCCGCTTCGGTGCGGTGCCGGAACCTTTTGCCGTCGCCCGCCACCACCGCAGGCTGTTCTGGGCGGGTGCGGTGGCCGAGAGCGCCTACGAGAAGGCGGCAACGGTGCTGCCCGCGCGGCTGCGCCAGCTCGTCGTCTACCGGACGGCGACGGTGGTGGGCTGCTCCTGGTGCGTCGACTTCGGCGCGATGCTGCAGCGCCTGGGCGGCCTGGACGTCGACCGCCTCCAGCACATCGACGAGTACGCCACCAACCCCCTCTACACCGATGAGGAGCGGCTGGCGCTGGCCTACGCGGACGCGATGACCGCGCAGCCGATGACCGTGACGGACGCGCAGGTCGCCGCTCTGGAGGCCGCGCTGGGGCGGCCCGGGGTGATCGAGCTGACCCACGCGATCGCGTTGGAGAACATGCGCGGGCGCAGCAACCACGCGCTGGGCATCACCGATCAGGGATTCGACGCAGCGTGCCAACTGCCGCAAGCTTCGCGGCATTCAACTTCTCCGGGTTGAGCACCCCGTTGAGGGCGACGATGCGGTCGTCCTGCACCGTGAACGTGGTGACCGAGGCGGGCAGCTCGCCCGCGCCCGGCACGAAGATCCCGGCTTCGCCGTTGACGAGCACCGGGTAGCCGTCCAGGCTCGCCTGCCCGTAGCGCTGCCGTAGGCCCAGGAGGAGGCGGGCGATCTTGTCCGCGCCGACGACGACCTGCCGCGCCGCCCGCGTCCGTCCGCCGCTGTCGTTGACGAACACCGCGTCGGGGTGCAGGAGGGCGACGAGCGCGTCGAGGTCGGCGCGGGCCATCGCGTCGGCGAACCGGGCCAACACCGCCTCCTGCTGGATCGAGCGCACTGCGGGCGGCGGCGGGTTCTCGGCGACGATCCGCCGCGCGCGCGTGGCGTGCTGGCGGGCCGCGGCGTCGCTGCAGCCGAGCACGTCGGCGATCGCGGCGAACGGCAGGTCGAGCGCGTCGTGCAGGACGAACGCCACGCGCTGCGGCGGGGTCAGCCGCTCCAGGACGACCATCGCGGCCATCCGCACCGACTCGTCGCGCACGACGGCGGCCAGCGGGCCGTCCTCATCGGGGGTGGTGATCAGCGGCTCGGGCAGCCACGGCCCGACGTAGCGCTCGCGGCGCACGGCGGCCGAGCGCAGCCGGTCAAGGCAGACCCGCCCGACGACGGTGACGAGCCACGCCCGCACGTCGCGCAAGTCGGCTCGGGACGCTCCGTCGAGCGTCTGTAGGCGCAGCCAGGCCTCCTGCACGGCGTCCTCGGCGTCGGCGAGCGATCCCGTGATCCGGTACGCGACGCGCAGCAGGTGCGCGCGGTGCTCCTCGAACGCCTCCCCGTCCGCGTCCCCGTTCGCGTCCCCGTTCGCTTTGACGTCCGGCTCCACGACGGCGACGCTACGGCAGCGGCTGCCCGGGGCACGCGGTGAGCACCCGGGCGATCGCGTCCCGCTCGGCCGCGGTCACCCACAGCCGGTAGCGCGTCTTGACCGCCACCTGCCGCGCCACGTAAGTGCAGCGGTAGTCCTTTGCGGGCGGCAGCCAGGTGGCGGCGTCGCCGTCGCCCTTGGCCTGGTTCACCACGCCCTCGACGGCGAGCAGGTTGAGCGGGTCGGTGGCGAGCAGCTCGCGGGTGCTCGCATCCAGCTGCTGGGCGCCGGTCTGCCAGGCGTCCGACAGCGAGACGACGTGGTCGATCTGCACCTTGTCGCTCGTGCCCTGGCCACGGGTGAACGCGACCGTGTCGCCGGTGTACGGGTCGTGCAGCACGCCGCTGAGCACGACGCACGGCCGGGGCGCAGGCCGGTACCGGACGTTGGTGAGGTCCCGGCCCAGCACCTGGTTGCGCTGGTCGCAGCCGTTGCGGTCGGTGTCGGCCCACGCCGGGCCGAACTGGCCGCGGGAGTATCCGGTGGTCGGCGCCCGCCCCTTGACCGGGAGCTTCGCCAGCGCCGCGACTGCCGGAGCCGGTGTCGCCGTCGGTCCGGCCGTGCCGCGGGCCCCCGCTGCTGCCGAGGTTCCCGCTGCCGAGGTTCCCGATGGCGCCCCCGCCGCCACCGGGACCGCCACCGCGGAGGTGATGTCGGACGCGGCCCCACAGCTTGCCGCGAGGGCCAGTCCCGCCACCGCGACCGCCCACCGCATCCGCACGGCGTCATGATGACGGGCGGACCGGGCCGATGCCCGGCGTGCCGCGGGAGTGTCGGCGACGCGTCCTAGACTTCATCCCGTGGCGGGACGCATCCGGGACAGCGACATCGTCGCGGTCCGCGATCGGGTCCGCATCGACGAGGTGATCGGCGAGTACGTCGCCCTGCGCGCGGCGGGGGCGGGCACCCAGAAGGGGCTGTGCCCGTTCCACGACGAGAAGACCCCCTCTTTCACGGTGCGGGCCAGCCACGGCACGTTCCACTGCTTCGGCTGCGCCGAGCACGGCGACGCGATCGCGTTCCTCCAGAAGATCGAGGTCATCGGGTTCGTCGAGGCGGTCGAGCGGCTGGCCGATCGAGCGGGCATCCAGCTCACCTACGAGGGCGGCGGGGCAGGCGCGCAGCGCGACCGCGGCACCAAGACGCGCCTGTTGGAGGCGAACAAGCGCGCCGCCGAGTTCTACGCCGCGCAGCTGCACACACCTGAGGCCGCGCCCGCCATGGCGTTCCTGACCTCCCGCGGGTTCGACCGGGCGGCCGCGCAGCGCTTCGGCTGCGGCTACGCCCCGGCCGGGTGGGACGCGCTCACCAAGCACCTGCTCGCGGCGGGGTTCTCCTTCGAGGAGCTGGAGAAGGCGGGGCTGTCGCGGCAGGGCAACCGGGGGCCGATGGACCGCTTCCACCGTCGCCTGCTGTGGCCCATCCGCGACCGCGGGGGCGAGGTCGTCGGCTTCGGCGCGCGTCGACTCTTCGACGACGACCGCGTCGAGGCGAAGTACCTCAACACGTCCGACACCCCCGTCTACCACAAGACCAACGTGCTGTTCGGGCTCGACCTGGCGAAGGCGGAGATCGTCAGGCGGCGGCAGGTCGTCGTCGTCGAGGGCTACACCGACGTGATGGCGATGCACCTCGCGGGCGTACCGACGGCCGTCGCGTCGTGCGGCACCGCGTTCGGCACCGAGCACATCTCCGTGATCCGGCGGCTGATCGGCGACGACTCGTTCGACCTCGGCGAGGTCATCTACACCTTCGACGGCGACGCGGCAGGTCAGGCCGCCGCGCTCAAGGCGTTCGAAGGGGAGCAGGCGTTCGCCACCCAGACCTACGTGACCATCGCCCCCGACGGGCAGGATCCGTGCGAGCTGCGGCAGAGCCGCGGCGACGCCGCCGTCCGGGATCTCGTCGCGCGCCGGGAGCCGATCTACGAGTTCGCGGTCCGGTCGGTTCTGCGCGATTTCGACCTGGACAGCGCGGAAGGTCGCGTGGCCGCGCTGCAGCGCACGGTGCCGCTGGTCGCCCGGATCAAGCGGGAGGACCTGCGCGACGAGTACGCCCGTCGCCTCGCGGGGTGGGTGAGCTGGGACGACATCGCGATGGTCGTCCGGAGGGTGCGGGAGACCGCGGGCGCGCCCGTCGAGCCCCGGGGGCGGCGCCCGGTCGCCCCGCCGCCGAAGGACGATCCGCGCCTGCACGTGCAGCGGGAGGCGCTCAAGGCCGCGTTGCAGGTGCCCGCGATCGCCGGGCCGAGCTACGACGAGCTGCCCGACCAGGCGTTCACCCATCCTGCGCTGCAGGCCGTGCACCGCGCAGTGCAGGCGGCGGGCGGGGTCGGGGCGGGCCTCTCGGGGCAAGCGTGGGTGGAGGTCGTGGCGGCCGGGTGCACCACGGACGTGCGGCCGTTGGTCTCCGAGCTCGCCGTCGAGGCGATGGAGCTGCCGCGGCGCAGTCACTCGCGGTCGGAGAGCGACGAGGCGCGCTATGTCGCGAGCATCATCGCCGGTGTGCGGCTCGCGTTGGTGGAAGCGCAGGTCGCGGAGCTCAAGGCCAGGCTGCAGCGCACCAACCCGGTCGACGAGCCCGACGCCTACCACCAGCTCTTCGGTGATCTGGTGCCGCTGGAGCAGTACAAGATCGCGCTGCGCAGCCTGGCGGCCCGATAACCCGTGCGCGGATAACGTTGTTCTGGCCACGGTTTCCGCGCACGACCGGAGGTAGTCCTCGTGAACGTGTTCCGGCGCCTCTTGCGCCGCCCCGCACTGCCCGAGGGAGTCGTCCTCGAGGCCGACGAGCACGTGATCGCCACCGCCGAGGTCGCGGGCGGAGGTCAGGTGGTCGCGACCTCGCGCGGGCTGTGGCTCGCCGCTTCCGACGACCCACCGGAACGCCTGCGCTGGCACCTGATCAGCAAGGCGACGTGGGAAGGCGGCACCCTGCGCGTCATCCCGGCGCG
>DASWUV010000107.1:0-3461 GCA_036401495.1 Pseudonocardia sp. | reverse complement strand
CTCGCGCTCTGCGCCTTGACGGTGTTCCTGGCACTGACGCTCGGCGCGCTCACAGCAGTCGCCCAGTCCCTGCGCTGCTCCGACGCCGCGCGCGAGTTGGCCCGCCTCGCCGCCCGGGGTGAGCCGGACCGCGGCCGGGCGGTCGCGGCGCAGCTGGCGCCGTCGGGCGCGAGCCTGGATCTTGCCGACCAGGGCGATACGGTCGTAGCGACGGTCTCCGCGCGGCTCGTCGGCTCGTTGCCGATCACCGTCGACGGCCGGGCCGTTGCGGCGGCCGAGCCCGGGGTCCGGTCGCCGTGAGCAGCGCAGCCGCGCCCGGGCTGAGGACGTGCCGACGGCTGCCGCACGCACTCGGTCAGCGAGACGACGGTGTCGCCACGGTATGGGCGGCTGTGGCAGTGGCCGTCCTGACGAGCGTGCTCGTCGCGGGCCTGCACCTGGGCGCCGCCATCTCGGCGAGGCACCGCGCCGAGAACGCGGCCGATCTGGCGGCGCTGGCCGCCGCCCGACAAGCCGTGCGCGGCCAGTCCCCGGCCTGCCAGGAGGCCGCGGCGATCGCCTCGGCCGCAGGCGCCGTCGTCACGCGGTGCCTGCTCGTGGACTGGGACGTGTTGGTCGAAGTGCGGGTGCCGGTGGCGATGGCGCTGCCGGGCCTTGAGGCCGCCGTCGGCCAGGCCAGGGCTGGTCCAGAGCCCGCGGCCCACCCGCCGGGCATGGTGCAGTGCCCGGCCGGAGCACAGTGCCCAGCGTTGCCCACCACACCGCGCCGGGCCGCTGCGGCATCGGAGCAGCAAGAGCCGTTCGCCGAGGCGACCGTCGGGGTGCCGATAGGCGCCCGTTGTGCTGCACGTCACCCCGGCCCTCAATGCAATGGCGGGTCGATGAACGGTCGGTGGCCACCGTCAGACGGACAGCATCACGGTCTACGCGCGCAGCGACAACCGCTTGCCGCGTCAAGCGCAATTTACCGCTGCGGCGGTGCGCTCATCGTCAGCGCGGCACCGATCGGCGACGGGGTCTGGCCCCGACGCCGTCATCAGGGCCTACTGGTGAAGGTTCTCGCCCGGCCCTGGCCGGAACGGGAGCTGCACGATCTCGCTCCCCAGACTGCGGTGCGGCCGAAGCGTCACACGACGCCCACCCCGAGCAGGCCTCACCGCGACCCGGCCGCCGCCGTCCCGCTCGTCCCCCCGATCGAGCGGGCCGGCGGCGGCCTAATCCCTCGGGATGGCGTCCCGGCCGACGGCGCGCAGGATCACGTCCAGCACCCGCACCGCCCCCGCCTTGTCGAGCGGAGCGTTGCCGTTGCCGCACTTGGGGGACTGCACGCACGAAGGACAGCCGGTGCGGCACTCGCATCCGGAGATCGCCGCGCGCGTGGCCGCGAGCCATCGGGGAAGCACGGTGTGCCCGCGCTCGGCGAAGCCCGCACCACCGGGATGGCCGTCGTGGACGAAGACCGTCGGCCGCCCCGTGAACGGGTGCAGGGCGGTGGACATCCCGCCGATGTCCCAGCGGTCGCAGATCGCGAACAGCGGCAGGATCCCGATGGCCGCGTGCTCGGCGGCGTGCAGGGCGCCGGGCACCCGCGCGAGATCGACGCCCGCGGCGTCGAGCGCGGCGTCATCAACGTCGTACCAGACACCGCGGGTGCGCAGCGTCTGCTCAGGAAGGTCGAGGGGCACGGTCTCGAGCACGGTGCCGTCAGGGGTGCGGCGCTGGTAGGCCACCACCTGGGTGGTCACCGTGACGTCGCCGAACGCCACCCGCACCGGGCCGTTCTCCTGGCAGGCGAGCACGCGGGCCACCTCCACGTCGGCCGTCGAACGGGCATCGGTGCGCCAGTCAGGGTTCGCGGCGCTCACGAGCGCGACGCCGCCCTCGAGGTCGAGGTCCTCCACGAGGTAGCTCTCGCCGCGGTGCAGGTAAACCGCTCCGGGGTGGATCGTGGCGGGCGCCGACGCGGCGTCGGCGGTCCCGAGCATCCGACCGGTGCCCGACTCCACGACGGCGACCTGGCCGAGCCCCGAACCCCGAATGTCGACCATGCCCGCGGGCCGCTCGCGGGTCGAAGGCCAGAACCACCCCGTCGGACGCCTTCGCAGCACCCCGTCTGCCACCAGCTCGTCGAGCACGGCCGCAGCGTCGGTGCCGCCGAACACGCCGTCGACATCAGCCGGGGTCAGCGGGAGCTCCGCGGCGGCGCACGCCAGCTGCGGAGCAAGGACGTAGGGATTGCCCGGATCGAGCACGCACCCCTCCACCGGGGCGCCGAGCAGCGCCTCGGGATGGTGCACGAGATAGGTGTCCATCGGGTCGTCACGGGCCACGAGCACCACCAGGGCCTCGTCCCGCGCACGGCCTGCTCGGCCCGCCTGCTGCCAGAACGAGGCACGGGTGCCGGGGAACCCGGCCACGACAACGGCATCCAGCCCTGCGATGTCCACGCCCAGCTCCAAGGCGTTGGTCGTCGCGACCCCGAGGAGGTCACCCCTGGCCAGCGCCACTTCCAGCGCTCGCCGCTCCTCGGGGAGGTAGCCGCCGCGGTAGGCCGCCACCCGCTCTACCAATTCGGGATCTACCTCCGTGAGCAGGCGTTGCGCGCCGAGCGCGGTCACCTCGGCGCCGCGGCGGGACCGCACGAAGGCGAGCGTGCGAGCGCCCTCCACCACGAGGTCGGCAAGCATGCGCGCGGCCTCGGTGCCCGCGGGCCGCCGCACGGGAGCGCCGTTCTCACCGGTGAGCTCCGGCAGCAGCGGCGGCTCCCACAGCGCCACGGTGCGCCCCGCGCTCGGCGAGCCGTCGTCGGTCACGGCAACGACCGTGCGCCCGGTCAACCGGGAGGCGAAGGCGGCAGGCGTGGCGACGGTTGCCGACGCGAGCACGAGCGTCGGAGCGGAGCCGTAGCGCGCGCAGACCCGCAGCAGACGACGCAGCAGCAGCGCCACGTGCGAGCCGAACACCCCGCGGTAGGTGTGGCACTCGTCGATGACGACGTAGCGCAGCCTGCGCAGGAAGCCGGCCCACCGGGCGTGTCGGGGCAGCACCGAGCGGTGCAGCATGTCCGGATTGCTGAACACCCAGCGGGCGTGGCGCCGCGCCCAGTCACGCTCGTCGAGGGAGGTATCGCCGTCCAACGCAGCGGGTCGGACATCCGGCAGGTCGAGTTCGGCGAGCGCCCGGAGCTGGTCGGCGGCCAGCGCCTTGGTCGGCGACAGGTAGAGGGCGACGGCACGGGGGTCGGTGGCCAGCGCGGTGAGCACGGGCAGCTGATAGGCCAGCGACTTGCCCGACGCCGTGCCCGTGGCCACCACGACGTCCTGCCCCGCGTGCGCCAGCTCGGCTGCCTGCACTTGGTGGGTCCACGGGGCACGGACGCCGTGGTCGACGAAGGTGGCGCGGACCGGCGCAGCCACCCACTCCGGCCAGGGCGCGGTGCGCCCTCCCCGCGCGGGCAGGCG
>DASWUV010000106.1:0-9406 GCA_036401495.1 Pseudonocardia sp. | reverse complement strand
GAGCAGGTGTCGGCGCCCCGCCCATGAACACGACGGTCAGCAGCGCCGCCACGGCGGACCCGGTCACCATCCGCGCACGACACGAAACAGGTCCATCGCCGCCAGGGCCAACGGGACGGACGCGGCGACGAACGCCCCCTCCGCCAGGTCGATCGACCGCCGCGCGACGGGGGAGAGAGCGACGCGTCTGCCCCGTGCGACGGCGTCGAGCGCGACGACGCCCGTGGCCGCGCCCAGCAGCAGCACGGCACAGGCCGCGGAGGCCGCCGGGCCCGCGGGAAACGCGGACACGCCAGGCGCCGCGAGGGCGACGGCGACGCCGACAGCCGTCACGACGCCTGCGGCCAGTGCCGTGCGGGCGGGCGCGGTGTCCGCGTACCCACGCGCGCGGAGCAGGAGCACGACCGTGGTGATCACCGCGAACACCGGCCCCGACCAGCCGCCATCGAACGCCGCGACCAGCGCGCCCGCGGCGGCGATCACCGAGGCGCCGCCCGTGAGGCCTGCGAGGTAGCCGCGGGCGAGGTCGCCGCGCTCGGCGAGCTCGGCCGCAGGCAGCTGCGCGTCGTCGCCAGTGAGCTCGGATCCGTCCGCGGGCACCACCGGCCGAGGCAGCCCGGCGAGGCGGAGCGCGGCCCGAGGCAGCAGCGGGGTGCCGACGATCGCGGCCGCCGCCGCGGCCGTCGCCGCCGCGACAGGAGTGGCGCCCAGCCGCACCGCCATGACCGCGACGGCGGTCACGACCGCGACGACTCCGGCCGCGACCAGCGCAGGCGCCACCACCCGCAGCACGAGCTGAGCTCCCGCCGCCACGATGCCCGCCGCCACCGCCGCCGCCATCAGTGCCCCGGTGACCGGGGCCGCAGGCAACGCATTCCAGCCCGCCGCGGCACCGAGGGCAACCCCGCCGAGCGCGACGCTGCGCGCCAGCTCATGAGGGACGAGGCGATCACCCTCGCGTCGGACGAGCTTCGCGGCGGCCGTCAACGCGGCCGCGGCCGCGGCACCGGCAGGCAGCGCGGCGGTCACCGAGCCCGGTCCGGCTGCGGCGAGCAGGGCGGCCGACGCCAGTACCACCACCAGGATCGCTGCCGTCTCGAACCGGTGCCCGCGCGCGGCGCCTGCCTGCGCCCCTGCGGCAAGTGCGTCCACCGGGTCGTGGAAGACCGGCGCGGCGGGCGCCGCCGCGGCCGGACCGAGGCGCAGCAGCTCGCCGTCGAGAACGCCCAGCTCGGAAAGGGTCGCGGCGGCGGGGAGCGGGCCGCCCGCCACTCCGGACAGCCGCCATGGCCGCGGCAGGCCTGCGCGTCCCCGCTCGGGCTCGCCGACCAGCTCCAGCACCAGGGGAACCAGCTCCGCGACGGGCACGTCGGCGGGGAGCGCCACGTCCACGCGGTGGCGCGGGGACAGCACGGTGAGCCTGCAGAAGGGTTGATCGGCCATCCGCGCGCCTCCCTCGACGAGTTCTCCCAAACGCCCTCGGAATGTCGGGGGCGGTGCTTAGCATCGCCGCCAAGGTCCCTTCCACGGGGCCGTTTGGAGAAACTGATGGGCACGCTCGCAATCCCGCGGCCTCGCCGCGAGCCGCCACCGACGCCCGGTGGCGAGCTCGCGCTGGAGGCGCCCCCTGAGCCGGAGAAGCTGGTTCCCGCAGGCCTGCTGATGCGGCTCGTGCCGCTGGTCATGTTGGTCGGGTCGTTCGGCTTCGTCGTCGTCATGGGGGTCGACAAACCCGCGTCGTGGCTGTTCGGAGGCATGTTCGCGATCTCGACAGTCGGCATGCTGGCCACCGGCGGAGGCGGGCGCGGTGGCGCCGCGCGCGCGTCCACCCTCGACGAGGGACGCCGCGACTACCTGCGCTATCTCGCCCAGATGCGCCACAGCGTTCGTAAGGTGGCCGATGCGCAGCGACACTCCGCGGAGACGGTGCATCCCGAGCCGGAGGCCTGGACGGCCGTACTGGCCGCGGCGCGGCTGTGGGAGCGGTCTCCCGCCGACGTCGACTTCGGCCACGTGCGCGTCGGCGTGGGTCCACAACGGCTGGCCAGCCGCCTGGTCGCGCCCCAGACCGGGCCGCCGGACGCCATCGAACCGGTCACCGCGCTCGCGCTGCGCCGTTTCCTCGTCGCGCACACCGTCGTGCCCGACCTGCCGATCGCGCTGTCGCTCCTGGAGAGCGCGACGGTCTGGCTCGAGCCGGACGAGGGCGCCATCGGTGCGGCCCGCGCGCTCGCCCGCGCCGTGGTCGCGCAGTACGCGGTGTGGCACAGCCCTGCCGACGCCAGGCTCGCCGTGGTCGCGGTGCCTGCGGCGCTGGCGGAGTGGGAGTGGGCGAAGTGGCTGCCCCACAACGCCCACCCGAGCTGCGGCGACGCCGCGGGACCGCTACGGATGATCACGTCGGACGCCGACGCGGTGAGCCGCTGGTGGGTCGCCGAACTGGCCGGGCGCGCGCCGGGACCCGGCCGTAGCGAGCCGCACCTGCTCGTCGTCATGGACGGGGTCGCCGAAGGGTCGGGGTCGTTGGCGGGCGTCCAGGGGGTCACCGTGCTGCGCGTCGGGACACCGGCCGGGCGGCGGCCCGCGCCGTCGACCGTGCGCCTGCGCGTGGGCACCGACCGATTGCAGCGGCTCGTCGGTCCGGCTGAGCCGCCCATCCCGATCGGCGTTCCCGACGCCATGGCGCCCGCTGAGGCCGCGGCGCTGGCTCGTCGGTTGGCCCGCTACCGGCCTGCGGGCGTGGGCGACCCCGACGACGGCATGCCCCAGACCGCGCCGGGCCTGCTCGGTCTGCTGAATCTGCGCACCGGTCCCGCGGGGATCGACGCACTGCGCCGTCGCTGGTCACGCGCCGAGGACGACCGGCTGCGCGTCCCCATCGGCGTCGACGAGAGGGGCGCCCCGGTCGTCCTCGACCTCAAGGAGTCCGCGCAGGGCGGCAGCGGGCCACACGGCCTGTGCATCGGCGCCACCGGCTCCGGCAAGAGCGAGCTGCTGCGCACCCTCGTCCTCGGCCTCGCCGCGACCCACCCTCCCGACGCTCTGAACTTCGTGCTCGTCGACTTCAAGGGCGGCGCCACGTTCCTCGGCCTCGCGACCATGCCGCACGTGTCGGCCGTCATCACGAACCTGGCCGACGAGCTCACGCTGGTCGACCGCATGGCCGACGCGCTGGCAGGCGAGATCATGCGCCGCCAGGAGATCCTGCGGTCCGCGGGCAACCTCGTCAGCGTCACCGACTACGCCGCGGCTCGCCGCGGCCGACCGGAGCTGCCGCCGTTGCCCGCGCTGGTGGTCGTCGTCGACGAGTTCTCCGAGCTGCTCACCCAGCGCCCCGAGATGATCGATCTGATGGTCACGATCGGACGGCTCGGCCGCTCGCTCGGCCTGCATCTGCTGTTGGCCTCCCAGCGGCTGGACGAGGGGCGGCTGCGTGGTCTGGAGTCGCACCTCTCCTACCGGATCGCGCTGCGGACGTTCTCGGCTTCGGAGTCCCGTGCGGTACTGGGCGTGCCGGATGCCCATCATCTGCCGCCCCTGCCCGGCTCGGCGTTCCTCGCAACGGGCACCGACGAGCTCGTGCGCTTCCGCGCGGCCTACGTCTCGGGCCACGCGGACGCGGCGGCCGCCGTCCGGGCGCCCGCGCGGCCCAGGGCGTACCCGTTCGTCATCGGGTCCGTGCCGTTGCCCGACCCGCCGCAGGTGCGTCCGCGGGATGAGGGCGGTGCCGGACCGACGGTCATGGAGACGGTCATCGGAGCGCTCGCGGGGCGCGGCACGCCCGCCCACCGGGTGTGGTTGCCACCGCTTTCCGCACCACCTCCGCTCGACGAGGTGCTCGGGCCGCTGTGTGTGACCGTGGAGCGAGGCCTGACGGCGGCGGAGCACGGGAACCACGGCGCCGAACGCGACCTGCGCGTCACCATCGGTCTGGTCGACCGGCCCTACCTGCAGCGACGTGACCCGCTCGTCGTCGATCTGGCAGGCGCGTCGGGACATCTCGCGGTCGTCGGCGGCCCGCGGGCGGGCAAGTCGAGCGCGCTCGCGTCGCTGGTGCTCGGACTCGCGCTGCGCCACACCCCGGTCGAGCTGGGGGTGCACGTGCTCGACTTCGGCGGCGGTGCGCTGCAGCCCCTGGCCGGGTTGCCGCACGTCGGCACGGTCGCGGACCGCCAGGAGGCCGATCTCGCGCGGCGCACCGTCGCCGAGTTCGGCGCCGCACTGCGCCGTCGCGAGCTGCTGTTCCGCGAGGCCGCCGTGACGTCGGTGGAGACCTTCCGACGACGGCGCGCCGCAGGCGAGTTCACGCAGGAGCCCGCCACCGACCTGCTGTTGGTCGTCGACGGTTACTTGACGCTGCGCAGCGAGTTCGAGGAGCTCGAGGCCCGCCTCCTGCCGTTGGCTGCGCAAGGCCTGGCCTACGGCCTGCACCTGGCCATGTCGGCCACCCGCTGGTCAGAGCTGCGTCCTGCGCTCAAGGATCTGTTCGGCGCCCGACTGGAACTGCGGTTGGGCGAGGCTGCCGAGTCGGAGGTCGACCGGCGGCGGGCCGCCGCCGTGCCCGCCCGGCCCGGCCACGGCCTGTCGCCCGACGGTGCCCCGCTGGTCGTCGCCGCCCCCTGGGCTGCCACCGGAACCGACACGACGGCGCTCGTCGCCGCCGTCGCCGCTGCGTGGCCGAGGCCGGGGTTCGCGTCCGTGCGCTTGTTGCCGTCGCGGATCGACCTGGCCGAGCTGCCGGGCGCACCGGGGTCGGGGATCGCGATCGGCGTCGACGAGGAGCAGCTCGGCCGGGTCGAGCTCGACTTCGCCGCTGAGCCACACCTGCTGTGTTTCGCCGATGCGGAGAGCGGCAAGACGACGGTGCTGCGCGTCATCGCCCGCGGCATCACCACGCGGTATGCGCCCGAGCAGGCGAGGGTGATCGTCGTCGACCCGCGGCGCGGCCTCGCGGGCGCGGTGCCCGATTCACATCTGATCGGTTACGCCAGTACGCCCGAGCAGACGGCGGCCGCGGCGCGCGCACTCGAGGAGTCGCTGCGCAAACGGCTGCCCGGCCCCGACGTCACCCCGCGGCAGCTGCGGGACCGCAGCTGGTGGCGGGGGCCGGAGGTCTACGTGTTGATCGACGACTACGACCTGCTCGCCCCGGGCGGCGGTGGTGCACACCCGCTCCTGCCGATCGTGGAGTTCCTGTCGCAGGCCAAGGACGTCGGACTCCACGTGATCGTGGCGCGGCGTTGTGGCGGGGCAGGCCGGGCCGTGTTCGATCCGCTGCTCGGGAGGCTCAAGGAGCTGGGCGCGCGAGGGCTGGTCCTCAACGGAAGTCCGGACGAAGGCGCGCTGGTCGAGGCGGTCAAAGCGAGTGCGCAGCCGCCGGGGCGGGGCACGCTGGTCGATCGCCGTCACGTCCGCCGGGTGCAGCTGGCCTGGCTGGGGCTGGACGAGGGACCGGGGTGAACACGAGTCGGGTGGCGGTCGCCCCCGGCCGCCACGTCGTGCGCATAGCCGGTGCGGCCGACGCCTGCGCGCCGCGGCTGCTGGCTGAGCTGCCCGCCGGGAGCGCCGAGCCTGCGACGGCGCTTGCCGGGCTCATCGGCACGGACGCCGAGGAGGTCGTGCTCGTGTACCCGCCCGGTCGAGCCGCCGCGCCGGTGCAGGCCTGGCTGGCTGCCGCGGCCGCGGTGACGCCGCGGGTGCGTCGGGTGGCCGGGCCGGTAGCGGCGGCGGCAGGCACCGGGGCACGCGCGGTGCTCGATGTCGGGCGCTCCGGGTCCGAGGCGACGCTGCTGCACGCGGACCGGATCGTCGCGCGCCGCTCGTCGGGGATCGGTGGCGACCGGCTCGACCTCGCGGTGCGCGCCCTGCTCCGCGATGCGTCCCTCCGTGATGCCCCGCTCGGCGATGCCTCCCTGCGCGATGCCTCGTACACGAGCGAGCTATCGCTTGCGGACGTGTCGGTCGACGACGCCCGACGGGTGCGGGAGGCGCTGTCGTTGCTGCCCGTGGCCAGGCACGGAGCCATCAGGGTCGACGCCGAGCAGCTACGCCGGGTGCTGACACCGCTCCTCGACGAGGCCGTCGCGGTGCTGGGCGAGGTCGTGGCCGTCGCCGGAGAGCCGGTTGCGGTCCTGCTCACGGGCGGAGTGGCCCGCTGCCCGCTGCTGGCCGAGCGGGTCGACGCCGCCGGGTTTGCCGCCGAGGTGCTCGTCGCACCGCGGCCCGATCTCGCCGCCGTGCTGGGCGCGCTCACGCTGCCCTACACCCCCGTCCGCTCCGCGCAGACACGCTCGCGCGCCGGGCCTGTTTCGGGTCCGCTTGCGGGCGCGGAGCGGTCTTCCCCCGGTCCGTCAGTGGGCGCGGAAGGGTCTACCCCTGGCCCACCGGCCGGGGCGGGTCGGCCTTCGGCCGAGCCACCCGAGGAGGGGGCGAGGGGGTCGCCACCGCCACCGCCAGTGCCCAGGCCCGGGCCCGAGTTCCTGCCCGCGGCGCGCGCCACGCGCCGAGCCCGGCGCTGGGCGAGCGCGGCCGCCACCGCTCTGCTGGTCGGCGGCGTCGCCGGCGCGGGCACCGCGGCCGTCGTCCCGATGAGCGCACCGCCCGCGGCGGCCGCGCCCGTGGTCGGCAGCGGGGTCCTCGTGCAGTACGGCTATCGCCTCGACCTCCCGCCCGGCTGGGCGCACACGGGTGGGCTGCCGGAACGGCGGCGCAGCCTGCTCACGCGGGTCGCTGCTCCAGACGGCACCGACCTGATCGCCGTCGAGCGCACGCCGCTGGGCTACGACGCCGACTCCGAGCCCGAGCGGGCTGCGACGGAGCTGCGGACGCAGTTCGACCGTGCCGTCGCCGCCGGGTCGACGCTGTCGCGGTACGGGTCGACGCGGATCGGCGGCCGCGCCGTCACGACCTACGTCCAACAGGAGCGGGCGGGCGCGGTCGTCGAGTGGTTCGTAGTGCTCGACGGCGACGCGCAGCTCTCCGTCGGATGCCGGCACACCCCGTCGGGGACCACGGCGGTCCGGGCGGCCTGCGCCGTCGTCGTCGACTCGATCCGGCGCACTTGACCATCGGTGTGAGCAGGCCGTTCGCACCTGCAAACCGTTCGCCCGAAACGCCACGGGCCGCTCCAGCGGGATGTCACGGTCATCCGGACGCCCCGATCCGGTGGGGCGCACGACGAGAGAGGGGATCCCATGGCACTCGACGGTTTCGGTACGACCACAGAGGAGATGGCCAGGGCGGCGCAGCACGTGGCTTCGGTCAACGAGGCGGTCCAGGGTGAGCTCACGGCCCTGCGCGGGAGGCTGGCGCCGCTGGCCGGAGCGTGGGTAGGGCGGGCGTCGACGCAGTTCGCGCAGCTGATGGCCCGCTGGGACGCCGACGCTCGCTCACTCAACCAGGCACTGCGGGCGATCGGCGAGGCGATCGACGGGTCGCGTGTCACCTACCAACGGCAAGAGGACGCCCAGGCGACCGCCATGACGTCGATCAGCAACGCGCTGGGCTGAGGGGAAGAGCGATGAGCACAGGTTCGGAGATCAAGGTCACATTCGGCGCGCTCGCGGCGGCCCAGTCCGACGTGTCGGGCACCGCGACCCGCATCACGGCGCAGATGGAGGACCTGCGGCGCTTCCTGGCGCCCATGGTCGCCTCCTGGCAAGGCACGGCCGCTCAGGACTACCAAGTCCGCCAGAAGCAGTGGGACACGGCCGCGGGTGATCTCGCCGCGGTGCTGGCCCAGATCGGCGTCGCACTGGGCGCGGCGAACGACAGCTACCGGCAGGCGGAGAACGCCAACGCCGCCCGCTGGAGGTGACGCGCCACACCCACGACGAAGGTGCCCGCCGGCGGGTGGGGGGCGTTTTGACCCCGCTGAGAACCGGCGGGTACCCTCGTAATTCGATGTGCGGCGGGTGAAGCTCCGCGCGGCCCGGTCACCGGGCTCCTCACCACGGATTGTCGCTGCCGCACCCGCGTATTTAGACACCGCTCGAGCGCAGCCGACCGCGCTGCGCTCGGGCACACGACAGCAACGAGGTAGGTCCGTGCCCACGTACAGCCCGAAGCCCGGCGACATCACCCACGCCTGGCACGTCATCGACGCGACGGACGTCGTGCTCGGCAGGCTCGCGGTTCAGGCTGCCACGTTGCTGCGCGGCAAGCACAAGCCCACCTTCGCGCCCCACATGGACACCGGCGACTTCGTCGTCATCATCAACGCCGAAAAGATCGCGGTGTCGGGCAACAAGCTCACCGACAAGTTCATCTACCGCCACTCCGGCTACCCGGGCGGTCTGCGGCAGCGTTCGGTCGGCGAGATGATCGAGAAGCACCCTGACCGGCTCGTCGAGAAGGCCGTGCAGGGCATGCTGCCGAAGAACCGCCTCGGGCGGGCGATGAGCAAGAAGCTCAAGGTGTACGCGGGCCCGGACCACCCGCACGCCGCGCAGAGGCCCGAACCGTTCGAGATCAACCAGGTCGCGCAGTGACCAACGCGGCGACCACACCGGAAGAGGACCAGCCCGTGAGCACGCCCGAGCCGGAGACCCCGGCCATCGACGACGAGATCGTCGACATCGCCGACGTTGCGCCCGACGCCGACGCCGACGCAGATATCGACACCGACACCGCCGCAGATGTTGACACCGACACAGAGGTCGACGCGGACGCCGTCACCGACGTCCAGATCGAGGGTCTCGACGCCGTCGCGCCCATCCCGGCGGTGTTCTCCGACCGGCCGATCCAGACGGTCGGCAGGCGCAAGGAAGCGATCGTCCGCGTACGGCTGGTGCCCGGCTCCGGCAAGTTCACCCTGAACGGCAAGACGTTGGAGCAGTACTTCCCCAACAAGCTCCACCAGCAGCTCATCCGCGACCCGCTGGTCACGGTCGACAAGACCGAGCGCTTCGACATCTTCGCCAACCTCGGCGGCGGTGGTATCTCGGGCCAGGCAGGCGCGCTGCGCCTCGCGATCGCGCGTGCGCTCATCGAGTCCGACCCCGAGGACCGTCCGCCGCTCAAGAAGGCGGGCTTCCTGACGCGCGACCCGCGCGTGATCGAGCGCAAGAAGTACGGCCTGAAGAAGGCCCGTAAGGCGCCCCAGTACAGCAAGCGATGACCTTCGCGGTTCGACGGCGCCGCAGCGCAGCGGCCGTCGTGATCGGGGAGGTTCGGTAGGCGTGGGTCGGCTGTTCGGCACCGACGGCGTGCGCGGACTGGCCAACGGTGAGGTCCTCACACCTGAGCTCGCCGTCGCCCTCGCGGCGTCCGCTGCGCATGTGCTCGCCGAGCGCGACCGTTCGCACCGTCCGGTCGCCGTGGTCGGGCGGGACCCCCGTGCGAGCGGGGAGATGTTGGAAGCCGCGGTCGTCGCGGGGCTCACCGCGGCGGGGGCGGACGCCGTGCG
>DASWUV010000105.1:0-10801 GCA_036401495.1 Pseudonocardia sp. | reverse complement strand
AAACGGTGTCCAGGATCTGCGGGTTGACGCGTCGTCGCCACGTGGACCTGCGGCGGATCACCGCAGCCGCCTGTCGCTGATCCTCGGCCACCTCTTTAACCCCTTCGTCCGTCTTCAGGCTCTCGCGGGCGCCGTTGCGCGTCGGCGACCGAGCCGCGACCTCGCACACCGGAAAGAAGTGGATCATCATGGCTGCCCGCCCGAAACAATCCGTCGTCCCGTTCGTCGTCCACGGCGAAGGCACCGGAGTCGCACAGACACTCACTGCCGCAGGCGATGCAGGTCACGTCTTCCAGGCCGACGCCTATCCCGCGTTCGGCGGCGCCGACTCCGCGCCCAGCCCCCTGTTCTACGCGCTTGGCGCGTTGACCTCGTGCAACCAGGTCACCGCGAGCCTGGTCGCGAAGGACATCGGGATCCGGCTCGGCGCGTGGACCTTCGACATCCGCGGCGACCTCGATACGGCCGTGCTCGTGGGCGGCGCCGAGGGCAACGCCAACTTCGACCGCGTCGAGGTCCGGGCCACGGTCGAGACCGACGCGGACGAGCAGCAGTTCGGCCGGCTGATCTCCGAGACCGCCCGACGGTGCCCCGTCACCCAGCTCTTCCAGCGCAGCGGCCTGGAGTTCCGTAACGAGTGGACGCCGGTCCCCCTGCACGCGCCCCTCACCGCGTAGCGGTCGCGCTGCTTGCCACCCTTCGGTGCGGCGGGCCGCCAGGTCGTCCAAGGAGTCACGATGCACGTGCTCGACAGCCCCGCCCTGGCCGCGCTCCTCGGTCCGCACGCGCACTCCGCCGAACCGCCGCGGCCGGGTGCTGCGTTACCCGGTCGACGTGTCCCCTTCCTTGCGTTTCCCGGGGATCCCGACGACGAGGAGACGGGCGCAGCTCGGGGGCCGGCTCGAGCGGAGGCAAGCGGCATAGCCCACTTCTGCGGTTGCGGGGAGGTGATTCAGGCGCCGCGCAGGGAGAAGCGCTCTTCCATCTGTGGGCTCATGTACTGCTCGGCAGGCCCGTTGATGATCGCGTCGAGGATGCGCTCGGCCACGTCCTGGGCCGTGTCGGGTGTTGTGGATCCGCCCGAAGGCGGAGGTGCCGAGGCCATGCTCTCGTCGACCGCGGCGTTCTTGCCAAAGTTGGTCGCGGTCTGCCCGGGATACATGACGGTGACCACGATGCCATCCTGAGCGAGCTCGGCGCGGGCGGTTAGCGTCAGGCCGTTGAGGGCGTATTTGGTGGCGGCGTAGGCGCCGACCGTCGGGATGGCCATCTTGGAGACGTCGGAGCTGACGTTGACGATGCTTCCGCCGCCCTGTTTTCGCATGTGCGGGATGACTGCTTGCATAGCTAGCAGCGGACCGTAGACGTTGAGGTCGATGATGCTCTGAAAGTCGGCGATCTTGACGTCGGCGACGGCCGAGTGCAGCGCCCTACCGGCGTTGTTGACCAGGATGTCGATTCGGCCGTAGTGCTCGACGACCCCGTCGACCATCGCGGTGATCGATTCAGGCTGCGCCATGTCGGCTTGGATCGCGAAGCTATCCTCAAGCTCGCTGGTCAGCTCGTTCAGCCTGTCGATCGAGCGGGCGGCGGCGGCGATCTTCGCGCCCCGGGCCGCGAGCAGACCGGCCGTCGCGGCTCCGATGCCTTCTGACGCTCCAGTGACGAGAACGACCTTTCCTGAGACCTTCATGGCCGTTCTCCTTCGCCTCGTCGTCCGGCAGGTCCTGCCCCGGACACTGACAGGCACGCTAGTGCAGGTCGAAGCGGTCGGACCGGGGCGGCCCCGAACTCATCAGAGGACCTCATAGGTGAAAGCGGCGGTGTACTGCTCGGTCTCGC
Source organism: Pseudonocardia sp. (assembly GCA_036401495.1). GTDB lineage: Bacteria > Actinomycetota > Actinomycetes > Mycobacteriales > Pseudonocardiaceae > Pseudonocardia. Next base: position 8,959 of record DASWUV010000105.1, on the reverse strand, counting down.
CTGCGATGAGCGTGAGCGTCCCGGTCCAGTAGCCCGGCAACCGGGCGCGGATAAACGAGCGGAAAGAGGAGCGGACCGAGCGGACCGGTTATGCCGCCGAAATCGGACAGAGCGCGCCGGCAATACGCTTGAGATCAACGTGGCGGCGGCAACAACCCCAGAAGGCGCGCAGGTCGTTGCCGCGTGTAGACCACGACTCCTGCGGCTCGCTCATCGCCCGGACCTCCGTTGGCGGCCGACGCAGTGGACGGCCGGCACGCATTGGTCAGAATAGCCAACAAAGAAGGGATCGTCGAACTTCTCGGTGAAGGATCTGTTTGCTGCATCGATGGGCACGATTACCACAGTTCCTTCGTGAAGGCGTGCTTGCCGATCCGCTCCGGCGGCAGTGATACGTCGAACTGCGGCGCGTAGCCGGTGACGCGGTAGAGCCCGACCGCCTCGGGTTGGCGCGGGCCCGTGGTCAGGTGGATGCGCCGGTACTGCCGGGCGGCGATCTCCTGCTCCAGCGCGGCGACGGTGTGGCGAGCCAGTCCGCAGCGACGGTGCCCGCTCCTCGTCCAGATCCGTTTCAGCTCGGCGGTGACCGGGTCGTAGCGGCGGAACGCCCCGCCCGCAACCGGGCCGTCGGTTCCGACCAGCAGCACCACGCCGCCATCCGGCGCCCCGAACTCGACCGCCCCACGGCGCTGCTCGGCATGCACGTCCGGGAAGCCATGACCTTCGCCGTAGCGGGTGGCGTACTCGACGGAGAGCTCAGCGAGCTAACGGGTCGGTGTAGGCCACCAACCGGATGCGCAGTGCCGACGACGTCGTCATCGGGCAGGCTCGAGCTACGGCGCCGCCGCGTCCCGGAGGCGCACCAGCTCAGCCCGGGTGACCAAGCCCGCCGACCGCCCGTCCCGCAGGACCACCGCGTGGCGGGCGCGGACCTCGTCGACGCGGGCCAAGGCCTCGGCGGCCGTCTCCCCCGTCCCCACGGCGACCGGCACCGCACCGGGGGGCAGCGCCGCGTCCACACCATCCTGTTCCACCGCGGCGCGGACGTCGGCGGGATCGAGCAGCCGCAGGATTTCCGCCGCAGCGGTCGCGAACCGCGGATCACGCCCCGGCAGCACGACCGGCAGCGCGGGCTGGTAGCGCCCCTCCCCCTGCAACAACGCAGCGGCCGCGCCTGCCGTGGCCTCGGCGGTGACCGAGTGCACGGTCCCCACCACACCGGCGTTGAGCAGGGCATCGGGACGGTCATCGTCAAGGAAACCGAAGCGGTGCAGCCACGACGGGGAGTGGTACTTCGACAGGTAGTTGCGGCCTGAGTCGGGCAGCAACGCCACCACCAGCGCCTCCGGTCCCAACTGGCGGGCGACCTGCAAGGCGCCCGCAACGGCCAGCCCTGATGAGCCGCCGACCAGCAGACCCTCGTGGGTGGCCAGCGCACGGGCCGTGAGGATCGAGTCCCGGTCGGCCACCTCGTCGATCCGGTCCGGAACATCGGTATGGAACGACCGCGGCCAACTGTCCGCGACCGAGTCGGGATGGAGGTAGTGCCCCGCCGCCTCGGTGTAAAAAGGGCTGCCGTCCCCACCGTGGTAGACCGAGGTGGGCGGGTCGACGCCGATCACCTGCACCCGGCCGTCGCTGACCTGCTTGAGGTAGCGGCCCGTGCCGGAGATCGTGCCGCCGGTGCCGATGCTCGCAACGAAGTGGGTCACCGCGCCGCCGGTGTCACGCCAGATCTCCGGACCGGTCGTGTCGAAGTGGGCCTGCGGATTGGCCGGGTTGTCGTACTGGTCGGCGAGCCACCCGCCGACGGTGTGGTCGGCGATCCGGCGGGCCAGGTTTCGGACGTGGTCGGGATGGTCGTTGGGGAGACTGCCTGCGGTGAGCACCACCTCGGCGCCGTACGCCGTCAGCGTGTCGATCTTCTCCCGCGCCACGATGTCGGGGAGAACGGTGATCAGCCGGTAGCCACCGATCGCGGCCGCCTGCGCCAACCCGACCCCGGTGTTGCCCGAGGTGCCCTCGACGATGGTGCCACCGCGACGTAGCGCGCCGGATGCCTCGGCCGCGGCGACCATGCCCGCTGCGGCCCGGTCCTTCACCGAACCGCCGGGGTTGAAGTACTCGAGCTTGACGTACACACGAGCGTGCGCCTCGTCGGCGAGCCGGCGCAGCCGGACCAGCGGGGTGCCGCCGACCAGGTTGAGCAGGGTCTCATGCAGGACCGGCCCGGGTTCGTGGGCGGACATCAGCATCTCCGATCAGTCTGTGTTATCGGTTTCACGACGGCGCCGGGGCATCCGTCGGCGGCTACCGGCGGACTAAGACGGGCAGAAGTCGAATCTGCAGCCCGATGACATCGACAGCCAGCGAGCCGGTCGTAAGTCCTTACGCCGGGTCAGCGCAGCGATGTCGATCAGGGACAGCGCCGACAACAGGAAAGCGACGAGAATCGCGAGATCAGACCAGCGCCACACACGACACAGACGATAAGCACACGTAAACCACTCTCTCCACTGCGGGTGATCCGGATCACAAGCGCGGTCTGCAAACAGCGACGACGCGCGAACCGCGTCGGACTATTCGAAGCGACGTCCAAAATTGGGGCCAGAAGGACCGGACATTGTCCATCTGTCACAGGTAGCGCGGATAGATGCACACTCGTTTTACATGGCCGGCAATGACCTCGACCGCCTGACCGTCTCATACTCGATGGTGCCGCGCTCGATGATGAGATCTACGCGCTCGACAGCGCGGGCGAGCGGGGCCGACGTCTGACACATCGACGTGGCCTTCAAGAGCGCGACGGGCGCCTCGATCATCAACGCGCGGCTCGCCACGACGCAGCATCGAGCGGGGCGCCTGCCAACACCTGGTGCGCCAGGCGGCGGCCTTGCGCGATGGTGACGATCGAGCCGAGGGCGGTCGAGCTCGCCGAAACGATCGGGCCCCGCTGCCGCACGGTGATCTCAGCGGGCATCGTCGTCATTGCCGCGGGCCCGACGGGTTCGGGTCGTTCCGCGTCCAGTCCCGGCCACCAGGTCCGCGCCTGATCCCGCAGGTCGCCAAGGGTGCCGCGGGGCGAGCTCCGAGCCCCGATGGCGAGATGGCCGCACGCGCAGGGAGCGGCCCGCACCAGGCCGAGCTCGGGATCATGGTGAGCGAGCAGCGGCAGATCGCCCGGGTCGATGCGGGGGCGGAAATGCAGCTCGACACCGCGTGAAGCGGGCGTGGCGAGTGTCGTGACGATCGCGCGCCGGGCGCGCACCCGGCCTCCCGCAGTGCGCACCTCGACGTGGCTGTCGTCGAGGGCCTCGACGGAGGTAACCGGGCTGCGGTAGCGGACCACCACGCCGCGCGCGATGGCGCCCGCGGTGAGTGCAGCGACCGCATGATCGGCGCGAACCTGGAGCGCCGCATCCCTGCGCAACAGCACGGGACCGGTGAAAGCGGTGCCGGGCCAGCGCTTCGCGGCCGCCTCCGGGTCGAGCCACGTGCCAGCGGCAGACGGACCGAACACGGCGCCGTGCTCCACAGCGTCGCGGGCAGTCAGCAGGTCAACACCCGTCTGGCGTTCCAGCTCCCGCCACGCTCGGCTTGCCTCGTCGAGCTCTGGTCGCTCGGGGTCAGCGAGCCAGCCCGGGTGCGCGGACCACGCAGTACCGCGCACGGCAAGGCGCAGTTGCCTGCCGGTGGTCTCCTCGATCAGGATCACGGGCCTGCCCGCGCCTGCGAGCCACCACGCTGTCGCAGCGCCGAGTGCTCCGCCTCCGATCACGACCACGTCGGTCAGGCAGTCCGTCGCCTTCGAACAGTTCGAGGCAGGGGCGGGTGCGGCATCGAGCACGGTGTCCTCCATCGTTCCCGGCATGAGCACCCGCCAAGCCGGGTTGCTGCGGCGTCGCGGAGCCAGGTCTCTCAGCCGCTCTGGATGGTGGCACCACTGTAGGAGGCGCTCACCGAGTGTTGTCAAGGAGCGGCATCGGGTTGCTCCGGAAGCCTGCAAGAGCGAAGGCGATCAAGCGGACGGCTGCGGCGGGGGACGTGCCGTGCGTCCACGCAGCGGCGTTCATCAGCACGAAGACGTCCTCGCCGCGCAGGTCAGGCCGCACTACTCCGGCCGCGAGCGCCTCGGAGACGAGGGTCTCCCCGATCCGGGTCATCCGCAGGCAGTCAGCGTGCAGTGTCGACTCCGCATCCGCGGCCCCTGCCGCGAACAGGTCGGCCAGACCGCTGTAAGTGGCCGCGTGCTCGACCACTGCACGCACCCACTCCTCGAGCGCCGCAGCCGGATCGTCGCCTGCGCACAGCCCGTCGCCCCACGCGAACAGCGCGTCATGGCGATCGCGCAGCAGTGCTCCGACCAGGTCCTGGCGCGTGGGGAAGTGCCCGTACAGCGTGCCGATCGCGACCCCCGCCCGCCGCGCGATCCGTTCCAGGGACGCGGCTGCGCCCTGCTCGCGAAACACGGCGTCGGCCTCCTCCAGCAGCCGTTGGCGGTTGCGCTGCGCATCGGCGCGGGGGTGGCGGCGCTGCGCGGCAGCTCTACGGTCGGACAAAACGAGGCATCCTCATGTTAGTGTTTCTCGAAACCACCTCAGGTTAACCGCAGGAGGCACGATGATCGTCGTGACTGGCGCGACCGGGTCGATCGGCCGCAGCCTGGTCGCCGAACTGCAAGCGGCGGGCGCACCGCTTCGAGCGATGGTGCGGGACGTGGCGGCGGCACGATCGCTCGGCGCAGAGCTCGTCCACGGCGACTTCGACCAGCCAGAGACGCTTCGTGCCGCCTTCGCGGGCGCCGAACAGCTGTTCCTCAACGCCGGGGGCGCCGAAGCTGTCGAGGGTCCGCAGCCGATGATCCGCCAGCAGGTTGCGGCGATCGACGCGGCCAGGGCTGAGGGAATCCAGCACGTGGTCAAGGTGTCGGTCCACCGGGCCGCTCCTGGACGCCCGCTCGCCGAAGGCGCCCACGCGGAGATCGAGCAGTATCTGCACGGCTCAGGCATGGACGTGACGCTCCTGCGGCCCAACGGGTTCATGCAGAACTTCATCTCCGGCGTGGCCGGATTCACTCCCGAGGGCGCACTGCTCGACGTCTACGGCGGTGCCCGCGTCTCCTACATCGACGCCGCCGACATCGCCGCCTGCGCCGCCGCCGTCCTCTGCCAGGCCGCAGGCAGGGGAAGTACCCACATACTCACCGGACCCGAGGCACTCACCACGGCCGACGTCGCGGCACGGATCGCTGCCGTCGTCGCCCGGCGCGTCCCCGTCGTCGAGGTCGAACCAGCCGCCTTGCGGTCATCGCTCATCAACAGCGGACTCCCCACCACCTTCGCCGACGATCTCGCCGCGCTGTGCGCCGAGGTGGCCACCGGAGCACTGGAGACGACGACCGACGCGGTCGCCGCGTTGACCGGTCGAGCACCGAACACCTTCCTCCGGTTCGCCGCGCTGAACGCCGCCGCGCTCAGCCGCGCCGTCAGCGGCCATTAGGCCAGTCGACCCGACGATGCGGGTGGTCGGTTTCAGCTAGACTTTAAGTCTAGCTGAAACCAAGAAGGGTCAAGCATGGACAAGCTGCTGCTGAGCCTCCACGTCGTTGCGGCGATCGTGTTCGTCGGTCCGGTCACGGTCGCGGTGAGCCTGTTCCCCCGTCACGCCCGGCTCGCACTTGCAGGTGACGAGCAGGCGGTGCCGGTCGTGCGCTTGCTGCACCGCATCGCCAGGGTGTACGCGGTCGTCGGGCTCTGCGTGCCGGTGCTCGGAGTCGCTCTGGCGGCGCGGCTGCATGTCTTGGGCGACGCGTGGCTGGTGATCTCCATCGGGCTGACCTTCGCCGCCGCGGTGATCCTGGCAGTGGCCGTGCTGCCTGCGCAGCACCGCGCCGTCGACCTGCTCGACACCTCCACGCCGTCGGACCTCGGGCGCGTTGCCTGGTCGGACGGTTCCCGCAGGCTCGCGATGGCCTCGGGGGTGTTCGCGCTGCTGTGGGTCGTCGTCGTGGTGCTGATGGTGGTCCGCCCCGGCTCGACCACGGGGGTTTGAACGATGCCCAGGCACCCGGAGCTGCGGTGGTTGTCGGTTGCGGCGGTCGTGGAGACGGTGTCGCTGGCGGTCCTGTTGGGCAACCTCGCCACGATGCATGTGCAGGCCGTGGCGTCCGCGGTGGGCCCGCTGCACGGGTTTTCCTACCTCGCCACCATCGCGGTCGCGTTCCTCATCGCCCTGCCGAACCGCATCCGCATGCTCGCGCTCATCCCCGGGATCGGCGGCCTGCTCGTGCTGCGAAAACTGCGCGCAGTCGACGAGCGGCCCACCGAACCGGACGATTATCGTTCCGGCTCGTGACCGGCGATGCGCAGCCCACACCTCCGACGACGGAGAGCCTGGTCACCAGCACGACGATGCTGCTCATCGCCGCAGGCCGCGTCGCCCAGCGACGCCTCGAGGAGGCCCTGCGCGGACGCGGCATCACCCTGCGCCACGTCGGGGCGCTCGGACATGTCGCCCGTGACCCGGACCTGTCCTACAGCGACCTGGCGCGCCGTGCCGGGGTCACCGTACAAAGCATGCACTCCACCATCGCCACACTGGTCGACCTCGATGCCATCGCCGTGGAGACACCGGAGCCGGGCAGACCTGCCCGGCTCCGCCTCACCGACCGCGGCCGCGAGCTCCTGCGCACCGCAGGCACCATCGCCCACAACCTCGACACGACGCTGCCGCTCGGCGAGCTCGACGACCGCGCCCTGCGCGCCGCCCTGCTGCAGATCGCGCGGCCGCCCGGACCTTGAGCTGCGGCGCGGACCACAAGTCGGCAGACGGCCTCGACGCGGCGGCAAGGGCGTTGAGCTCAGGCGTTGGTCAGGGCGATCTGGGCGTAGAACGCCGCGGGGTCCTGGGCGAGTCCGGCCTTGACCGTGCGGCTCCAGTCGTCGACGAGTACCTCGGAGTCACCGGCGGCCAGCGCGTCGAGTGCTGCGCTGACGACGTCGGCCGGGGGCAGCAGTGGACCTTCATAGCCTGCCATCATGTCGGTGTCCGCTGCGCCGAGGTGGACGCCGAGGACCTGGGTGCCGTGTTCGGCGAGTTCGACGCGGGTGCCTGTGGTGAGGCTCCACTCGGCGGCCTTTGCGGCGGAGTAGGAGGTTGCTCCGTTCCAGGAAAACCAGGACAGCGCCGACAGGACGTTCACAATTCCGCCACCGCCGTTGCGGGCAAGAGTGTCGGCGAAGGCGCGGGTGACGGCCAAGGTCCCGAAGAAGTTGGTGTCCATTTCCCGGCGGATCTCGGCCAGGTCTCCGTGGATGAGGTTCTGATAGGTCGACACGCCTGCGTTGTTGATCAGTAGCGTGACATCGGCCGCGGCGGCGGCGGTCGCGTCGATGCTGTCCTGGTCAAGCAGGTCCAGAGCCAGAACCTCGACGCCGGGGGCGGTGATGGATTTCGGGTTGCGGGCGGTGGCGTACACCTTCGCCGCGCCGCGGGAGAGGAGTTGTGCGGCGAATTCCCGCCCGAGACCGCGGTTCGCGCCGGTCACGAGCGCTACTGATCCTGCGATGTCCATCATCTCTCCGGTTCGTGTTGCTTGCCGTTAACGCTGAAGCAGCGTTAACGTGGACGCTAAAACCTGACGCTGACGTCAGAGGCAAGCGAGAGAGATCGGGGTCACATGCGCATCGGTGAACTGGCTAAGCAGACCGGCGCCAGTGTGCGCGCCTTGCGCTACTACGAGGAGCAGGGCCTGCTGAGCGCGCAGCGAACGAGCAGTGCTCAACGCGTCTACGGTGCCGACGCGGTCGAGCGGGTTCGCCTGCTGCGCAGGCTGTACACCGCTGGGCTGAACAGCGCGACCATCGCGTCACTGTTGCCGTGCGTGGACAGGCCTTCAGAGGCCGTCACGCTCGAGAGTCTGGACGTCATGCAGCGCGAGCGCGCGCGCCTGAGTGACCAGATCGACGAGTTGCTCACGACGCGGGATCAGTTGACCTATCTGATCGAGACCGCGTCGGCCTTTCACCGGGATCAACTCGATACCGCGCACACGGCTGTTCCCGCCTGATTCAGGTCCTCGTCACGGTTGCGGCGCACGAGACCTGCTAGGCCGCGCTGACGGAGGATGTGGCCCACCTCTCCCCCGCCCACGCCGATCCGACGAGGTCGCGCGGCAGATCCGCGGTTGTCGGGGGCACCGATCCACCCTCTGGCCCTGCTCGACTCCGACCGCCTGCCTCTGGAGGACGACGACCATGTCTCCCGCTGACACCCTGCAGCTCGGCGACGTCACGATCACCCGCGTCGTCGAGTGGTCGGGCGCCATCCGCACCGCGCACGAGATCATCCCCGACTGCGCACCCGAGACCTGGCAGGAGCACCGCGACGAATTGGTCCCCGACTTCTGGAATCCCGACGACGACGCCTACCTCTGCGCCATCCAGTCCTGGGTGATCCGCAGCGAGGGCCGCACCATCGTGGTCGACACCGGAGCGGGAAACGACCGCGAACGTCCGCAGGTGCCCCAGTTCGACCACCTCGCCACACCGTTCCTGGACAACCTGGCCCGGGCAGGCGTCCGGCCCGACGACGTCGACACCGTCGTCAACACCCACGTGCACTACGACCACGTCGGCTGGAACACCCACCTCGTCGACGGCGAGTGGGTACCCACCTTCCCGAACGCCACCTACGTGATCCCGGCCGTCGACCGGCGCTACTACGACCCGGAGAACGAGCATCGACGCCCCGCCCCGGCCACCGACGCGGACCACCTCCGCCGCCACGGCAGCCACCTCGTCTTCGCCGACAGCATCGCGCCCATCCTGCGGCACGGGCTGGCCACCCTGTGGGAGGACGAGCACCGGATCGACGACAACCTCACGCTCGCGCACACTCCCGGCCACACCCCCGGGTCGTCGGTACTGCGGCTGCGCTCGGGCTCCGATCGCGCCGTGTT
>DASWUV010000104.1:0-9761 GCA_036401495.1 Pseudonocardia sp. | reverse complement strand
ACCTCGGTTGAGGGCAAGCACCGTGCGCTCATCTCAGCGGAGCGTGGCCGACGTGATCTTGCGACGGGCCGCCTGCAGCAGCTGCGCGACCGCGGCGGTGACGCGTTCCGCCTCCTGGGCCAGGACCTCCTGCCGTTCGTCCTGGGGAACTCCGGCGTAGGTCACGACAAGGTCCTCCAGCCCGCTCAGCAGCGCGGCCGCGGCCTCGGCGCGGCTTTCCACGGACGTCCGTACGCGATCGGCCATGGCGTCGAGTGTCAGGCACGAATGTCGTGCCCAGTTGCCGCCACTGTCACGACGTCATGAACACTCTGCTGCGTCAGGCACTGAGCGGTCGCAGACAGGTCAGCGCGATCCGGCCGCCTCCCCGACCTGCGCGCCGATCACGCTCAGCGTGTTCTGCCCGCGGTCGGCCACCTGCACCGGCGCAGGCAACACGACGTGGTGCAGCGGGCCGTCGGCCCCGTCGAGTCGCTCGTGCACCAGCTGCGCCGCGCGTTCGCCCATCTGCCACGTCGGCAGCCGGGCCGCGACCACGGCCAGCGGGGACACGTCGTAGGGCAGGAACTGGTCCATGGTGGCCAGCTCGAGGGAACCCGGGAAGCTGGTGTCCATCGCGAGCAGGTCGGACACCGCCAGCGCCAGCGTGGGCGCCGCGTTGCCGCAGATGAGCGCAGTGGCCTGGGGCGTCATGGCCAGCAGCTCGTGCAGCCGCCGACGGCGCCGGGACGGCTCGTCCTGCTGCTCGTAGGAGCGCAGCACGAAGCGTTCGGGGAGCTCCACCGATCCGCGGTCGCGCAGCGCCCGCAGGTGCCCGGCGAGCCGGTCCCGCACGCTGGTGGCGTCCACCTCGCTCCACAGCATGACCGGAGCGGCGTGGCCGCGGTCGAGCATCGCCGCGGTGACCTCGTAGCCCACCGCCAGATCGTCGAACAGCACGGCGTCGGTCGGCTGGTCGGGCAGGTAGCGGTCGACGAGCACCACCGCGACGCCGCGCTCCTGCAGCTGGGCCACTGCGCCTGCCGCCGTCGACCGGTCGTGCGCGAACAGCACGACACCGTCGGTCCCGTCGTCGGCCAGCCGGGACAGCACCGGCTTCTCGTCGGCCGCGGACTGGGTGTGCTCGAGAACCAGCCGAGAGCCACGCTCGGTGCATCCTGCGGCCAGCCCGGCGAGCAGTTCCGAGCCGTGGGCCCCGCCAGAGGCCGGGCAGACCAGGGTGATCACCCGCTGGGCCCCCGCCGACGTGTTCGTGTCGATCGGGACAGCAGGCCGCTCCGCGACGAAGGTCCCCCGGCCGCGTCGACGGACCACCACCCGGTCGGCCGCCAGCTCGTTCAATGCGCGAATCGCGGTCGTCGTGGACACCCCGAAGCGCTCGACGATCTCCCGCTGGGTGATGAACGGCTCGTCACTGGAGAACTCGCCGCGATCGATCGAGTCGAGCAGCGCCTGCTTGACCCACGCGAACAACGTCACCCCGGCGGGCGGCGACGGCGTCCCCGCAGCGGACTGTTCGTATGGGCGCACCAACCCACAGTAAAGGTTCACGCCAGCGATTGACGCATTAAAGAGTTGAACCTAACGTCTCGGCCTACCCGACGAAGGGCGGCTGGCATGCTTGATGATCGCGAGCTCGTCGAGCAACGCATTGCTCGCATCTTGCGCGAGCGGTTGCTCCCGGCAGGCTATGGCGCGGTCGCGCCCCTGTCAGTCGAGGTGTGGCACGCGCCAGGGGAGCCGCCGGAGGTCGCCGACGCACTGGCCGCGACCTACCGGCCGAGCGAGCCCGGCGAGGTGTGGGGTCCGGCCTGGGGAACCAGCTGGTTCCACATCACCGGGGCGGTTCCGGCGGAGTGGGCCGGGGCGACGGTCGAGGCGATCGTCGACCTCGGGTTCGCCCTCGACCGCCCGGGGTTCAGCGCAGAGGCGCTGGTGCATCGGGCCGACGGCACCGCGGTCAAGGGCCTCAACCCGATGAACCTCTGGGTCCGCGTCGCCGACGAGGCGGCCGGTGGCGAACCGGTCGACCTGTACGTCGAGGCAGCTGCCAACCCGAACATTGCGGGCGTCGGCACCCCGATGGGCGACGTGCTCACTGCGGGCGACGCCCCGCTGTACCAGGTGCGTCAGGTCGAACTCGCGGTGTTCCAGCGCGAGGTCTGGGAGCTGGCGAACGACGTCGAGGTCGCCTGGCAGCTGATGCACGAGCTGTCGGTCGGCGATCCGCGGCGCTGGAACCTGCTGCGGACCCTGGAGCACGCCCTGGACGGGACGCTCAGCCTCGCCGACATCCCCGGCACCGCGGCCGCGGCAAGGGCGGTGCTCGCGCCCGCTCTGGCGGCGCCTGCCGTGACCAGCGCGCACCTGGTGAGCGCGGTCGGCCACGCGCACATCGACTCGGCGTGGCTGTGGCCGTTGCGCGAGACCGTGCGCAAGGTCGCCCGCACCGCGTCCAACGTGACCGCGCTGATGGACGACCACCCGGAGTTCGTGTTCGCCATGTCCTCGGCCCAGCAGTGGGCCTGGATGAAGGAGCACCGCCCGCTCGTCTGGCAGCGCATGGTCGAGAAGGTCGAGGCGGGCCAACTCGTGCCGGTCGGCGGCATGTGGGTGGAGTCCGACACCAACATGCCCGGCGGCGAGGCGTTGGCCCGCCAGTTCGTGCACGGCAAGCGGTTCTTCCTCGAGGAGCTCGGCGTCGAGACCGAGGACGTGTGGCTGCCCGACTCGTTCGGCTACAGCGCGGCACTGCCCCAGCTGGTGACGCTCTCCGCGTCCCGGTGGTTCCTCACCCAGAAGATCTCCTGGAGCCAGTTCAACAAGTTCCCGCACCATACGTTCTGGTGGGAGGGGCTCGACGGCACCCGCGTGTTCACCCACTTCCCGCCGGTGGACACCTACAACTCAGAGCTGTCCGGGGCCGAGCTGGGGCACCTGGTGCGCAACTTCGCCGACAAGGGCGCCGCCAACCGGTCGCTGGTCCCGTTCGGCTGGGGCGACGGCGGCGGTGGACCGACCCGCGAGATGCTGGCCAGGGCGGCCCGGCTGAGCGACCTCGAAGGCTCGGCCCGTGTGCAGATCGAGACCCCGGCGGCGTTCTTCGAGAAGGCCCACGAGGACTACCCGGACGCCCCGGTCTGGGTGGGCGAGCTGTACCTGGAGCTGCACCGCGGCACGTACACCAGCCAGGCCAAGAACAAGCAGGGCAACCGGCGCAGCGAGCACCTGCTGTACGAGGCCGAGCTCTGGAGCGCCACCGCCGCCGTCCGCAACGGCCACTCGTACCCCTACGAGGAGCTTGACCGGATCTGGAAGACCGTGCTGCTCAACCAGTTCCACGACATCCTGCCCGGCTCGGCCATCGCCTGGGTGCACCGGGAGAGCCGGGAGACCTACCGCCAGGTCGCGGGCCAGCTCGAAGCGATCATCGCCGCCGCGCAGAAGACGTTGGCAGGCGATCCGGCCCCGGACGCCGAGGTGGTGTTCAACGCGGCGCCGCACCCCCGCGCCGGGATCGCCGCCGGGGGAGCGGGCCTGGCCGAAGCGGCGCAGTCCGCGACCTGCACGCAGGCGGACGGCGGCGGCTACGTACTGGACAACGGCGTCCTGCGGGTCGAGCTGGACGCGCGCGGCCTGATCACCTCGGTACTGGACCTGGCGGCGCAGCGGGAGGTCATCGCGCCCGGCGCGGCGGGCAACCTGCTGCAGATCCACCCGGACCTGCCTGCGCACTGGGACGCCTGGGACGTCGACCACACCTACCGGCGCCGCGTCACCGACCTGGTCGAGCACGACGAGTTCGGGCCCGTCGACGGGGCGGCCGAGAACGGTGTCGCCGCGGTACGGGTGATGCGCACGTTCGGCCGGTCCACGGCGACCCAGACGATCTCGCTGGCCCCTGGGGCCGCGCGGGTGGACGTCGACACCGAGGTCGACTGGCACGAGTCGGAGACCTTCCTGAAGGCTGCGTTCCCGCTGGACGTGCGCGCCGACCGGTCGGCCGCGGAGATCCAGTTCGGGTACGTGCACCGGGCGATCGACACCAACACCAGTTGGGAGGCCGCCAAGTTCGAGATCTGTGCGCATCGTTATCTGCAGGTGGCCGAGCCTGGCTACGGTGTCGCCGTGGTCAACGACTCGACCTACGGTCACGACGTGACCCGCACGGTGCGCCCGGACGGTGGCACCACGACGACCGTGCGCCTGTCGTTGCTCCGCGCGCCGCGTTTCCCCGACCCGGACACCGATCAGGGCGCCCACCGGATGCGGTACGCGCTGGTGCCCGGCGCCGACCTCGCCGCCGCCACCCGCGAGGGCGCCCGGATCAACCTGCCGGAGCGCCGCGTGCCCGGGGACGCCGTCGTGGCCCCATTGGTCTCGCTCGACCACGACGGAGTGCTGGTCTCCGCCGTGAAGCTGGCCGACGACGGCAGCGGCGACGTCGTCGTACGGGTCTACGAGGCGTTGGGCGCGCGCGGGCACGCCCGGCTGCAGCTGGGCTTCGACGCCGCCACGGTGACGGTGACCGACCTGCTCGAACGCCCCCTGCCCGATACCGCCGCGGAGCTCGCCGACGGTGGCGTGGACCTGACCCTTCGCCCGTTCCAAATCATGACCTTGAGATTCAGTACCGGCACGACCGACCAACGGAGGCGGTAACAATGGTGGAGAAGCCCGTGTGGCGATCTGGAGGTCGTCGGTTCGCTGCCCTGGCGGCTGTCGGTCTGCTGGCCCTGACCGCTTGTGGCGGTGGCGGCGCGAACGGCGGCTCGGGCGGTGACAAGTCGAAGGTGACGGTCACCTACCAGCAGTTCGGCGGCTCGCACGCGCAGGAGCAGTTCCTCAGCGGGGTCAAGACCGAGTTCGAGAAAGCGAACCCGGGCGTCACCCTGGACCTGCAGCCGATCACCGCGTCGGAGAACGACTACTACACCAAGCTGCAGCTGCAGATGCGCTCGCCCAACACATCGCCGGACGTGGTCTACGAAGACACGTTCCTGATCAACTCGGACATCCAGGCGGGCTACCTGCAGCCGCTGGACGACCACCTCAACAGCTGGGCGGACTGGAACAACTTCACCACCACCGCCAAGGGCGCGGCCAAGGCGTTGGACGGCAAGACCTACGCCGTGCCGGACGGCACCGACACCCGCGCGGTCTGGTTCAACAAGGACATCCTGGCCAAGGCGGGCCTGCCCGCCGACTGGCAGCCGAAGAACTGGAACGACCTGCTGACGGCGGCCCGCGCGGTCAAGGCTGCGGTGCCCGGCGTCATCCCGTTGAACATCTACGCGGGCAAGGGTCTCGGCGAGGCCACCTCGATGCAGGGCTTCGAGATGCTGCTCTACGGCACGGGCTCGACCCTCTACGACGCACAGAGCCAGAAGTGGGTCGTCGGCAGCAAGGGCTTCACCGACTCGCTGTCGTTCCTGCAGACCGTCTACAACGAGAAGCTGGGCCCGACACCGCAGCAGGTGCTCGACCCCAACTGGAACAACACCGTCTCCCAGCAGCTGATCCCCGCGGGCAAGGTCGCCATCAGCGTCGACGGCTCCTGGGTGTCGCACAACTGGCTGCCCGGTGACGCGGCGCCGTGGGCGCAGTGGAGCAAGGTGATGGGCACCGCGTACATGCCGACCGAGACCGGGCAGGATCCCGGCAAGGTCAGCATGTCCGGCGGCTGGACCTGGGCGATCCCGAAGAACTCGGACAACGCCGACAAGGCTTGGGCGTTCATCCAGATGGTGTCCGACCGTGAGCACCACCTGAAGTGGGACATCGCGAACGTGCAGATCCCGGTGCGCACCGACGTCGCGTCCGACCCGTCCTACCTCGCCGCCAACCCGACCAACAAGTTCTTCGCTTCACTGGTGCCGATCACCACCTACCGTCCGGCGTACGCGGTGTACCCGCGCATCTCGAACGAGATCCAGGTGGCTACCGAATCGGTGGTGACGGGGACGACCGATGTGCCGACCGCTGCCAACACCTACAACGACCAGGTCAAGTCCATCGCAGGTGATGCGGTGATGACCGCGGCCGGATCGTGAGCGTCACCGCCGTCGCTGCCGGGGCCCGCCGCAAGCCGGTGTCGGTGACGCTGGTGCGCGGCATTCCCCTGGCTCCTGCGGTCGTGTTGCTCTCGGTGTTCCTGCTCGGACCGATCCTGTACTGCGTCTACTCGGCGTTCACCAACATGTCCTTGACCGGGGCGTCGGGAAGCCAGTTCGTCGGGCTCGCCAACTTCAAGACGGCGTTCACCAGTGCGGAGTTCGGCGCGTCGGTCTACTACACCATCTTCTTCACCGTGGTGTCGGCGATTATCGGCCAGAACGTCGTGGGCATGGTCCTGGCGCTGCTCATGCGATCGGGAAGTGCGGCGGTCCGCGCCGTGGTGAGCGCCATCGTGATCGGCGCGTGGGTGCTGCCCGAGGTGGTGGCGGGTTATCTGTGGCTGGCGTTCTTCAACTCCGACGGCACGTTGAACCACGTGCTGTCGGGGATCGGGCTGCCGCCGCAGAACATCCTTTACACCGCGCCGATCCTGGCGGTGTCGATCGCGAACGTCTGGCGCGGCACCGCGTTCTCCATGCTGGTCTACTCGGCGGCGCTGTCCGAGGTGCCGAAGGAGATCGAGGAGGCCGCCGTCGTCGACGGGGCAGGCAAATGGCGAACGCTGATCTCGATCACGCTGCCGATGGTTCGCCGTTCGATCGCCACCAACCTGATGCTGATCACGCTGCAGACCCTTTCGGTGTTCGGCCTGATCTGGACGATGACCAAGGGCGGGCCCAGCAACAAGAGCTCCACCCTGCCCGTCTTCGCCTACCAGCAGGCGTTCCAGTTCTCCCAGCTCGGTTACGGCACCGCGTTGGCGCTGGTCCTCTTGGTGATCGGCGGCATCTTCTCGCTGATCTACCTACGTGCATTGCGACTGGAGGACAACCCGGCATGAATACCGCCGACGCACTTCGTCCCGCGGAGGCGGCATGACTACCGCCGACGCACTTCGTCCCGCGGAGGCGGGATGACTACCGCCGAGACGCCCGCCCGTGGCGACAGCGTGACGACCGTCGCGGAGGTTCGGCCTGCCGAGGCAGGCGTCGGCGGCCGCCGGGCCACCGCGGGACGTCGCCCGTTGTCGGGCCGCGGTGCGGTGAACGTGGTGGCGATAGTGATCGCCGCGGGCTACCTGATCCCGTTCGTCTGGTTGGTACTGGCCGCGTTCAACGCCACGGCCGGACCGGCGGTGTCCTGGCCGAGCACCTGGACACTGGACAACTTCCGTGGCGTGCTCACCGAGGACATCACGTTCCGGCCGATCAGGAACGGGATCGTGCTGTGCGGCTTCGCGACGGTCATCACGATGGTGTGCTCGGTGCTGGCGGCCTACCCGCTGAGTCGCTATCGGTCTCGTTTGAAACGCCCCTTCCTGCTCACCGTGCTGTTCATGACCGGCCTGCCGATCACAGCGATCATGGTGCCGGTATACGGGTTGTTCGTGCAGATCGGCCTCATCGACACCTTCACCGGCACGATCTTGTTCATGGCCACCACGGCGTTGCCGATCTCCATCTGGCTGACCAAGAACTTCATGGACGGGGTGCCGATCGAGCTGGAGGAGGCGGCGTGGACGGACGGCGCCTCCCCCATGCAGGCGCTGCGCCGGGTGGTGCTGCCGTTGATGTGGCCGGGGCTCGCGGTGGTGGCGCTCTACACGTTCATCGGGCTGTGGGGGAACTTCTTCGTCCCGTTCGTGCTGCTGCTGTCCAACGACAACCTGCCTGCGTCGGTCAGCATCTACACGTTCTTCAGCCAGTACGGGCAGGTGGTGTACGGGCAGTTGGCGGCGTACTCGATCCTGTACTCACTACCGGCCGTGTTGCTCTACCTGGTGTTGTCGCGCAGGCTTGGTGGCGCCTTCACGTTCGGGGGTGCGATGAAGGGCTGAGCGACCGGGTCAGCAGCGCCCACACGAACACGGCGGCACTGCCCAGCATCAGCAGGAGCGCGCCGGGGACGTGGGCCCACAGTGTCGCGTCGTGACCGAGGCTGGCCTGCACGAAGGACAGCGCGAACACGACGGCCGCCAGCACCGTCGGCCACAGTGGGCCACGGGCCGCCCGCCACAGCAGAAAGGCCGCAACGGCCGTCAGCCCGGTGAGCACGTGGACGGCGACCGCTCCTGCCTCATGCAACCCCAGAGACGTCGAGGTGCGCATCAGGATTCCGCCCGCGGTGGCGCCCTGCCAGAGGATCGCCAGCACGGCCAGCGCCGCGGTCGCCCGCAAGACGGTGGTCAGGGTGCGGCCACGGGATGTGTCGCCGCCTCCTTGCGCGGTGTGGAGGCTGTGCTCGGCCACGGTTTCCCCTGTTGTCTCTCGTCGGGCGCATGCGGGTCGGGTCGTCGATGTTCAGGCCCGATGATCGCAGCCCCTTGTTGGAGCATCCTGCGTCCGGCTCTCCTGCGCATCTCGACGACGTGCGGCGGTGATCACGTGCGCGCGGCGCGCCTCAGAATCAGCGGCATCCGCGTCAGCGGCCTACCATCCGCGGTTGAACATCGGCACCTGCCCGCCTGCCAGCCGTGAGGGAGGATGCCCTGGTGCCCGAGATGCGTGTGGTCGGCGTGACTCTGGACGGGGAGCGAGGCCCGTCCCATCCTGTGCTGTTGCTGCAGGAGATCAGCGGTGGACAACGGGTGCTGCCGCTGTGGATAGGGGTGCACGAGGCGGCCGCCATCCTCAGCGAACAGCGGGGTGTGCGTCAGCCGCGCCCCGGCACCCACCAGCTGATCGGCCTCGTGATCGACGCCTTGGATCGGCGGCTCGAGCGCGTGGCGATCGTCGACATCAGGCACAGCATCTTCCACGCTGAGCTCGTCTTCGACGCCACCACCGTCACCTCCGCCCGGCCCAGTGATGCCGTGGCGTTGGCGCTGCACCTCGGTGTGCCCATCCATGTCGAGGAGTCCGTGCTCGGCCAGGCCGCTCTGCCCAGCGAGGAGCTGCCCGGCGTCGGCAGCCTGTCGGACACCGACGAGACCACCCTGGACGCGATCGAAGACTTCCGCCGGTTCCTCGACTCCGCGTCGCCGGAGGACTTCGACACCGACTGACCGTCAACCTGCTGGGGACGGTGTTTCTGCGGCGGGTGGCGGCGGACCATGCGCGCTGAGTCAGGCGCGGGGCGCCGGGGCGCTAGCGACGTCGGGTGTAACCGCGCACCCGCACGGCGCTGCCCACCCCGGCCAGGTGCAGCGCCACGCACAGCAGACCCGCCGTGATCAGGACGTTGGCGGTGATGACGGAGAGGCTGAGACCGAGCAGCTGGAACAGGAGCGCAAGTGCAAAGAGGACGGCTGCGATGATCGCGGACACTGAGGTGCCTTTCGGGTGGGGGCATCGGGCGACCACAGGATGGGGGTCCGCACCACTGTTTGCAGGCCCTGTCGCCGAACCGTGATCCTGTCGCCGGACCGTGATACTGACGAACTCGGCGTCCACGGTCACCCCTTTGGTGGTCACCCGCACCCGATGTGCTGAAGACGTGACCCACCCGTGATCGAACTTTGTGTAGTACTTCTCGTGATCGGGTACACGTTGGACACAACGGAGGAGGCGAAAGTGATCATTCTCGGGCTGATCTTGCTGGTCGTGGGCTTCATCGCCCACATCTCGATCCTGTGGACCCTGGGCATCATCCTGCTGGTCATCGGAGCGATCCTGGCCATCCTGGGTGGAACGGGTCGGATGGTC
>DASWUV010000103.1:0-6339 GCA_036401495.1 Pseudonocardia sp. | reverse complement strand
CGGCGTCAGGGTCACATCTTCGCGGCGGCGGCGTGCAGGTTTTCCGCGGCCAGCGCGAGGCCGTCGAGCCGGGAGAAGGACGCGTCCTCGTGCTCGATGTTGACGGCCATGTCCGGGTCGACCTCGGCGAGCGCGCGCAGGAACTCCGCCCAGTACTCGACGTCGTGCCCGACGCCGACGGCGACGAACTTCCACCCGGGGTTCGCAGGCCACGCGTTGCACCAGAAGCCGTAGCCGGTGGGGACCTTGCCGGGGTCGTCGGCGGGGACCCGCTCGAACGACGTGTCCAGCACACCCCGGATGTCGACGCCCGAGGTGATCATCGCGTCCTTGGCCGCGGCGTGGAACACGAGCGGGCCGAGCCAGCGGATGCAGGCAGGGATGTCCATGCCCTGCCACATCAGGTGGGAGGGGTCCATCTCGGCGCCCACGTGCGTCGCGCCCGTGAGGTCCACCAGCTTCTTGAGCGTGACCGGGGAGAACACCACGTTGTGCGGGTGCATCTCGATGGCGACCTTGACGTCGTTGGCCGCGGCGAGCGCGTCGATCTCCTTCCAGAAGTCGACGGCGACGCCCCACTGGTAGTCCAGCACGTCCATGTACACCCCGTCCCACGGGTTGACCACCCACGACGGGTAGCGGGCGTCGGGGTCTGAGCCGGGCGTGCCCGACATCGTCACCACACGCTTGACGCCCAGCAGCCCGGCCAGCGCGATCGTGCGCCGCAGGTCGTCGGCGTGCTTGGGGCCGACGCCGGGCAGCGGGTTGAGCGGGTTGCCGTTGCAGTTGAGCCCGGTGAGCTCCATGCCGCGGGAGGAGAACTCCGCGAGGTAGTCCGTCCGCGCCTGCTCTGCCGACAGCAGCAGGTCGACGTGGCAGTGCGGAGACGGGATGAAGCCGCCGGTGTTCACCTCTACTGAGGTCAGGCCGTTGGACTTCAGCACATCCAACGCCTCGGCGAGGGGGCGGTCGTGCAGGCAGGCGGTGTAGGCGCCGAGCTTGAGTGCCATGGGGTTGCCTTTCGCGGCGAGGAGGGTCAGGAGGCGGCGGGGACGGCGACCTCGGCGCCGCCCGACTGAGCGGACTCGACGACGGCGTCGAGCAGGCGGAGGTTGCGTAGCCCGTGCGCGAACGAAGGCACCGGCGGCAGCTTCCCGACGCCCGCGACCTGCTCGAGGAACGCGCGGCCCTGGAAGACGAACAGGTCGTTCTGGCCGTAGTTGACGCTCGGGAAGTCCATCGCGAGACCGCCGCGCAGGTACGGGTGCTCGGGTCCGATCAGCACCTGGCGGTAGCCCTGGGTGACCGAGGCGGGCGAGCCGTCGATAAGCCCGAACTCGCCGGGCCTGGCCAGGTCGAACGTGGCCGCGCCGTTGGCGGTGAACAGTTCGAAGCCCAGCGAGTTCGGCAGTCCGTACGCGATGCGCGAGGCCGACATCGTGGCGGCACCGCCCGCGGCGAACGTGGCGGTGAACGTCACCAGGTCCTCGTTCTCGACCGGCTCGACGGTGTCCGACAGCTCGGCCTTGGCGTGGCCGACGACGTTCCCGGCAGGCAGGGCCCGCTCCGGGATCGCGGTCGAGAGCACCGCGCCGCGCACCGCGGTGATGGGCCCGCAGACGAACTCGGCGAGGTCGATGAGGTGGCTGCCGATGTCGGCCAGCGCGCCCGATCCCGGGCCACCCTTGTAGCGCCAGCTCATCGGGGCGTCCGGGCTGACGCCGTAGTCGCACCAGTAGTGCCCGTTGAAGTGCAACGGCCTGCCCAGCGCGCCGTGCTCCACCTGCTCGCGGATCGCGTTGACCGCGGGTGACCGGCGGAAGGTGAAGCCGATGCCGCTCTGCGCATCCGCCGCTTCGGCCGCGGCCACCATCGCTTCGGCGTCGGCCACGCTGGGCGCCATCGGCTTCTCGCACAGCACGTGCTTGCCCGCCGCCAACAGGCCCTCGACCATCTCCCGGTGCAGGTGGTTGGCCACCACGACGCTCACGACGTCGATGTCGTCAGCCTCGGCGACGGCCTTCCAGTCGGTCTCGCCACGGGCGTAGCCGAAGCGCCCGGCGGTGGCGTCGGCGAGGCCCGGGTAGGCGTCGGCCACGGCCACCAGGCGGATCTCGGGCAGGTCCGGCCCGTAGAGGGTGCTTGCGCTGCGGTATCCGGCGATGTGGGCGCGGCCTGCCATGCCTGCGCCGATGACGGCGACGCCGAGGGAACTGCTCACGGAGATGTCCTCTCTGACTCCACGTGCGACCGTAAAGCGCTTTAAGTATCGGAGCGAGTATGGGAGGAGGCTGGGCGGAGTGTCAAGAGACGTCGTGGACCCCGGGTTTCTGTGCCCCGCGCCACTGACCGGCATCCGGGGCGTCCGGAACGGGTACCGGCAGAAGTGGCGAAATCCGGCGGCGAGAGCACCCTGACCGTTCTGCTCGCGATGGGCGCGAACATCGCGGTCGGCGTGGCGAAGCTGGTGGCCGGCTTGCTCACCGGCAGCGCGGCCATGTTGTCGGAGGCCGCGCACTCCGTCGGCGACACCATGACCGAGGTGCTGCTGCTGACGGCGCTCAAGCGCTCCTCCAAAGCCGCCGACCGTCAACACCCCTTCGGCTACGGCAAGGAGCGCTACGTCTTCTCCCTGCTGGCCGCCGTATCGATCTTCGTGGCGGGCGCGCTGTTCTCGATCTACCAGGGCGTCCACACGCTGTTGGGCGGCCAGGAGGAGCGGCAGAACGCTATGGTGGCGCTCATCGTGCTGGTCGTCGCGGCGGCCATCGAGGGCACGTCGCTCTTCCAGGCCATCCGGCAGGTCACCGGGGAGCGCCGGGAAGCACGGCTGGATCTCAAGACCTTCCTCCGGCGCAGCGACGACCCGACCGTCATCACGGTCCTGTTCGAGGACAGCGCCGCGATCATCGGCCTGGCGATCGCGTTCGCGGGAGTGGGCCTGACCGCGCTCACCGGCTCCCCGGTCTGGGACGGGGCAGCGTCGCTGGCGATCGGCCTGCTGCTCGTCGTCGCCGCCTACGGGCTCACGCGCACCAACATGGCACTGCTCATCGGGCGCCAGGCCGATCCGCGCATGGTGCGCGCCATCGGCAAGCGCCTCGGCGAGCAGCCGGAGGTCGACGAGGTCGTCGACCTGCTCACCATGCTCACCGGCACCGACAAGGTGCTGGTCTGCGCCCGGCTGGACTTCGCGGAGAGCGCGACGTCCGACGACATCGAGCACGCCTGCGTGCGCATCGACATGGAACTGCACGAGGAGTTCACCGACGTCGACGAGGTGTTCCTGGAGCCGGTGCCGCGGGGCGACGCGGGCCTGCGCGCCAAGGTCAGGGCGCGCTACGGTGCCGACCTGCGCGAGGTGGCGGCGGAGTAGCGGTAGGCTTCCGCGACGGCAGGCAGGTCGGCGGCCCGCTGGTCACCGATTCGGGTCCCACTCTGCGACGGCCATACCGGTGATCCATGGCAACACGGCCTCGTACGCCAACCTCGTCGCGTTGGTCGGGGCCATCGCTCCCGCGACCGCAACCCAGCTACGGATTTCGTGGCTGCCGTTGCCTGCCAGCTCGAGCTCGCTGTCGGGGATGTCGAGCACGTCGTCCAGGTCCCCGCGCACCAGGTGGTCGAGGAACCACTCGTCGAACTCCTCGTCGATGTCCCCGACCCTGGGGTTGCCGATGAAGTGCGAAAGCCCGCCCGCCCCGATGATCGCGACGCGCTCCAGGCCGCGGTAGGAACGGATGGCTTCGCCGACCGCCTTGCCGAACTCGTAGCACCGCCGCACCGGCATCAGCGGCGCGACCGCGCAGTTCTGCACGATCGGTACGAGCGGCAGCCGCATGTCGTTGTCCAGCTCGTAATAGACCGTCATGATCCCGTGGTCGAGCTCGAGCTGATGGGAGAACGCGGGGTCGAACCCGGACCGCAGCGTGGCCTCGGCGATGTGGTTGGCCAACCCCGGATGGCCGGGGATCCACGTCTTGTCGATCGGCAGCCACTCCTCGGTCGGCCCCCAGTTCTTCTCGCCCAGCCCGATGCAGATCTGCGGGAAGTTCTCCAGGAAGAAGTTCGTGAAGTGCTCGTTGGACAGGAAGACGCAGGCCTGCACGTCCCGCGCCACGCACTCCTGCTTGACGTGCTCCAGCGCACCGAAGAAATGGTCGCGCTGCTCCTGCGACGCCGCCGTCCGCGCCGAGGACATCATGGGAGCGTGCGAGGCGCAGTACGCCAACACTATCTCTGCCACCGTCCCCTCCTCTCTTCTTTGACGCCCAGCGGCGCCAGCAACGCCCGGTACTCGTCACGGGCGAAACCCGCCGCCCGACAAAACCGGTTCAGCAACACTTCGTGCAGTCCCAGCTGGTACAGCGACGCCACGTCCCGCGCCTGAAACGCCTTGCGCTCGTCGTCGGTCAGTTCGTAGCCGGAGTCGTCGAACCCGATCCTGCCGTCCGTGCCGGCGTGGCTGTTGACCTCGCCGGCCCGAACCCAGTCGTACACGCACCGGTTCAGCTGATAGACCGACATCGCCCTCCCTCGCTCCCCGCGAGGTTCGCACGCCTCCCGACCCCAGGGCCAGCCCTTCCAACCACTGCGCGCCCCCGGTGAGTCGCGCACCTCACCCCGGTGAGTCGTACACCCGGGCACGGTGAGTCGTGCACCCGGGCACGGTGAATCGGCCGTCTCGGCACAGGTAGGTGATCCGACGACGTTGATCGCCAGGATCGGGACATGGGCGCCGCATGTGGCCCTCATGTCCCAATCTTGGCGATCACCGCGGCTGCCCAAGCTCAGCGTGCTCAGATGGCCGACTCACCGGGGCGAGGTGCACGACTCACCCACGCGGCTGCCCAAGCTCAGCGTGCCCAGATGGCCGACTCACGGGGGCGAGGTGCACGACTCACCCGCGCGGCTGCCCGACCTTGGCGTGCTCGGATGACCGACTCACCGGGGCCAGGCGCACGACTCGGCGTGTCCGGGTGCACGACTCACCTTGGCGGGGCGTGGTGCGACCGTGGCGACGACATTCGCGTTAGATTAGGCCGGATGACGGATCGTCCTGCAGTCTTTCAGTCTAGTGATCGGGAGGACGCCATGCGCATCCGACGCCCAGCTCAACTCCCGTCGATTCCCGAGGCGGATGCGCAGCCGCTTCCGACCACTCCACAGCCGCTCACCGACGCCGAGCGGGTACGGGCCCAGCGGGAACTGTCGATCCTCGACACCCCGCAGGAGGACCGGTTCGCGAGGGTCGTTCGGCTCGCCCGCCGCCTGTTCGGCGTGCCGATGGTCGTCGTCTCACTGATCGAGGCCGACGGGAGCTGGTCGACGGCGAGCGCCGGACTGGACGGGCACGGCGGCCCGGGCAGCGAGGCGTTCCGCAACGCGGTGGTCCAGGCAGGCGCCACGCTCGTCATCCCCGACACCCGCTACGACCGGCAGTTCCGCGACAACCCGCTGGTGCTCGGCCTGGAGCGGGTCCGCTTCTACGCGGGGCACGCGCTTGAGGATCCCAGCGGCACCCGGGTCGGCGCGCTCGCGATCATGGACATCCGCCCGCGGACATTGAGCGCCACCGATCACGACCTGCTCCGCGACCTGGCCCAGTGGGTGCAGAAGGAGCTCGCCTCCGACGAGGAGTTCGTCCGCGCCAACCAGGTGCAGCGCAGCCTGCTGCCCAAGGTCGCACCGGTCGTACCCGGCTATGAGGTCGCAGGCCGCTGCCTGCCCGCCCGCGACCTGGCAGGCGACTTCTTCGACTACTTCATGGTCGGCGACGACCTGCAGGTCTCGGTGGCCGACGTGATGGGGAAGGGCGTCGCCGCCGCCATCATCGGGGCCAGCGTGCGGGCGGTGCTGCGGGGCGCCACCCGGTTCATCGGCGTCACGGAGGCCGTCAACCGGGTCGCGATCGACCTGGCGCCGGACCTCACCGACACGTCCAGCTTCGTGACGCTCTTCAGCGCGCGGTTGGCCCCCGCCACAGGCCTGTTGACCTACGTCGACGCGGGCCACGGGCTCAGCGGCATCATCAGCGCGCGAGGCGACGTCGTGCGCTTGGCCTCCGACGACCTGCCATTGGGCGCGCTCGACGGCAGCACCTGGATCGAGCAGACGGCGACAGTCGAAGTGGGCGACACCTTCATCTCGGTCAGCGACGGACTGCTCGACTACTTCGAATCGATGGCCGAGGCCTCCGCCGCCGTGGTGCGCTCGACCGTCGAGGCGACGAGCGCCGAGGACCTCATCGAGCGCATCAGCAACTACAGCATGGGCCACCTGATCATGGACGACGTGACGGCCGTGGTCATCCGCAGGGTCGCCTGATCGGGTTCCGGC
>DASWUV010000102.1:0-7509 GCA_036401495.1 Pseudonocardia sp. | reverse complement strand
CCCGTCACGCCCGGCAGGTTGTAAGCGATCACCGGGACTCCGGCGGCGGTCCCGACGGTGTGGAAGTACTCCATCACCTCGTCCCGCGTCGGCGGCTCGTAGTAGGGCTGCACGAGCAGCACTGCATCAGCGCCGTGGTCG
This sequence comes from Pseudonocardia sp., assembly GCA_036401495.1. Classification (GTDB taxonomy): domain Bacteria; phylum Actinomycetota; class Actinomycetes; order Mycobacteriales; family Pseudonocardiaceae; genus Pseudonocardia. Next base: position 7,368 of record DASWUV010000102.1, on the reverse strand, counting down.
GCGGCGTGCTTGGACAACTCGATGGCATCCGCGGTGCTGGTGGAACCCGTCTGCGGTGCGACGGGTACCCGGCCATCGGTGTGCGAGAGCACCACTTCGTGGAGCTGTTTGCGCTCTGCGGATGACAGCGCGGCGAACTCACCCGTGCTGCCGCCCGGAACCAGGCCGTGGACACCGTTCTCCAGCAAGAAGTCAATGTGGGTGCGCAGCGCGCCTTCGTCGATCTCGCCGCTCTCCGTGAACGGAGTCGAGATCGCCGCCATGACCCCACCGAGCTTCTTCGTCATCAGTCCTCCTTCGTTCGATCACCACGGCAGTGCTGATCGTTGGTCATGCCACGTCACCGGTGTGCCGTGGAGTTGAACAAGGTGTGCCGTCACAGCGGCTCGGATGGCGCCGATGTCGCGCGCATGAAGATCGACTTCTGCACGACGCCGCCTCCCGGACCTGGCACCATCCACGGAGAGCTCCTCGACCAACCTGTCTTCTGCGCACTGTTGACAGTATTCATCGTGCGGCCTGCTGGCACCGCAGTCAAGAGATGCGCCGCATATTGTAGACAGTTGACATCTGTGCCATGCTGTCGCTCTGAGCTCTTCGCCCGAGAGCGAGCCACGATCGGAGGAACACGTGCGCTCCGACGACCGGTCGGCCCGCAGCGCGGATGCGGCTCCCGCTGACCGCTTCCTCGCTGCCTGCCCCGTTTCCTGGCCAGGCCGGTGGGCCGCCGTCTCTCGATTGGCGCAAACGCACCCCGACCGCGTTGACGAGGAGTGGCGGGCGCTCACCTCCGATCAAACGGGTGCCGCATCGGCGTGGGCCATGACGACAGGTGCACCCTCCCCGCTCCTCGTCCTCCGGCCGGCCGCCGTCCTCGCCTTCGCGTTGTCCGGGCTGGTCGGCGTGGCCCTCACCGGTGCAGGCGGGCATCCGATCGTGATTCTCAACGCGTTCGGCGTCCTGGGATGCGCACCGCTCGCGCTGAGCTGGGCCGTCTTCCTGGCCGTCGGGCGGCAGGCGCCGACCGACGACCGGTCGGAGCTCATGATCGGCGGCGCGGCGCTGGGCTTGGTCTGCTGGGCGCCGGTGGTCCTGTTGACCGGGCTTTCCCACGCTCTGACCTCAGGCGCCTCGTTCATCGTGACCGCGGGTGGCGTCGTGACACTGTTCCTCGTCGTCACCCCGTTCCTCCTGCGCACTCCCAAGGGCGCATGAGGCGGTCACCATGTCGCGGTCGCGCGCGATGACGTCGGACTCGAATGGCAGGACATGCTGCGGTCGAGCGTCCTAGCGGGTCCGGGCGGCCCGCGAAGAGACACGGATCAGCAGCGGTGACGTGGCGGCCGACCTCGTGACCGAGTGGGCGCGGGCGGAAGTCGCCTTTCTCGCCGATCAGCGTCCGTGGGAGCGGGCGGGAGTCGTCGTCGCCGGAGACGAGCGGGTCACCCGGGGTCTGCGCCCTCGCTCTTCGGAGATCCTGGTTGGACGTGATCACCGGGTGGGAGCACCGGGAGGCCGAAGCTCTTGAGTTGCAGCTCGGCCAGCCGCACCAGTTCCTCGGTGGCCGGGGACATGCGTGCACCGCGTCTCGTGACGAAACCGAAGGTGTCGTACAGGCCTGGCGCGAAGGGCACGGAGCGCAGCTCGGACGGGAAGGTCTCCTCCTCCACGACGCTGCGCAACGCGAACGTGCCTCCGAGCCCCTGCGCGGCGAGCAGCAATGCCGAGCCGAGGCTCTCCACCTCGATGGCCGGGCGAAGCTGGACCCCCGCCGACCGTGCACGCTCGAAGAGTTGGCTGCGGGTCGGATCCCGCCACCCGTAGTGCGCGTCGTAGACGATCAGCCTGGTCTGGGCGAGGCGCTCGATCGTCATCGGCTGGGCGACGTCGGGACCTTCGACGGCGCAGAAGAGGTTCTCGTCCGTGAGCACCGGCCGAACGTCCAGCCCGGTGTCGTCGAAGGGCATCGTGACGAGCCCTGCCTCGAGTTCACCTGCGCGGATCTTTTCACACACCTCGACGGTGTTCTGACCGACGACGCGAACGGTCACCTCGGGGTAGAGCTCGGCGAACTCGGCGACGACTTCGCGGACGAAATAGTGGTGGGCCACGCCGAAGGTGCCCAACGATGCGGTGCCCCCGCGCAACTCGCGGACCTGACCGACCGAGGCCTTCGCAGCCTCCACCGCCTCGAGCACCTTCTCCGCGTACGGCCGGAAGCTCGTGCCTGCGTCGGTCAGCGTCAGCCGCCGCCCCGACCGGGCGAACAACGCCACTCGGAGTTCCCGCTCAAGGCGTCTGACCTGGTCGGCCAGCGAGGGTTGCGCGAGGTAGAGCGCGTCTGCCGCGGCTGCGAACGACCCGTACTGGCAGGCGGCCAGGAAGTAGCGCAGCTGTTGGAGGGTCATCGGACCAGCCCTGCCGACGCCGACGGGGGGTGCAGGTCACACCGCACGGTGGTGCACCTCCTGACCAGCTGTCTTCGAGCCGAAAAGTGATCATTGCAGGGCCGCCGCCGATCATCCAGCCTCGGGAAGCGGCCGATACAGGGACGCAATCTGCCGGGCGAGCGACGCAGGCCGCTCGATCCCGTGTCGCGACCCGGCGGTGCTACTGCACGCCGATCGTCACCGTTCCACCACGCCGGTCCACGTCGTCGAGCATGCTGGACGGAATCCGGAACACCCGTCCCGGAGACGCAGGCCACGGCATTCGCCGGGCAACGATGGTCTGACCGTCCTGCTGCACGCTGACGCGGGGTGTGCGGATGAGCTCGTCCGTCCAGAGCAGCATCCGCCCGCGTGGCGGTGGCGGATCCCCTGGCCGCAGGACATGGGGCGCAACCCAGCGAAATGGCGCAGCAGCGGTGATGCTCACCCCCGTGTGCGCAGGCCGCGCTCCGTCGAGGTAGGCGACGACCTGCTGGGCGACGTGCCTGCCGTCGAGTGCGGCGATGTCGGCGGTGTCGACCGGGTGCAGGAGGTTGCCGACGGCGAACACCCCGGGCTTGCTCGTCCGCAAAGCGGTGTCGACCCGCGGACCTCGCGTCGCCGGGTCCATGTCGAGGCCCGCGGACCGCGCCAACTCGTGGTCCGGGATCCAGTCACCGGTGAAGACGACCGTGTCGCATTCGACGACCCGACGTCGCCGCGTGCCGAGGTCCTCGATCTCCACCCCTTCAAGGACTCCCTTGCCGATGATCCGGGTGACGCGGGTGGAGGTGGCGATCGGTGTGCGGAGCGCGAACCGCCCCGCCAGGTTGAACGCGGCGTACGACTCCGGGGAGTCGTGGTGGGTGACCATCAGCGCTGTGCTGCATCCCGTTTCCCGCAGGGTGACCACCGCGGACCAGCTGACGAGCTCGGCCCCGACGACGACCGCCTTCTTGCCCACGTCACGGTGGTGCAGGTGCACGAGGTTCTGGAGTTGACCGGTGGTCAGCACGCCGTGCGGTCGGTCACCGGGGATCAGTCGGGCTGTGCGCGGCCGTTCGCGCGCCCCGGTGGCCAGCACCACCGCGTCTGCGTTGACGGTGTATCGACCGTCGGGGCTGGTCACCTCGAGAGCGCCGTCGGCGCTCCAGCCCGTGACCATGGCACTGGTCCGCAGCAGGGCGCCTGCGTCGACGGCCTCGCGGACCAGCCGACGGGCGTAGTCGGGCCCCCGCATCACGGATCTCTTGTCGCGGATGCCGTAGCCGGTGTGGTCGCTGTGGCGCGGTATCCCGCCTGCCGCGGTTTCGCGGTCCAGGACCAGCACTTCACCATCGACCCGTCCGGCGAGGTTCGCCGCGGCCGTCAGGCCCGCAGGGCCGCCGCCGACGACGGCGACCGCGGGGCGCTCGACGATCGAGCCGGTCACCGTGCGACCTGCTGCTGTGCGACCTGCTGCCGAGTGGACTGCTCGTCAGAACGACCGGCGCCCTCGACGAGTGCGGCTACTTCCGCGCCGCAGAAGAAGCCCTGGCAGCGGCCGTTCATCACGCGTGTCCGGCGGCGCAGACCCTCGACCGACGTCGGAGGGATCGTCGACGCGTACGCGTCGCGGATCTCGCCCGCCGTGACGCGCTCGCAGAAGCACACGATCTTCCCGTAGGCAGGGTCTTCGGCGATCAGCTCGGCATCGGCGTAGGGCCGCCGAAAGGCCTCGCCGAGGTTGGGCATCCGAGGCGCAGGCGGGAGGTCGTCGCGCGGGCTGAGGGCAAGCCCGGATCGGCCGAGGAGGTCGCGGACGTGCTCGCCGACGGCGAGGGACGAAGTGAGGCCGGTCGACCGGATGCCGCCGACCAGGAGGTAGCGCTGCGCGCTGTCGACCTCGATGAGGTAGTCGCCGTGGTCGATGGCCGCTCGCAGACCCGCGTAGCTCGCGGTCACCTCTTCGTCGAGCAGGCGGGGGAACAGCTGACGCCCCTTGCCGAGCAGGAATTCGAAGCCTGCCTCGGACGTGCCTGTCGCGCTGCGGTCGGTCATGTCCTCGGCGGTGGGTCCGAGCATGACGTTCCCGTAGATCGTCGGGCTCACCAGCACGCCCTTGCCCCGCGCGCTGGGCACCGGCAGCACGATCTTGGGTACGAGCGGCCGGGCGAGCTTGTCGAAGACGAACAGCTCGCCGCGGCGTGGGGTCACCGTGAACCGGTCGTGACCGAACATCTGGTCGATGTAGTCGCAACCGAGACCCGCGGCGTTGACCACCCAGCGTGCCTGCACGTCGCCTGCGCTCGTGTGCAGAAGGGTGCCGTCGTCGTGGGGGGAGATGCCGGTGACCCGGTGTCCGCGCAGCAGCTCGCACCCGCGCTGAACGGCCTCGCTGGCCACCGCCAGGCTGGCCGTCCAGGTGCAGATGATCGACTCGTCCGGGACGGTGAGGCCACCCAGCGCTCCTTCGCCGAGGTCGGGAACCTGGCGGTACACCTCGTCGGCGTCGACGATCTCGCAACGGTCGTAGCCGTTCTTCACGGCCTTGTCGCGGAGACCGGGCAGCGCGTCACGTTCCTCGTCGGTCCAGGCCACCAGCAGGGCGCCGGTGTGTTCCACCGGGATGCCGGTGACCTCGGCGTAGTCGGACATGAGGTGGTACCCGCGGTGCACGAGCGCCGACTCGAGCGTTCCCGGCTTCGCGTCGAAACCGGTGTGCAGGATGGCGGTGTTCGCCTTGCTGGTGCCGTCTCCGACATCGTCGCGGGCCTCGACGATCGCGACGGAGAGGTCGTACCCGGCGAGCTCGCGGGCGATCGCGGCGCCGACGATGCCACCGCCGATCACCGCGACGTCGTGCACTCGCACCGGATGACTCGCCGCGGTCACGTACGCGTTGGTCATGTCGTCATCTCCAACTCCGCTGAGTCGAGGTGCTCACGCGAAGAGTGGCGCCAGCTCAGGACTGAGGAACATGTTGGTGGGGTCGAGCTCGCGCCGCATCCGCACGAAGTCGTCGAACCTGGGGAACAGCTCGCGCATGCGCTCCCGATCCTGGTAGAAGATCTTTCCCCAGTGCGGGCGCCCGGCGAAGGGGTCGAGCACGTCCGAGACCGCGGCCAGGAAGCGCCGGTAGTCCAGCTGCTCGTGCCCGCAGATGGAGATGGAGATCGAGTCCTGGTCGCTGAAGCCGGACAGCCAGGCGTCGTCAGCGGCGATCGACCGCACCTCGATGGGGAACCTGTTCTCCGGGAAGTCTTCGCGGATGAGCCTCCGCAGGGCGAGGAACGCGTCCCGGCCCCGCTCGAAGGGAATCATGTACTCAAGCTCGCGCATGACGATGTCGCCCTGGAAGTCCGGGTCGGGATAGATCCGGTAGGGCCGGTCGAAGCGTTGGTAGCCCGCCTCGCGCACGATGGCGTCGGCCTTGTCCAGATCGTCCGCCGGGTGCTCGTAGTACCTCTTGACCATCGACATGTCTTCGGCGCTGCGCCCCTCGGGGTGCGGCATGAACAGCCGGTCGGGAGACTCGGAGTGCGGGTGGTAGAAGAACGAGAAGTGCCGCAGCTGCTCGAAGTTCTCGTCCCAGCTGCCCAGGACCTCGTCGAGGGTCCAGAACTCCAGTCGCTCAGCGAGCCCGAACGTGTCGCGCACCTGCAGCTCGACCTCGGTGATGACGCCCAGCAGGCCGAGTGACACCCGCATGGCGCCCATCAGGTCCTTGTCCGCATCGGTGATCTCGATCGGTTCACCGGAGGGCAGGACGACGCGGAAGCGGACCGGTGCGCCTGCGAAGCTCTTCAACTTCTTGCCCGAGCCGTGCGTGGCGGTGGAGATGGCCCCGACGATCTGCTGGGTGTCGATGTCACCCTGGTTGTTGAGGCACAGTCCGGCGGCCCACAGCGGATCGCCGAGGTCCCGGATCCGGGTGCCCGGCAGGACCACCGCGCGCCGGGTCGTGGCATCAGTTGCGGTGACGCCCGTCATCCGCGCCGGGGTGATCAGGACCCCGTCGGTCACGCACAGCGGTGAGAAGGAGTGGCCTGCACCGAGCACGCGGACGGGGAGGTTCTGCCGGTTGGCGAGCTTGAGCGCGTCGACGACATCGACTTCGTTCTCCGGTTGGATCAACCGCGTCGGTGCGCACGACAGGTTCCCGGCCCAGTTGTGCCACGTCTGGTGCTCCTGTACGAGGGACACTGCTCTACCTCCGAAGGGTTGATCGCCCGTTCCAGACCACCGGGTGGATCTGTCCTGACCAGCCCGGACGCGTCCTCCGACCGGCACTCGCGTCGGCGGCTCGGCCGCGATGACGACGCGCGGGCTTCGAGTCAACCGGGACGGTCCGCCCGCAGCCTCACACCTTCCGATCCTCCTGTGAACTGTCGACAATGTCAACGGTCGCGCTGGCCATCGATGGGGGTCGCTCCCTTTGCGAAGCGAAGCGCGACCCTTCGTTTACCGGCGCGGTAGGAGCGGGCGCGGGCACCGGCGTCCCTGCGGCCACCACAACCACGGCCCGGTTCACGACAGTCTGGTCCAGGTCGAGCACGCTCAACGACCCGTCGCCCTGGTTGCCGATGACGGCGGTGCGGCCGGGTGGTCTGCCGAGTTATCTGGCGGCGGCGGGTGAAGGAGATACGCGACATCAGGCGTCGTCGCATTCGGAGGTTGGGATACCACCAGTTCTCCAGTACATCGACCAGGCCTCGGCCGCCGTGGTCGCGCACCCACTCGACGGTCCGGACCGTGAACGACGCCTCCCTGGGTAGGTCAATGCGCGGGCGTGCTGATCGCGTTGCTGTTGATCGGGTTTTCTCGGGATCGTCGCCGTGGCGCTCGCCGTCCCCAACGTCGCCACGTCAGTCGGTTTGGGCACCGTCGTGCCGTTCATCGTGCCGGGTGCCGCCGCCCTGCCGCTCCCCCAGGTCAGCCCGACACCGCGCGCACAGAT